>CAIPQK010000211.1 GCA_903867185.1 uncultured Candidatus Nemicrothrix sp. | reverse complement strand
GGTGAGCGCGTCAATCATGATCGTGCTGATCGCGCTCTTGAATGGCATCAATAACCTCTACGCCATCATCGCCATCTTCGGCGTCAACGCCGCGATGATTTTGTTCGGGCTTGTGATGGAACAGGTCAACCAAAATCGGGAGTCTGTGAACTGGTGGCCATTCATCTTCGGCTGCATTGCCGGCATCGTCCCGTGGATCGCAATCGTCATCGGGCTTGTCACTTCAGCAACCGACAACACGATGATCAACGGCATTCCCGTAAATGCCGATGGAGTACCACCGTTCGTTTACGGAATCGTGATTTCGCTGTTCCTCTTGTTCAATTGCTTCGCTCTCAATCAATGGCTGCAATACCGAGGTAAGGGAAAGTTCACCGACTACCTCTACGGTGAAAAGGTGTATCTCGTACTCAGCCTTGTTGCGAAGAGCGCTCTTGCTTGGCAGATCTTTGGCGGCACGCTCGCCAGCCCTTCCTGAATTAGGCGCTGAGTCGACGAAGAACCGCGCCAACGACTCGGTCGGCAGCATCTACGTCAGTCGGTAAGAAAAAACAGGGCTCAAAAAGTTCCGCTTCGAGGAGCGCTGGTGATCCGTCATCGAGACGGACCACGTCGTATCGGCCATAGAGAAGTTGCTCGTGCGTTGAGATCCAACTGCGCTCGCGAGCAATCTCCGTTGCGGCGTTCGCCGCTGCATCAACAACGACTCGTACGTCGTCGGGAGTTCGCACTGACGTGATCTGCTCCTGATACTCACCGCCCACGAGCTGACCGCCTTCAGCGAGCAACGCTGCTTTGTTGAACGAGTGGGAAATCATCCCGTCGAAGAGCACCGTTCCAATTTCGCCTTCGGAATCGATCCGCGCTGCAAACGGTTGAAGCATCACCGTTAGGTCGTTGGCAAGGATTTCGCTGGCGAGCAGTTCAGCGGCCCGATCAGCCTTCAGAAAGCGACCGGTCAACCGGCTCCCGGCAGACACCGATGGCTTCACCACAATTTCTGCGCTGCCAAGGGATGCCGCTGCTGATCGAAACTCTTCGATCGAATACACAAAGGCTGTCGGAACGACTGGCACTCCTCGTTGCGCAAGATCAGCGAGGTAGCGCTTGTCGATATTCCAGTCGATGAGTTCGACGGGGTTGTGAAACGTCCTAAGCCCGCGCCGATCACCCAGCCATTTTCGAAACGCGTCGAGCTTCTCGACGTAATTCCATGGACTTCGAACCACGATCAGATCAAACGAATCCCAAGCAATCGTTTCGTCTTCCCATGCCGCTTGAACGAGATCGATTCCGGCATTGGCAAAGGCGATGATTTGCAGTGGAAGGTCGACGTCGTCGTGAATCGCGTCGAGATCACTTGTGGTCACAAACGCAACTCTCATACCGTCACGCTAGCGATCGAAGAGGAATGCGCCGGGAGTAACGACGGGATCCGCTTACGCGCGATTGGCCCAAAATGTTGTCCATGACGGCCAGGAACTAGGAACCGTGCCGAGCCCATCGTGATTCTTCGGCCATTCCGCAGCCGGCAATGACATCGGTGAATTCGGCGCTTCTTCGCCGTACCAAAGTTCATGGACGCGGCGAACGAAGAGCCACTGGCCGTCGCGCCGTTCGTAGGCGTCGCGGTAAAGAATGAATTGGTGAATCCAGCGCTCGCCGTCTTGGATCTGTGCGTGGCAATACACCTGACCGGTTGCGTGATCAGCATCAACCAAATCAATTGCGTGAGTCCCCACATTCAGCATCGAGATTCCGATTGCGCCTAGGGATTCCGCGAACGACGCGCGCAACGCTTCGCGGCCGAAGGTGTCTCGTCCAACCCGAACGTCGTCGACAAAGAGCAGAACGAGTGCATCGAGATCGCGGGAGTCCACCGCAACGGCGTAGTGCGAGGCCAGTTGACGGATCTGCTCATGTGCCCACAATCGTTCAACGATCTCTGTCGGGTCCGAAGATGCCATGGCCGGAGCGTAGGACGACCCACACCCCTGCGTCCGCATTCCGGGAGTCGTATCCTCCGGGGATGGCTCCTCGATCCGACTCCACCGCCGTCTTTGCCGACGGATCGATCTCGCTTCGCCTTTATCCTCACAACGAACTCGATGCCGTCACCATCGTCGATCAGTTGTGCACACAAGCAGCGATCGCCGCTGACGCTGGTTTCGATGGGGTTATGACATCGGAACATCACGGAGGGTTCGCCGGCTATTTGCCGAACCCTTTGCAGATCAGCGGCTTTCAACTCGCTTCCATGGCCAAAGGATGGGCGGCGGCCTGTCCGGTACTCCTTCCGCTACGCCCGGTTGCGATGTTGGCGGAAGAAGTCGCCTGGCTCAACGCGCGCTTCCCCGGTCGCGTTGGCATCGGCGTCGGTTCGGGTTCATTGCCGCTCGACTTTGAAGCAATGGACATCGACCAAAGCAAAGCGGTTGACGTTTTCAAACGCGATCTTCCGCGCCTCGTCGAGATGCTTTCTGGTCGCGGACTCGGCGTCATCGACGGTGACCGAGCGTTACGCGAACTCACAACGCAGCCCATCCCCGTGATCAGCACGGCCATGAGTCCCACTGCGGTGCGCCGATCCGCGGCTGCTGGAGCAGGAGTCATTTACGACGGCGGGAGTAACCCCGATCGCCTGCGAACACTTTCCGATGCCTATCTCGAAGCCGGCGGCACAGCGCCGCGCATTCTCATTCGCCGCGTGTGGCTAGGTCCGCCGCCCAAGGAAGCATTCGAAGCACAGTTCGAGGTGTATCAGAGCTATTCCACAACCGAGGCGTTATCTCACTGGCGAGATAACGGATGGATCTGTGGCGATGACGGCGCCGCACTCGCGCAAGAACTCGCAGATGCTCTGCGAACCACGAACACCACGTGCATCAACCTGCGAATTCATGCGCCCGGCATCGCTGCCGAAGCCGCTCGGGAGCAGATTGCTGCGTTGGGGGCAGAAGTTCTTCCTCGATTACGAGCTGAGCTCGCAAACGGATAACCGTTTAGATCTCGATGCCTTCGAGGTCTTGACGAACCAGCGTGCGATAGAGGTCGGCATACAAGCCTTCTGCGGCCAACAGTTCCTCATGACGCCCACGCTCGACGATGCGTCCGGACTCGAGAACGAGAATTTGATCGGCACCGGTAATCGTTGACAATCGATGGGCGACGACCAACGAGGTTCTTCCCTTAAGTGCTGATGCAAGAGCTTGTTGCACAAGCGATTCGTTTTCTGAATCGAGGTGGCTCGTGGCCTCATCGAGAACGATGATGGCCGGTGCCTTCACCAACACTCGGGCGATCGCCAAACGTTGTTTCTCTCCACCAGAGAGACGGTGGCCACGTTCACCGACAACGGTGTTGTACCCGTCGGGAAAGCCAACGATGACATCGTGAATTTGGGCGGCCTGACAGGCAGCAACTATTTCGGCATCGGTTGCGTCGGGCCGTGCATAACGAAGATTTTCCGCCACCGTGTCGTGAAAGAGATGGGGATCCTGTGACACAACACCAACAGCGCTGCGCAATGAATCGAGCGTGAGATCGCGAACGTCGTGCCCGTCGATACGCACCGAACCCTCGGAAACGTCGTACAAACGCGGCACCAGCGAGCTCATCGTGGTCTTTCCCGCACCCGAAGGGCCTACGAGCGCAATGAGCTGCCCCGGAAGAATCGACGCAGACACGTCATGAAGAACTTCGGCTCCTGGGCCATCGTCGACCGAACCGCTCAGACCGATCTCGAGCGATGCAAGCGACTCTTCAGCACCTGACGGATAGCGGAAGGTGACGTGATCGAACTCGATCGCACCCTTTGACGGCGGAAGATCGACTGCATCGTCCTTGTCGTCGAGCGAATTACGAAGATCGAGTACTTCAAAAACTCGGTCGAACGAAACAAGAGCAGTCATGATGTCAACGCGAGCACTTGAAAGCGCGGTGAGCGGTTCGTAGATACGCGTCACCAATGCAGCTAACGCAACCAGCGTGCCGAGAGTGATGGCATCGGAAATAACGAGTTGCCCGCCGATCCAATAGACCAGCGCAGTTCCGATTGCTCCAACGAGAGCGAGTGCAATGAGGAATGTTCGGCTGTACATCGCGCTCTGAATACCGATGTCGCGCACTTCGGCGGCTCGGTCAGAAAACTGTTTGGTCTCGCGCTTTCGGTTACCAAACAACTTCACTAAGAGTGCACCTGAGACATTGAACCGTTCTGTCATCTGAGTGTTCATCGCTGCATTGAGGTCGAACCCCCGACGAGTGATCGCCGACAGTCGACGCCCAACACGCTTGGCCGGAATGATGAAAATTGGCAGAACCAAGATTCCAATAAACGTGAGGCGCCATTCCAGGTAGAACATCGCGACCAGCGTGGTGATGAGCACGATGACGTTTGATACGACTGATCCGAGTGTTGTCGTTACCGCGCGCTGAGCTCCGATGACATCGTTATTGAGGCGACTCATGAGTGCGCCGGTTTGAGTGCGCGTGAAGAAACCAATCGGCATTGCGGAAACGTGATCGAACAACTTCACTCGAAGGTCGTAAATCAAACCTTCACCAATGCGGGATGAATAGAGGCGCTCAAAAAATGACATCGCCGAAGAAAACACTGCTGCGGCGATCACGATGGCGGCGAGAACATGGAGGAGTCCGCGATTTCCCTGAGGAATCGCCGAGTCGATGATCTGTCGGAAGAGCAACGCCGGTATGAGGCCAAGCAAGGCCTGAATAACAATGACAAAGACGAAGGCAGAGATTGCCCACCGATAGGGGCGGGCATAGGAGAGCACCCGAACAACGGTTCGGCGGCCGATTGATGCATTGGCAATCGCATCGCGATTTCCGGACATCATCATGTGAAGGGAACTGGGCATCATGGTCCGCTCAGGTTAGGACCGACCGAGCGCATTCACTCCCGGCGCCGAACGCGCCACCGGCGCCCGAGGGCGCCGGCATTGGTGGCGGAAAGTGAGGGATTCGAACCCTCGGTGACCCGAAGGCCACAACGGCTTTCGAGGCCGCCCCATTCGTCCGCTCTGGCAACTTTCCGTCTTCGACACTAGTGGCCCCTGTTCGAAAGGGGCCAACGCGCCTTGAGGATCAGAAAGAGTTCAGCGCAGGCCAGCAAAGTAGGACGAAAGCAGCTCGCTGCACTCGTCTGCTCGAACATCGGCAACAGTCACGAACTCGTGGTTGAGTCGAGGATCACTGCCGAGTTGATACAGCGAACCACAGGCACCATTTTCATAACTCCGTGCACCGAAGACCACTCGGCCAACACGAGCGTTCACCATGAGCCCGGCACACATTGCGCACGGCTCCAGAGTGACGACCACGGTGGCATTCTCGAGTCGCCACGAACCTACGGCGGCCGCGGCGTCTCGAACGGCGAGGAGTTCTGCATGCGAGGTGGGGTCCTGTGACTGCTCACGTTCGTTATGACGACGAGCAACGACCTTGCCGTCGATCACCACAACAGCACCGATCGGCACTTCGCCTTGTTCGCCGGCGAGCCTTGCTTCTTCTAGGGCCAAGCCCATGAGGTCAAAATCAGAAAGCCCGTGATCGGAGGACTCGGGGGTGTCAGTTGCAACTCCCATTCGGTCTCCGATCACGTTGCGTTCGTCTGTACTTGCTGGCGGAGGGAGTGGGATTCGAACCCACGGTGAGTTACCCCACACACGCTTTCCAAGCGTGCCGATTCGGCCGCTCTCGCACCCCTCCCGGGGACCATCCATTTGTGCCGGACGGTGTTCCGAGCCGACAGGGTATCGTTCCTCCCGACCCGCTCTCGCGTGTGGCGGTCGGGTCCTGTGCAATCGGAACCCGCGAATCGAGTCAGGGCCGGAAGGCAGCAGCTCTCAACGGGATCACCGATGTGCCGCAGGTCGCCTGACCGTCACACGGGAGAGCGGGTCTTTTCCCGCCCATTGCCCACAGATCAGGGCAATGGCAGTCCCAGCCGATCGGTAGGCTCGCCACCAATGTCCTATCAGTCGCTCTATCGCCGCTATCGCCCGAGTCGCTTCAGTGAGGTTCGTGGCCAAGAGCACCTTGTGTCTGCGCTGCGCAACGCCGTCACCGAAGATCGCCTGGGCCACGCCTATCTCTTCTCTGGCCCCCGAGGTACCGGCAAAACCTCAACCGCTCGCATCCTTGCCAAGGTTCTCAATTGTCAGAATCCCGAAGCGGGCGAGCCATGTTGTGTGTGCGACTCGTGCTTTTCCATCGATGCGGGAACCAGTTTCGATGTCCACGAACTCGACGCCGCCTCCAATAACGGCGTCGATGCAATCCGCGATCTCATCTCAAGCGCGTCACTCGCTACGCCTGGTCGCTACAAGGTGTACATCCTCGATGAGGTCCACATGCTTTCGACCGCGGCGTCGAATGCACTGTTGAAGACCCTTGAAGAGCCGCCATCACATGTCATCTTCGTCTTGGCAACAACCGACCCTCAGAAGGTTCTTCCAACGATCCGAAGCCGCACGCAGCATTTTGAAGTGCATCTGCTTTCGGCCGCCGATCTCGAGGGCCTTGTCGACTACGTCGTCGCCGACGCTGGCCTTGAATTGTCATCTGAAGGTCGCTCCTATGTCTTGCGCGTCGGCGCTGGTTCTGCTCGCGACACGCTCTCTGCGCTCGATCGCGTCGTTGCCGCTGGCGGTATCCCCGATTCTGAAGATGCTGTCGATGAACTTGTCGAAGCATTGTGCGAACGCGACACCGGTCGGGCGCTCATTGCCGTCGAGGGTGCGCTCTCGCGTGGGCGCAATCCACGGGTTCTTGGCGAAGCTCTCATTGCACGGCTACGCGATGTCTTCCTTGCATCGGTTGGTGCCGACCTTTCTCGCCTGACCGATACCGATCGTGCTCGTGCCACCGAACAAGGCCAACGCCTCGGTGCGGCCGGCGCAACGCGTGCACTCGAAGCACTGGGCGAAGCATTCGTGGGTATTCAAGACGCTCTCGACCCACGCATCCCACTCGAAGTCGCGTTAGTTCGACTTACTCGCGACGATGCCGATGTGTCGCTGTCATCACTCGCCGATCGCATTTCACGACTCGAACGCGATGGCGTCGTCGTTTCGACTGACGCGGCACCCAAGGCACCGGGCCCCGCACGACCCAACGCACTCCCACCTCCCATCGCCGACGACACCGACGACGAGCAGGTCGATTCCAGTCCCATGCCCGCCGCGGGTAGTCGTCCCGCCGATGTTGCCCGCGAGGAACTTCGCCGTCGAACAGGAGGCGAAGAACCAGTTCGACCGAGTCGCGCCGCCACTCGCCCGCCGAGCCGTCCCGCTCGTCCTGGTCGTCCCGGCGCAGCACCGGCCCCCAGTGCGGCCCCCAGCCCGCCAGAAGCGCCCGCCCCTGCACCAGTTGCTGAAACAGTTGCTGAACCCACGCCTGAGCCGATCGCCGAACCCGCCGCTGAGCCGATCATTGAAGCAGCGCCAAGTGCACCGACCGCACCCGCCGCTAAGGGTGGCGCCATGCCGGCACTCATCGATCTCACGAGCAATTGGAGCGACACTCTTCTGCCCTCGCTTCCCCAGCGCTCTCGCGCTCGATTCTCCGGTGGGCATTGGGTCGACGTTGTCGATGGAGTCGCCGTGTTTGGATTGCCCAATGAGCCGCATGCGGTTCGCTGCGAAGAATGTCGTTCCGAGGTTGAAACTGCATTAGCGACACACTTCGGTGCCCCAGTTCCCATCCGACTTGTTGTCGATGGCTCTGCTCCCGATCCTTCTGCGCCCCGCAGTGTCGCTGCTGCACGCAGGGCCGCAACCGACGAAAACCCCGTCGACGAATCCATCGATCTCGACGACCTCCGAAATGCCAGAGGCGCAAATTCTGCCGGGGCTGATCGCATTGCTGCGGTCTTCCCCGGCGCCGAACTCGTCGACGAAAACTGATTCCCTACCCCATCGCCCCTGCGGGAGCCCACGTGTCTGACCAATTCGATCTCGGCTCAATGCTTAGCCAAGCAATGGCGATGCAACAGCAATTTGAGCAAGCTCGCGCCGATGCCGCTACTCGCGAGTTTGTCGGTCAAGCCGGCGGAGGCGCAGTCGCCATTCGCGTCACCGGTGGCATGCAGGTGCTCAATGTTTCGATTTCTCCCGAAGCAGTCGATCCCTCTGACGTCGCCATGCTCGAAGATCTTGTGCTTGCCTCATTTCACGATGCGCTCGCGCAAATCGATGCGATGCAACAAGAAGTGCTCGGGCCATTTCAGAACGCAGCTATGCCCGACCTCGGCGACCTCGGCGACCTCGGCGGTCTTGTCGATCTCGAGGCCCTTGGTCTTTTCGGAGCACCCGATGACATCATCGAAATCGATTCACCCCACCCGGACGATCAAGCGTGAGTATCTACGCCGGTCCGGTTCAGGATCTCATCGATGAACTCGGTCGCCTTCCTGGTGTTGGCCCGAAGTCGGCCCAACGCATCGCGTTTCACTTGCTCAAGATGCCCACCGAAGATGCCACTCGGTTAGCGAATTCCATTCTCATTGTGAAAGAGCGCGTCAGCTTTTGCACGACATGCTTCAACGTGTCCGAAGGTGACTCCTGCGGAATCTGCAGCGATACGCGCCGAGAAGCGGGCGTGGTTTGCGTCGTTGAAGAACCTCGCGACATCGTCGCCGTTGAAAAAACCGGCGAATACCGCGGCCGCTATCACGTCCTTCAAGGTGCAATTAGCCCCATCGAAGGCATCGGCCCCGATCAATTACGCGTGAAAGAACTGCTCGTGCGCATCGAGCCCGAAGGAATCGAAGAAGTCATCCTGTGCACAAACCCCAACATCGAAGGTGAAGCAACCGCGATGTACTTGGGGCGTTTGCTCAAACCACTCGGCATTCGCGTCACGCGAATTGCCAGCGGACTTCCTGTCGGTGGCGACCTCGAGTACGCAGACGAGCTCACGCTCGGCCGCGCCCTCGAGGGACGCCGCGACGTCGACTAGCTCAGATCGTTTCCAGCAAGATGGCGTCGCCCTGACCGCCGCCGCCACAAAGTGCGGCAGCGCCCTTGCCGCCACCGCGGCGCTTGAGTTCCATCAAGAGGTGCAGAGCAACACGGGTGCCCGACATGCCAATGGGGTGACCAAGAGCAATTGCGCCACCATTGACGTTGGTGACTTCGTCAGTGATGCCAAGTTTCGCCATCGATGCAACTCCGACGGCGGCAAATGCTTCGTTCAATTCGAAGAGATCCAGATCGCTGACCTTCATGCCGACGCGATCAAGCGCATTGTTGATTGCGTTGGCAGGCTGATCGAGCAGTGATGCATCGGGACCAGCAACCTGTCCGTAACCAACGATGCGACCGAGCGGCGTAATGCCAAGACGCTCAGCAGCTGCTTCCGACGCAACGATGACGGCTGCGCCACCATCGGAAATTTGCGAAGCATTACCAGCGGTGATGTTTCCGGCCTTATCAAATGCCGGACGAAGACCGCTGAGGGAGTCGTAGGTGGATTCGGCGCGAATACCTTCGTCTTCGGAGAACAACTTCGGGTCGCCCTTGCGCTGCGGAATTTCCACCTTGACGATTTCGTCGTTGAAAAGTCCTTCCGCTTGTGCCTTCACGGCGCGTGCGTGCGAAAGCGCGGCGAGCGCATCCTGTGATTCGCGGCTGATGCCGGCGGTGGCTGCGTACTTCTCGGTGCCAGCACCCATTGCCAATTGGTCAATGGCGCAGAACAGTCCGTCGAACATCATCGAGTCGATGACTTTGCTGTCGCCCATACGCAAACCAGCGCGGGCTCCAGGCATGAGATACGGCGCATTGGTCATCGACTCCATACCGCCGGCGACAACGATGTCGGCCTCGCCGGACTGGATGTAGAGGTCGGCGAGATGAATTGCATTGAGACCTGAGAGACAGACCTTGTTGACGGTGGTCGAAGGAACCGACATGGGAATGCCAGCTTTGGTTGATGCTTGACGTGCAGTCATCTGACCAGCACCGCCGAGCAGCACCTGACCCATGAACACGTAATCAATCTGTTCTGGGGTGAGCCCAGCACGCTGAAGTGCAGCGCGAATGGCAAGTGCACCGAGATCAGTGGCTTCGAACCCGGCCAATGAACCAGAAAGCTTGCCGATAGGCGTACGAGCGCCAGCGAGAATGACCGAACCAGCCATGTCTGAACCTCCCAAGAGGAATTGTTCCCCGTCACCGGCTCAGACAGGCGATCGACGGGAGGGACGGCGATGTCCCGGGCCAGAACTGTACCCGCCGGTAACCACGGTCACCGCATGGCGTCAGGGCACCTAGCCCGCATGGCCTGAGGCCCATCAGGCCCGGTAGCGTGCCGCGTCATGCAACAGATCATCGATGCCATTCTCCAGGGTGCCCCCGGCGAAGAACTCGCGGCCATCGCCCTGCCCGAGTCCTACAAGGCCACCGTCGTTCTCGCCTCCGAGCAGACGATGTTCGACGGCATGGCGTCAGAAGACAAGGACCCACGACAGGCGCTTCATCTCCAAGAGATCGCCATGCCCGAGCTCGCCCCCGATGAAGCGGTAATCGCCGTCATGGCGAGCTCAATCAATTTCAACACTGTGTGGTCATCAATCTTTGAACCGGTGTCCACATTCGGCTTTCTCAAACGCCTCGGCAAAGAGAGTTACTGGGGAGCACGCCACGACCAACCATTCCACGCTGTCGGTTCCGATGCATCGGGCGTTGTCCTCCGGGTTGGCAGCGCAGTGCGCAAGTGGAAGGTCGGCGACAAAGTCGTCGTGCATTGCAACTACGTCGACGATCAAGATCCATCAAGCCACAACGACTCAATGCTCGGTGACAACCAACGCATTTGGGGTTTCGAAACCAACTACGGCGGCCTTGCCGAACTTTCGGTTGTCAAAGCGAATCAGCTCATGCCCAAGCCCGCGCATCTTTCGTGGGAAGAAGCATCAGTGAACGCATTGTGCAACTCGACGAGTTACCGAATGCTCGTCAGCCGAAATGCTGCGCAAATGAAACAGGGCGATGCCGTTCTTGTTTGGGGCGCGTCGGGTGGCCTCGGCGGTTACGCCGTCCAGTACATCCTCAACGGCGGCGGAACCCCAGTGGGCGTTGTGTCATCACCAGAAAAGGTTGGGCTGCTCAACGACCTCGGCGTTGAGCACGTCATCGATCGTCGCGCATCCAATTACAAGTTCTGGGCCGATGAGCACACCCAAGACGAAACGGAATGGCGGCGACTGGGCAAAGACATCCGCTCAATGATCGGTCGCGATGTCGACATCGTGTTTGAACACCCAGGTCGCCAAACCTTTGGCGCCTCAGTGTTCGTCGCTGCTCGCGGCGGAACCATCGTCACGTGTGCTGCAACGAGTGGCTTCATGATCGAATACGACAACCGTCATCTCTGGATGAAGCTGAAGAACATCATCAGTTCACATTTTGCGAACTACGCCGAAGCTTGGGCTGCGAACCAACTCATCTGTGAAGGAAAGATTCAACCAATCCTTTCCGCGGTGTACCCGCTTGAACAGACCGGTGAAGCCGCCTACCAAGTTCACAAGAACTTGCATGAAGGCAAAATCGGCGTGTTGTGCCTTGCGCCTTCAGAAGGACTTGGCATCGACGACCCGGAGTTCCGCGCCAAGGTTGGCGAGGATCGCATCACGGCGTTCCGTCGCCACGGCGCATAGAGGAAACACGACCAATGGCCATCACCGCACGCCGTCCCGGCGAAGAAGAATCAGGAGTTCAAATGAGCGAAGCTGCAGCGAACCAAAAGCCGCTTCTGACCGAAATCGACCACATCGCGATCGCTGTCCCTGATCTGGGTGCAGCTATCGATTACTACCGTGAAACCTTCGGTGCCGTTGTCGATCATCGTGAGGTTGTCGAAAGCGATGGCGTTGAAGAAGCGCTGCTCAAGGTCGCCGAGAGTTACGTTCAGCTCCTCACCCCGACCCGTGAAGATTCAACCGTCGCGAAGTGGCTTAACACTCGCGGTGGCCCTGGAATTCATCATGTCGGTTATCGCGTAGCCAATTGCGCCGAAGCACTCGATGCCGTCAAGGCACAAGGCTTCCGAGTTCTCGACGACGCTCCTCGACCGGGTTCGCGCGGAACAACCGTTGCGTTTATTCACCCCAAGGATGCGCTCGGCACACTGATCGAACTCGTTCAGGAGTAATCCTCAGCAGTTCGCACGGCTCCACGTGTCAACGCTCGCCATCGCCTTCGTCGCCGGAATCGAATCGGGATACGCCTTTATCGCATTCGTCGCTGCTTCAAACGTTGCGGAGTTGGCAACCGTTGTACCGATCCATGTCGAGAACTCCTTGAGCGTCTCGAGCGCGGTCACGACATCATTGGGAACGCCTTTCTCGGCGGCCGAAAACAAGGCGACGTTGCTCGCCGCATCGGTTTGAATCCGCTGGCGTTCCGCGATCCAATTTCCCGAGTTCTTCGGTTCAAGGTCGGTAATCGGCAATGCTGCTTTCAACGCCGAACACGGAGCCTGGACATTCCCCGGGATCGACGACGGGGCTGGAGGTATCGATGAGGGCGCTGAAGGAACCGACGGCGCGATGGATGTCGACTCGCCCACTACTGGCGTCGACGAGTGCGAGGACCCGCACGAAGCAAGCCCCATCGTCCCGCAAACGATGACCGACATGCAGAACCCACGGTACGCCGAACGTGCTGAGCCAAGAGTTCTCATGGCACGACTCTAGAAGTGCAAACCCCCGCTACGGTGCCGCCTATGAGTGACGTGAATTACACGGTGACTGAATTGATGACTGCGACTGCCGATGCCATCAAGGCGCGGCTGGGCGGGGCGGTTTGGGTCGACGGCGAAATCTCTGGCGCTCGTGAATCCCGCGGCCACTTCTATTTTGATCTCGTAGATCGCGATGAGAAGGGAGCGGTCACCGCCAAAGTGCCCGTCGCCCTGTGGAGTCGCGCCCGACCAAAGGTTGAACAGAAACTTCAGACCGCCGGAACCGTTCGGCTGGAAGAAGGCGTCAAGGTTCGCATCCGTGGACCACTTGAATTGTGGTTGGCAGGTGGCCGACTCCAACTATCGATGCAAGACATTGATCCTGCCTTCACACTCGAAGCGCTCGAGTCTGAACGCGAGCGCGTACTTGCAGTGCTACGCGCCGAGAATCTCATCGAGCGCAATCGTTCTCTCGCTCTCGTACCAATGCCGTTGCACATCGCGCTCATCACTGCCGATGAAAGCGCTGCGCAGGCAGACTTCATGCATTCGCTTATCGAAAGCCAACTTCCTTGGCGGGTCGAGTTCATCGACTCAAAAGTTCAAGGTGCTGGCGCCGAACGCACCATCGCTGCTGCTCTCCGAACCGCACAGCGCAACAAGGTCGATGTCATCGCCCTCGTCCGCGGCGGTGGCTCGCGACTTGACCTCGCCATCTTCGACCACGAGGTTGTTGCTCGAGCAATCGCGACCTCATCGGTCCCCGTCTTCACTGGCATCGGACACGAAATCGATACGAGCGTTGCCGATGTCGTGGCCCACTGCGCGAACAAGACTCCAACCGCGTGCGCCGAAGCTCTCGTCGACATCGCCATGGAAGTTGTCTCTCGTGGAGAAACCGCGTGGGGTGATATCGCTGAAATCGTGTCCACAACTCTTGAGGTTGAACGCGAACGACTTGCCCGTTCGGCCCGCCACGCCGCCCTCGGAGCTCGAACACGGCTCACCGTTGAGCGACATCGGCTCTCGAGTACGACCTCTCGCCTCAATAGATCCCTTGAGTCCACAATGAAGTCAGAAAAGCAGAATCTCGAACTCTTTGCCGCTCGTCTCAGTGCCGTCGATCCCGTTCGGACTCTGGCGCGCGGCTGGTCAATTACTCGCACCGAGAGAGGTACCGTCGTTCGCCGAAGCGCCGATGTGTCTCCAGGTGACACCCTTGTCACAACTGTTTCCGACGGAACCATCACCAGCACCGCAACCGCAACTGATTGAGAGATCCAATGGCCGCGAAAAAAGACTCTGCTGATTCACTTGGCTACGCCGAAGCCGTCACCGAGCTAGAAGCCATACTCACCGAACTCGAAGCGGACGATGTCGATGTCGATCGACTCGCTGAACAGGTTCGTCGCGCTGCTGACCTCATTGAACTGTGCCGCGGTCGCCTCGAAAACGCTCAAGTTGAGGTAACTCGAATCGTCGCTGACCTCGACGCACTCGACGCTGACGTCGACGACGAGTGACCGGTTCGCCACACACCGAAGTTCCCGCGGCACTCACCACGGTTACCGCTCCCGTTGAGGCTCGACTTCGTTCGATCCTCGAGGCCGAACGCGCCCGATGGGTCGCAGTCGATCCCGATCTTGCGGCGCCGCTCGATGTATTGACTCGATTCGTACTCGATGGCGGAAAGCGTTTGCGACCTGCGTTCTGTCACTGGGCATTTGTCGGTGCCGGCGGCGCACCTGGACACAGCAGCGTGATCGATGCAGGGGCAGCCTTCGAGATGCTCCACGCGTTTGCGTTGATTCACGACGATGTCATGGATGGATCTTCGACTCGGCGAGGCGAGTCAACCGTTCATGTCACGTTCGATGCAGATCATCAAAAAGGCGCATTGAGCGGTGAAGCGCGACGATTCGGCGAAGGCATCGCAATCCTTATCGGAGACCTCGCCGAGGTCTACGCCGATCGCCTCATGTCGAACGCTCCGGCCGCGGCGTTCGAGGTATGGAACGAATTGAAGATCGAACTGAATATTGGCCAGTTTCTCGACGTCCTTGGGGCCGCCCGAGGCGGCGTTGACCTGCAGACGGCTCGACGAATTGTCCGCTACAAATCCGGCAAATACACGATCGAACGACCGCTACATGTTGGCGCGGCCCTGGCCGGTCGACTCGACGAACTTGAGAAACCACTTTCTCATTACGGCGAGCCACTGGGTGAAGCATTCCAATTGCGCGACGACATCCTCGGAACATTCGGCGACACCGCACGCACGGGTAAGCCCGTGGGTGACGACCTGCGAGAAGGAAAGCCAACGCCGATTTTGGCCATCGCACTGGAACGCGCAACGCCCACACAACTCCGAACTCTCGAACGAATTGGTTGCCTCGACCTCAACATCGAAGAGATTCTGGCGATTCAGACTGTCTTCACCGACACGGGTGCGTTAGCGGAGATCGAATCGAGTATCAGTCAGCTCACCGCTCAAGCGATCAAGGCTCTCGAAGGGATCGACGTCACAGCCGAAGCACGCCATGCGCTCGAAGCACTCGCCGTTTATGTCGGAACTCGCGACCTGTAACGAATTCGATCGTCAGGCGAACGATGCGATTGCCTGTTCCAGTGGAAGTTCAATCACACCGATGTCAGCAGCAACAGCGGCTAACCACTCGGGCCGAATACGCGCGCTGACCACGATTGGGTTTTCAATTTCAGAGTCCTCGAGCACAAATCGCACGTAATCGAGCGCGTAATCGGGCGGTCGTGGATCACGGCTGAGTTCGAGAAGAGCATACGGATCAGGTTTCGTGGTTCCTGAAGCGGGAAGAACATTCACGTACGGAGTCGGCGGCTGTGAACCACCACCAACCACGCCGCTTCCATCAAAAAGCACAACGCCCTGGACGAGCGATGTGCGCGCTCCTGCGATTAGGAGTCCAACCCACGCTCCAAATCCACGACCGACGATGGTGACGGGGCCACGTTCAGCGAGCACCGCATCGACATCGGACATCAAGCCTTCAGGCGTGTACCCACCGCTCACGGGAACATCCGACTCGCCGTGACCGGTGAAATCGAGAGCGAGAACCGGGCCATTCCACGCTGATGTCCACGCTGGACGAGACATCGGCGACTGTTCACCGAGACCATGGAGCAACAGCAATGGACGTCCTTCGCCTTCGGCCAGTGTGTGCAGCGCAAGACGAAGCGAACCGTTAAGCAAAAACTCCGTTGAGCGCGTCATCGGAGTGGCTCCAAGAATTCGAGAACCAGATCAGCGATCAACTGCGATTGTTCGATGTGCAAGAAATGTCCGATGTCGTCGTAATACTCGAGTCGCCCACCGGGAGGAAGAAACGGTTCGATATCGCTGTGGCGACTCTTCCAACCCATCGGGTCATCTTGTACGCCTGAAAGCACGCCGAGGAATGGCATTTCCAGCGCCGCGAGATGATCGAGCGACCATCCGGGACGCCACGGGCCAAACCCACCAAGGTGCAACACCGGGTCAATCTTCCAACGCCAACCCTCATCATCGTGACGAGCGCCAACGGTGACGAGATATTCAAGCCATTCGCGCGACAACCGCGGATTCATTGGTTGACGTCGTTCCGCCAAACCTTTAATCGTGTCTGGACGTCGCGTAAGTTCATTGCGCCGGCGACGACGGTCAAGGCCCGATGCCAGATCTGCACGGCGCATACGACGCCGCTCGCGATCATTCACATCAGGTGAAGAAAACTGCGACGGAAGTCCGTCGAGATTCACAAAGGCTTTTGCGAGTGATGGGCGTCCATCTAGAAGATCGAGAAGTTGACCGCCACCCTTGGAATGACCGAGCAACACGATGGGCTCGCTTGAGATCGACTGGATTGCAGCAAGGTGGTCGCGAACATCAGCGGACCATCCATACATATGCGCATGATCGGAATCGCCATGACCGCGTGCGTCCCATGCGACTACTCGCCATCCGGCTTCAGCGATCATCGGAGCAAAGACGTCGAAAGTGCGTGAGAAGTCGAATCCGCCGTGCACCATCGCGAGAACAGGAGCTTCGGGATCGCCCCATTCGTTCAGCGCCAAGCGAAGCCCGCTGCTATCGATGGAACCGGTGCGGTCAGGCGCCTTCGCCCCTGGGAACTCACGCGTCTGATCAGTACTCGCCACGTCGGCGAGCCTACGTCCCCCGCACCCATCGCTTGTATTCGCAATCCCCGTAGACTTGAACGACCATGCATCCGAAACAGATCGACGTGCACGACACCGCCGACGAGCGACTCCGTCGAGATGGACAGCGCTACACCACGAATCGACGCGTGCTGATCGATGCTCTCAGCAACGCTGATCGACCCGTCACGGTGCTCGAGCTCATCGAAGTTGCGCCCGGCATGGCCCAGAGTTCTGCCTACCGAAATCTTTCGATACTTGAAGACGCCGGAGTCGTGCGACGACTGGTTACGGCCGACGATACCTCGCGCTACGAACTCGCCGAAGACCTCACCGGCCATCACCATCACCTCATCTGTGAGAAGTGTGGATCCGTCATCGACATCGATGTCCCAGCCGACCTCGAAGAAGGCGTCACGTCGTTCTCCTCCGCCGTCGCGGAAAGTCACGGATTCCGCATCGAACATCACCGTCTCGATCTCATCGGCGTTTGTCCCTCCTGTTCGACCTCGGCCCACTGACCACTACCCTCCGACCAATGCCAACTCCGTCTACCGAGGCCTCGCGCCGCCGTACGTTCGCCATCATCAGCCATCCTGATGCGGGCAAAACGACGTTGACGGAGAAGTTTCTTCTCTATGGGGGTGCTCTTAGCAGTGAAGCCGGCGCCGTAAAAGCCCGGTCTGGTCGACGTTCTGCCACTTCCGACTGGATGGCACTCGAGCAGCAGCGAGGGATCTCCATCACATCGACGGTGTTGCAATTTCCCTATCGCGATTGCGTCATCAACCTGCTCGACACCCCCGGCCATCGCGACTTCTCCGAAGATACCTATCGCGTACTGGCTGCTGCCGACGCCGCTGTGATGGTGCTCGACGCCGCCAAAGGCATCGAGCCACAAACGCTCAAACTCTTTGATGTATGTCGTCAGCGCGACTTACCTCTACTCACGTTCATTAATAAGTGGGATCGTCCCGGCCTCGATCCACTCGAACTTATCGATCAAATCGAAAAACAAATCGGTCTTGTTGTTACGCCGGTGACATGGCCTGTTGGTATCGCCGGAGATTTCCGCGGAGTCATCGATCGTCGAGACGGGCTCTTCACGCGATTTACTCGCGTTGCACGCGGAGCTACCGAAGCACCTGAAGAAGTCGTCGATCCGGCACAGGCTGCAATCGACGAAGGCGATGCGTGGCAAGCGGCGCTCGATGGAATCACGTTGCTCGATGAAGTTGGCGCAGACCTTGACGTTGAACTCTTTGTTGGTGCGCAATCTACGCCCACGTTTTTTGGGTCTGCGCTTACAAACTTCGGTGTTCGCAAACTTCTCGATGCGATCATCGACCTCGTTCCCTCTCCAAGTTCTCGTCCAGACGCGCAAGGCGCAATCCGCGAACTCGATGATCCGTTCTCGGGTTTCGTCTTCAAGGTTCAAGCGAATATGGACCCATCGCATCGTGACCGCATCGCCTTCATGCGCGTCTGTTCTGGAAAATTTGAGCGGGGCATGGTGATTACACACGGAACGACCGGAAAACCTTTTGCTACAAAATATGCGCACCAAGTTTTTGGGTCAGAGCGAGAGACAATCGACGAGGCGTTTCCTGGCGACGTTGTTGGCCTCGTAAACGCAACAGACGTGCGCGTGGGCGACACTCTGTGGCTCGACAAACCAGTCGAGTTTCCCGCCATCCCAAGTTTCGCTCCCGAGTACTTTTCGGTTGCTCGGGTCAAAGACACCGGTCGCTACAAGCAGTTCCGTCGAGGGATTGCCCAACTCGATGAAGAAGGTGTCGTCCAGGTTTTGCGCGATGTCGATCAAGGCGATTCTGCACCTGTACTCGCCGCAGTCGGCCCGATGCAGTTCGATGTCGCCGTTTACCGCCTGGAAAACGAATTCGGCGCTCCTGTTGAGCTTTCGCCCACCAACTACAAGGTGGCCCGCCGAACCGATCGGGAGAGCGGCTCAAAATTGCAAGGAATGCGAGGTGTCCGGATCCTCGAGAAAGCCGACGGTACGCTCATGGCGCTGTTCGAAAGCCAGTTTTGGCTCGAGCGCCTCGAGGCCGACAACCCCGAACTCGTGCTCGAACGACTGGTAGCCGAAGGCAGCGCCGGCTGATCCGCTGACGTTCACCCCTGATCTGAATCGGGCATCCCCATGAAGCACGCCAAGCCGGTCCCGAAGACTCCATGGAGAGTTTTCGCTCTTGCAGTCGCCGCAGTCGCGGTCATTGTCCTTGGACTTGTTGTCATTACCCGGGGATCTGATTCGAAGTCATCCGATGCCGATCGCGCATCCTCCGAATCGACAGACACAACTGCCAAGGGGACCACAACCACCACGCGTCCGCCCTACAACGGATGGGTCGATCCACTTTCGTCACAAGAAGCACCCGACACCAAGACCGTTGGTTACCTCACGTTCCGCGGTAACCCGACGCGAAGTTGGTATGGCGTTGGGCCCGTCCCCAGCAACCCTCATGTCCTCTGGTCGTATCCGAAGAGTGGTGGCATGTGCGGAGTTTCTACCGATGGAGCCGACACCTCCACTTGGTGCGGCGATGGTTGGACGGGAAATCCAAACGTCTATGAACGCGATGGGAAAACCGTTGTTTCGTTTGGCGGTTACGACTACAGCCTGCACTGGGTTGATGCTGCAACCGGCGACAATCTGATTGAGCCATTTAAGACTGGCGACCTCGCCAAAGGATCAATGACAACTGATCCTGACGGTTTCCCTCTTTCCTACAAAGGTTCACGCGACAACAACTTCTACATCGTTGCCACCGACCGCGGCCCGAAAGCCGAAGTCCTTTGGAAATTGAACGCCCACGATCTTGGTGTGCAACAAGTGTGGAATGACGATTGGGACGGTTCCGCCCTCATTATTGATGACTACATGTTCGAAGGCGGAGAAAACTCCAACTTCTACATCGTGAAACTCAATCGCCATTACGACGCAGCCGGAAAAGTTCAGATCGATCCTCAAGTTGTTTTCCACGCTCCTGGCTGGGATCAAGAACTTTGGGGTCTGATCAGTGATCATCAGTTCTCAATCGAGAACTCTGTCGCGATTTCTGGCAACACCCTTTACTTCTCGAATTCATCGGGCCTTGTCCAGGGATGGGACATCTCGGGCATCAAACAAGGTCAACCAGCAACCCGCGTCTTCCGTTTTTGGACTGGCGACGACACCGACGCAACGATCACCATCGACAAACAGGGGATGTTGTACGTCGGTTCCGAATGGGAACGCCATAACGATCGTTCTAAGCAGGTCGGGCAGATGATGAAGCTCGACCCATCAAAACCTGACAACCCGCTGGTGTGGTCGCTAAAAGATCAAACCGCAGGAGGGAAATCAGGAGTCTGGGCCACTCCCGCACTTGGTGATGGCGTCGTGTACTTCGCCACTAACGGCGGTCGTGTCATTGCCGCTGACATGGCAACTGGCGCTGTCGTTTGGGAGAAAAGCCTCGGCTCACAGACTTGGCAGTCTCCCGTCGTGGTCGACAAGACACTCATTGAAGGCGACTGCAAGGGCAATCTCAACGCCTACGACGTCTCAAATCCGCGCATCGATCCGCCACTGAAGTGGACAGTGAAGTTGAGCGGCTGCATCGAAGCGACGCCCGCCGTTTACAAAGGCCGCATCTACGTCGCTGCCCGAGGCGGACAGTTGTACGCAATCGGCGACCAGTAAGTCACCGATCGAAATCACTACCAATCGATGTCATCACACCCCGTGTGTGATGCAGGTTCGACCTGCAACGTCGAATGATCAATGTGATAGTTCACTCGTAATACTTCGCGAGCTTGATCTAAGACACCATGGACTTCGGATTCATCGGCGACAACAAGATGTGCAGTGGCCATGTCCATCTCTGACGTAAGCGTCCAGACGTGTAAGTCATGAACACTGAGTACGCCATCAACAGCTGAAAGATCAGTTCGAACTGCTTCGACGTCAAGGTGGGGCGGTGCTGCTTCGACAAGAACCCGCAGCGCCTGTGCACCCAACTTCCATGTTCTCGGGAAGATGAAGAGCCCGATACCAGCACCGATTACTGGGTCGACCCATTCCCACTGAGTCACCGCAATGACGATCGCAGCGACGATCACTCCAACGCTTGTGAGGAGATCGGCCAACACCTCGAGATACGCGCCACGGACATTCAGACTTTCATTTGCTCCTTTTCGGAGCAGAAGGAAGCACACGAGGTTGGCGATGGCCCCAGCGATCGCGATGACCAGCATCTCGCCGCTGTGCACTGCCTCAGGGTGCCTGAGGCGGTCAATCGCTTCCCACAACACATAGAGACCAACGGCAAACAACAAGACCGCATTTGCTAGCGCCGCGAGAATTTCGAGTCGGTACAAACCAAACGTGCGATGTGACTGTTGAACTCTTCGGTTCGCGACATGAATCGCGGCCAATGCCATCCCGATTCCCACGAGATCGGTGAGCATGTGTCCGGCATCGGAGAACAGCGAAAGCGAGTTGGTGGCCAGGGCCCCAACCACTTCGACCACCAAGAAGACCGCGAGGATCGCCACGACAGCCCACAACCGACCGGTGTGGCGAGCTCCAGCTCGGACCGAGACCCCATGGGAATGGCCGTGATCGTGGGAGCCATCATGCGAGGTCACCTGCCCATGTTCGCACCATCTGGGCCCATTCCCGACCCTTCGATCGGCCTCAAACCCACCATTTCAAGCCTGAGGACCCGACCGCGGTACTGTTCTGGCCTCGCACGGGCCGGTCCCGTGCGCGTTTTTTGCCCGTTCCGAATCCCACGGAACCCTCACCAGGATGGACCAGATGACCCAGGTTCTCGCCGCCGAAGGTGGCTATCAAGCCTTCACGCTTACCAGCACTGAATGGGGATGGCTGATTTTTGCCGCCGCCGTTGCAGTGTTCGCCCTTGCTCTTGGCGTCGTGCTCATGCGCGGCGTGCTCAAACAGGACCAAGGCACCGAAAAGATGCAGGAAATCGCTGGCGCGATTCAAGAAGGTGCACTCGCCTACTTGAAGCGTCAGTTCCGCACCATCGGCATGATCGTCATCCCACTTGCCGTCGTGGTGTTCCTCACCTCCACCGCCATCAACAAGATGCCGATCCTCGAAAAGGACGGAAAGAGCATCATTGGCGGCGCTGAGGTCATGACCTTCCTGCAGTCAGGCATTTTCCGCACCGCAGCATTCATCATGGGTTGCCTCTTCTCTGCGGCCATCGGCTTCTTCGGTATGTGGCTTGCCGTTCGCGGCAATGTCCGCACCGCCGCTGCAGCCAAGCGCAGCGACTTCAATGCTGCACTCAAGGTGGCCTTCCGCACCGGTGGCGTTGCTGGTCTGCTCACCGCTGGTCTCGGCCTTCTCGGTGCCGTCGTCATCGTGATGCTGTTCCAGAACACCTCAACCTCAATTCTCATTGGTTTCGGTTTCGGTGGCTCGCTCCTCGCGCTCTTCCTGCGCGTCGGTGGCGGCATCTTCACCAAGGCCGCTGACGTTGGCGCCGACCTCGTCGGCAAGGTTGAAGCCGGAATCCCCGAAGACGACCCCCGCAACCCGGCCACCATCGCCGACAACGTGGGCGACAACGTGGGCGACTGCGCCGGCATGGCAGCCGATCTTTTCGAGTCCTTCGCTGTCACGCTCGTGGCGTCGATCATTCTCGGCGTGTCGGCATTCCAGGCCATCGGCCTTGGCGTCACCAAGATCAACCCCGTCGACGGTGTCACCATCATCACGGGTGGAGGCGTTGCCGTGAAGGGACTCATCTTCCCGCTCGCCGTAGTGGCCATCGGTCTTGTTGCTTCGATGATCGGCATCTTCGTCGTGAAGGGCCGTCCGAGCGACGGCAACGATGCGCTGAAAGCGATCAACCGCGGCATCTACACCGCGCAGATCATCGCCATCATCGGCGCCGGTCTTGTTGCCTTCTTCTACATCGGTAACCCAAAGGGCTCGACCATCTCGCAGCCCGGCGCTCGTTTGTTCGGCGCAATTGTTACTGGTGTTGTGCTCGGCTTTGTTGCTTCAAAGATCACGCAGTACTTCACATCAACCAAGACCAAGCCCGTTCAGGACATTGCCAAGGCAGCACGCACTGGCCCTGCCACAACCGTGCTCGAAGGTATTTCGCTTGGCCTTGAATCAGCAGTGTGGGCCCTCATCGCGATTGCAGTCGCCATTGGTGCTGCACTCATTCTCGGTGGCGGAAACATTGCCTTCTCGCTCTACCTCATTGCCCTCACCGGCATTGGCATGCTCGCTACCACGGGCATCATCGTGGCCGAAGACACCTTTGGTCCCGTTGCTGACAATGCTGCTGGCATTGCGGAAATGGCCGGCGAATTCGAAGGTGAGCCCGAACGCATCATGGTCGGACTCGACGCCGTTGGTAACACCACGAAGGCTGTCACCAAGGGCTTCGCCATCGGCTCTGCTGTCATCGCTGCAGTCGCGCTGTTCGCCTCGTACTCCGAGACCATCGTGCGTGCGACCTCCGATGTCGTCGACGTCGCATTCCGCGAACTCAACGGAACGCTTACAAGCCTTGTCAACATCAACGTCGCTGACCCGAAGACTTTCATTGGTCTTCTCATCGGTGGATCTGTTGCGTTCCTGTTCTCGTCTCTTGCGATCCGTGCGGTATCTCGCACAGCCGGAACGGTTGTCGAAGAAGTTCGTCGACAGTTCCGCGAGAAGCCCGGAATCATGGACTACAGCGAGCGTCCCGACTACGGACCCGTCATCGACATTTGCACCCGAGCATCACTTCGTGAACTTGCCACGCCGGCACTTCTCGCTGTGCTTACGCCAGTCATCATCGGTTTCGGTATTGGTTACCTCGCACTTGGTGCATTCCTTGCCGCCGCGATTGTTACCGGTCAGCTCATGGCCAACTTCTTGTCCAACGCCGGTGGCGCGTGGGACAACGCAAAGAAGTACATCGAAGATGGCAATGAAGGCGGCAAGGGCTCAGAAACCCATAAAGCTGCTGTCATCGGCGACACCGTTGGCGATCCTTTCAAGGACACCGCCGGCCCGGCACTCAACCCGCTTATCAAGGTGATGAACCTTGTGTCGCTGTTGATGCTTCCCGCCATCATCGAGTTGCAGCACAACAACATGCGTTACGTCGTCGCTGGCGCAGCACTTGTGGTTGTTGTGAGTGCGCTTGTTATCTCAAAGCGATTCGGCAGTGGCATCGAAGCCCCGGCCGAAACCGTCAACGCCTAAACACTCGCAGGACCAAGTTTGAAAGAAGGGCCGCCTACGATGGCGGCCCTTCTGCGTTTCAAAAAAGTCTCTGTCGAGAAGTTCGGAAAGTGCCGTTAGTTCGGGCGAGAGATGACCACGTCATCAAATGCACACTCTGATGGGTTCGGGTCAGCGGCATAAAGACCCGCTGAACGTCCTGGAGCAAGATCTGAAATGCTCACTGACACGTGCTGATCTCCAACTGTCGCTGTAACGATCGGGGCCTCGACAGCGATTGATGCTTTGAGCATCACGCTTTTCGTCCCGCCTATGGTCGCCATTAACTGTGCAGTTCCGTTGCGGTGAAGCTCAAGATTCCAAACCCCATACGGCTCGACGCGAACGAGTGATAAATAATTGTTTTGGTCGACATAATTCGCGACTACCCCGCAGTAGCCCCGCCCCGAGACCGACGCATTTATCGACGCATTCAGACCAGCATCGACAACAGCAACGTTGAAAAATTGCGCCGGCTCCGAAACAAACGCCGCTCCTGCCGCAATTCTCCATCCGCCTCGGACCGACTTCCAATTCGTAGTTTTTTTTCCAGATTCAAGTGATCCGGATGCGCGGCCAAATAAGTCTTTGGCGACAACGCTGGACCCAGGTGGCGCTGTCGCAGTCCCTTGCGAACGATCACGGAAGAGAAAAGTGAATGCCCCGATAATCACCACGACAAAGACAACGCCGGCAACCAGTCTCACCCATTCCCTCTGTTTCACGTTCTCGGACATAGTTTCTCCTTTGGCATCATGCTGAATTGCATCACGCTCTCCATCTGTTGATTACCTTGCGAGCGAGAGTGCCGGCTTCTCGATCAAACGGAAGCTGATCCATCCGACGAGAATCGCGCTCGGCATCACGATTGCCAGCATCCAGAGGAATCCAGCAAAGTCCGGTTGGATCGTCGCCCATTCATTGACCTGCCTAACGATGATCGTGTGCCAAAGGTAGACCCCATACGAAACACCACCGATCCAGGCGAGATACCTATTACCGACTATTGAGCGCAAGTGACTTGGTCGGTCACCAAGCGCCATAGGAAGCACAAAAAAGAGTGCGGCAATTCCTTGGAGAAAAATCCGAGTCTGAAACATGAGTGCAGACTCCCGCTCGAGCGATTCTGCAAAACGAATATTGGTGTCAACAAGCACCACAGTCACGTAGGCAAGGAACGCAATAGCCCAACAGATCCAAGCTCGATCAACCAGCTGTCTCAGCATACGGGGCAACGATCGATCCGCTGAAGTCCAAACTGACGCAACGCTGAGTGCCATTCCACCAGCGAACCACCCGAGGTAGGTCGGCAAATTCATCCTCAGTCGCAACATAAGTTCGGCTCCACCGAATGGAACAACTACGCCGATCCAGAAGTGGGCGATAGCAACCAAACAAGCCAACGAACTAATCACCAGAACGAGGCGAGTCTTTACATTCCGGTTTCGACATGCAAGCGCTAGAGCGCCCGCATAAATCGGGAGGAACACGTAGAACGCCACTTCAATGTAGAGCGTCCAAGCAACCCCCAATCCAGGAAACAATTTGGAAGAAAATTGACGTTCCGTGAGCGTGAGCAAGCCAAATTCGCTTCCAACTACCGAAGGTGCCCCGGCCACGAGGACAAACCCCACAAGCGCTACCCAATAGGCGGGATAGATCCGCAGAAACCTACGTTCGAAATAATGTGGAAGCGGTGTTCGACTTCCATCGAAAAGTATTTTGCGAACGAACTCACGGAAGAGCAGATAGCCCGATAATACGAAGAAGACAGCAACTCCAAAGTTTCCAAGATTCTTCAGTATCGCCAGAATGAAATTCAGGTTGCCGTGGTCAGCTTTGGAGAACCCGCTCCCCTCTGCGCAGTGAAACACCAATACCCCGAGAGCTGCGAGAGCACGAACTCCGTCAAGGGTTGTGACACGACGAGTCACAGCTGTCGAAGCATCCGTTGGCCCGCCTGCCGTGATCTCTGCTTCCGCCATGAGTCCCCGTCTTATTAAAACCTCATAGTACTGCATACGCGCCGGGAACACGACGAGAGCAATTTGGAGTCTACGAGGAAAGCAACTCTGCGTTTACGAGTGACACTCGCGAGTAGTTGCGGCGAACAAACAACGCATTCGCCGCAAAGCCAACAACGATGCCAACGATCAGCGGATGGATTGCCAATCCGGCGATAACTCCAGCAACCACAAGAACTGGAAACCACAACCAGAAGCGGCGATACCACGACCGACTTTGTTGGAAGGCAGCAAACACAACCGCGAGTTGTGCATCAGCAGAATTTTCCTGCGCTCGACCAATTCGCGCTAACCGGCGGATCTGGCGACGATGCACTTTGTTGAGTGCATTCCATCGTTGAGCGAATTGCTCGTTCGTCATTGCGCTCATTGCTGCATCCTTCGATTTATGGCGACCACTACCGAACTGTTTGAGACTCTTGTACGAACCACAGGGTGTGCGGTCGTCTTCGGACCGCACACCCCAATTGGTTAGACCGATTCGTCGACGAGACCCTCGTGGGTTCCGGCGAAGTCGGGATAGGCGAGCACGCCCATTTCCGGAACATCGAGACCAGCGACCTCGACCTCGGAGTCAACACGAATGCCCTTGAAGATCACCTTTGAAAGCTTGAAGAAGCCCCAGGAGATGGCACCCATCACAACGATGATGACGAGACAGCCAATCGCCTGAGCGGCCAACTGACCCCATCCTGCTGATCCGTAGAGCACGCCGGTTACACCGGTCGCTGATCCAGCGGAATCGAGGTGTGTCGTGGTGCCATTCCAGCCGATGCCGGCGCCGAGTGCGTCAACGCCGTACTTCCCGCTGGCGAAGATGCCCAGAGCAAGCACGCCCCAAAGGCCGTTAGCAAAGTGGACGCCGATGGCGCCGACCGGGTCGTCGATCTTGACCTTCTGATCGACGAAGAAGACAACTTCAACGACGATGATGCCAGCGATCAAACCGATAACACCAGCAGCCCACGGGTCAACGAACGCACATGAAGCAGTGATGGCAACGAGTCCGGCAAGCAGACCGTTCATGATCATCGCGGGATCGGGCTTTCCGGTGCGCTTCCACACCCAGAACATCGCCGCAACGCAACCAAGCGCAGCTGCGATCGCGGTATTCGCCGCAACAAGTGCGAATTGACCGTCGGCAATCTGGAGCGTCGAGGCAGCGTTGAATCCAAACCATCCGAAGAAGAGGATCAACGTACCGGCACCGGCCATGGCAATGCTGTGGCCGGGAATACCGCGTGCCTTGCCATTTTTTCCGTACTTGCCGATACGAGGGCCAATGACTGCTGCACCCGTAAGGGCAGCAACACCGCCAACCGCATGGACAACGCCGGAGCCGGCGAAGTCGACGTAGCCGTTACCAAGCTTGACTGAGTTGCCGAGCTGTGAAAGCCAGCCACCGCCCCATGTCCACGCGCCGAACAGCGGGTAGTAGATCGCTCCGCAGAAGAAGCCCCAAAGAACAAAAGACTTGAACTTCCAACGCTCTGCCATAGAGCCCGTTGGAATGGTTGCTGCGGTATCCATAAACGCGAGCATGTAAAGGAAATAACCAGCGACGGCACCCGACGCGGCGAACTTGCCACCAGTGAGCGCGAATCCACCCTTCCAAAGGAAGACCCAGTGGCCGCTGCCAACCAGCGCGCTACCAAGTGCGTGGTCATAGCCCCAGTCGAAACCGGGGATCTTCGCGGAATAGCCACCGAACATCAGCGCGTATCCGACAAGGAAGAACGCCGTTGCTCCAGTACCGAAGACAGCGATGTTCATCGCCATTGTGTGTGCTGCATTCTTGGCACGCACAAAACCGGTTTCCAACATCGCGAAACCGGCCTGCATGAACATCACGAGTGATGCGCCAACAATGATCCAAAGCAGGTTCGTGTTCTGTGAGAACAGATCGAACGCGCTTGTTGCTGTCGTATTCACAGCGCTTCACCATCCCTTTCGCCGGTTCGAATTCGGACGAGTCGGGACACCGGCGTGACCCAAACCTTGCCATCACCGATCTTGTCGGTCCGAGCTGCACTAACGATTGCGTCGACAACAGCGTCGACATCGGAATCATCACAAAGGACGGAAATCCGAACTTTCGGAATGAAGTCGATGGTGTATTCCGCGCCGCGATAGGTCTCAGCGTGACCTCCCTGTCGACCGAAGCCTTTGACTTCATCGACAGTCATTCCCTGCACACCCATCGCTTTCACCGCGTCCTTCACCTCCTCGACCTTGTGCGGTTTGATTACCGCTGTCACCAGTTGGACCATGACTCCTCCTCTGATGGGTCGGTTCCCATCCGTCGATCCGGAGGTCCACCGCGGACACCCGACGCCGACGAAGAAGTCGTCTGACGTGAACCTGACCGTACGGAAGAGGGATTTCCTGATGATGTTCGGTTTGTTACGTCAATCCAGCGACTATCTGACAGAAATCTGAATCAGGCCGTGCCCGACTCATCGCTCATCTATGCAGCCCATTGAACAGCACAAAGCCCTCAGGCCAGAAACTGGATGGTGAACACCGCGCCACCATTCGGAGCGTTCGCCGCCGTCACCGTTCCACCGTGGGCACGCACAATCTGATCGACGATGGCCAGCCCAAGTCCAGAGCCTGGCTTTGAACGGGCATCAGCAGCCCGATAGAAGCGGTCAAAGAGATGCGGTTGATCTTCGGCGTTGATCCCGGGCCCATGATCTCGAACCACAACGGTGCCAGGTCGGACCATGACTTCGACTGGCGTCGGGTCATCGCTGAACTTCGCGGCGTTGTCGACCAGATTGCCTATCGCTCGAGTCAGTTCTCGAGGTCGACCGATCATCACCGATGATTGAACGTCGAGCTCGACAACTCGGCCGGTGCGACGCCGAGTTCGTTCGACAACCCGTTCGGCAATGAGATCGAGAGAAACCGATTCCTCGGGCTCGTCATCCCACGTATCGGTCGCCAGTTGAACGAGTTCATCGACAAGCGCACCAAGTTCACGGGTCTCAGACTGGAGATCAGAAAGTATGACGTCACGGGTTTCCGACGGAAGATCCGGATAGCGCTGCAACGTTTCTACGTTGGTGCGCAAACTCGTGAGCGGCGTGCGCAATTCATGCCCAGCATCTTGCACGAGCTGTTGCTGCTGATCACGCGACTGCCCCAACGCCGCAAGCATCGTGGCAAATGCTCGAGCCAAACGACCGGGCTCATCCTTTCCAGCTTCAGGAACATCGACGTCGAGACGTCCGGTGTTCGCAACCTCTTCGGCTGCGTCCGTGAGCTGCACCAGTGGTTTCGTCGCACGACGAGCAATCAGCCAACCAACCAGTGCGCTAATTGCTGCAGCGGCAACAACGATCAGCGAAAGCCAGACTCTCAATGCAGAAAGCACGCGATTGGTCGCACCGTAATCGCGTGCGATCTGGATTGCTCCACCTTGAGCAACACCAACCGTCTCGACCCGCCAGGTTTTTCCATTCACCCTGACAGTTCGGGTTGTTTCATTTCGACCGCTGGCGGCAATCGCAAGATCCTTCTCGCTTACCGGAAGTATTCCTACGCCAATGGTGTTTATGACCGAACCTGATTTATCGAGACATTGAAACGCCACCCCCTGAATAGCGTCGGGATCACGTTGAACTCCCTGCGGGAGTCGACGCACGTTATTGCTCGCGCAGGTGATCACCGCTTGGCGGCCATCGGGATCTTGGAACCGCTGCGCGTATCCGTCGAGGTACTGATCGACCTCTGACCGAACGCGATTATCGGTCACTGCATATGTTGAAACCGCAACGATGATCGCGGTGAACGCGGTCAACACCGCCATAGCAATGGCGATTTTCCCTCGGAGCGTCATGACAATCGCAGGGTGTAACCGACGCCGCGAACCGTCTGGATGAGCCGTGCTTCTCCGCCTTCTTCAGTTTTGCGTCGCAAATAACCGATGTAGACCGCGAGTGCTTTCGAGTCGGGGCCGAAGTCGTAACCCCAGATTTGGTCGTAAATATTTGAATGGGAAAGAACCACTCCCGTATTGCGAGCCAATAACTCGAGGAGATCAAACTCGGTTTTGGTCAGTTCAAGTTCACGCTCGCCACGCCATGCTCTACGCGCTGCTTCGTCGATGACTAAATCTTCAACGATCACCTGCGGGATCTCGTCGGTGTCATCGAATGTGCTTCGACGTAACAACGAACGTAACCGGGCCAAAAGTTCATCGAGGGAGAACGGTTTCGGAAGATAATCATCGGCGCCAGCATCGAGACCTGAAACTCGATCAGAAACTTCTGTCCGAGCAGTAAGCACAAGAATCGGAAGGCGCGAACCCGCCGAACGAAGTCGACGACAAACTGTCAGGCCGTCCATGTTCGGCATACCGAGATCAAGCAGGAGAAGATCGACGCCTTCTTTGCTTGCGGCTTCGAGCGCAGCCACCCCATCGGTGACCGCTTCGACGGTGTAGCCCTCGAGTTCAAGGGCCCGAGTCACCGACTCTCGAACTGCTCGATCATCCTCAGCAATGACTAGGTGCGCTCCCATTTCCAGAGTCTTGCCCACGCTGGTGAGAGAAAGGTGAGAACGGGGTGAAGGAAAGGTTCGAACCCGAAAACGGTTTGGGGCCCCCGCCGAAGCGAGGGCCCCATAGCAACCAAGAAAGAATCTAACTAAATGGCTTCAACACCCGTTTCCGAGGTGCGAATCCGAACCAGTTCATCGACTCCGAGTACCCAGATCTTGCCGTCGCCGATCTTGCCGGTCTGACCAGCAGCGGTGATCGTCTCGACCACCTTGGCCACTGAGGACTCTTCGACAACCAACTCAATCTTGAGTTTGGGAAGTAGTTCGACGGTGTATTCGGATCCTCGGAAGGTTTCGGTCTTGCCGCCCTGACGTCCGAAGCCCTTGACTTCGGTAACGGTCAGACCGGTGATGCCGTCCTTCTTTAGAGCTTCCTTCACATCATCAAACTTGTGTGGTTTGAGAATTGCGGTAACAAGTTTCAGCATGACTTAAGCCTCCTTGCTAGCGCCGGATGAGGCGGGAACGCCCGTGCCGGTGAAAGCGAATTCAGGGTGGTAAGCGGAACCACCGTGTTCGTGGATATCAATACCCTCGAGCTCGATGTCGGCCGGTACACGAAGTTGTTTGGCTGCCTTGAGCCCGTACATCAGGACCATGCCGGCGATCAGAACGAGTCCAGTCACCACTGCGGATCCGATGAGCTGCGACACCAACTGATCGGTTCCACCGCCATAGAACAGGCCGGTCACAGTGCCGGTGCTGATATCGGCACCCGTTGCGCCAGGGATTCCGAAGTCACCCGTAGCGAACAGACCAACAGCGATGGTGCCGAAGATCCCGCACACGCCGTGGACTGCAACTGCACCGATCGGATCGTCAACTCGGAACCATTCGATGACATCGATCGCAAGCACGCAGATGATTGCTGCGACCCCGCCGATAATGATGGCTCCGAGCGGGCTTACCCAGTAGCACGGTGCGGTGATCGCAACGAGGCCTGCGAGGAAGCCATTGATCGTGATGCCTGGATCCCACTTCTTTGTGCGGAAGTACATGAAAGCCAAGCCCGCAAGACAGCCCGCGCATGCAGCGAGTGTGGTGTTTGCAGCAACACGACCGATTCCTTCGAGATCCATTGCGCTGAGCGTTGAACCCGGGTTGAAGCCGTACCAACCGAACCACAGGATGATGCCGCCGATGGCTGCGATGGTCATGTCGTGACCGACCATGAAGCCGCCGCCGTCTCGCTTGAACTTGCGTCCAATGCGCGGGCCGAGAGCAACCGCACCAGTGAGGGCAAGAACACCGCCAACGGTGTGAACAACGGTCGAGCCCGCGAAATCGCGGAACGGCGTGTCCATCGTGGCGAGCCAGCCGCCCGGTCCCCAGATCCAGTGACCGACGATCGGGTAGATGATTGCGCTCACGCCAATCGAATAGATGAGGTCACCCTTGAAACTGGTGCGTCCGACCATGGCACCCGAGACGATGGTCGAGGCGGTGTCGGCGAAAGCAAACTGGAAGACCCAGAACGCAAGGAACGCAACACCAGTTGTGCCATAGGTTGCAGGGGCATCGTTCAGGAAGAAGAACTGATGGCCGATCCAGCCATTTCCTTCACCGAACATAAATGCAAAGCCCACTGCCCAGAAGAGAATGCCGCACATCGCGGT
>CAIPQK010000210.1 GCA_903867185.1 uncultured Candidatus Nemicrothrix sp. | reverse complement strand
CATCGCGGCTCTCAGCGTCAGCGTCCTTGCTGTCGGCTGTGGTCGTAGTGGGTCCGATAGCAGCAGTGACACGACAGTAAAGAGTTCAAGTTCAGCGGCGAGCGCCAAGTGCAAGGACGCCAAACTTGAAGCAACCGAAATCGGCGTATCGGCCGACACGATCTCAGTCGAAGTTATGGCTGACACTGGTTCACCTCTTGCGCCAGGTCTTTTCCAAGGAAATGTTGACGCCATGATGGCGTTCGCAAAGTACGTCAACGCCAACGGTGGTATCGGTTGTCGTCAGCTCAAGGTTGAATCATGGGATTCCAAGCTCGATGCCTCTGAAGCAAAGAACGGCATCATCAACGCTTGCAAGAACGATGTTGCAATGGTTGGTGGCAACTCGCTGTTCAACCCCGACGTCACCGTGCTTGGCAACTGTGCCGATAAGGCCGGACAGCCCGCAGGTCTTCCCGACTTCGCGGCACTCGCCAATGACATCAATGAGCAGTGCGCCGCGAATTCATGGGTACTACAGGCCGTTTCTGAGCCTTGCACCACGTTGACCGGTTCACGTGACCTCAAAGCTTTCGTCGGTCAGTACGAGTTCTACAAGACGCTCTACAACGGCACGCCGATCAAGGGCCTCTACCAGGTCCCTGGCGATCTTCCGACAACGGTGCAGTCTGCAACTGCGCAGATTGCTGCACAGAACAAGTCGGGCATCAACGTTACTGATGCAATGAAGGTTTCTGGACGTACGGAACAGTCTGGATTCACCACCTATGTGCAGGCGATGAAGGCATCGGGCGACAACTTCTTCTATGAAGGTTCGAACGACGTTGCCATGACCAAGATGCGCAAGGAAGCCGCAGCACAGGGCTTCAATGACGTCAAGGTGTGGTCCTGCTCGCTCGCTTGCTACACCGAAAACTTCAAGACTGGTGGAGCTACCGTCGACGGAACATATGTCTGGACCCAGTTCATTCCGTTCGAAGAAGCTGACACGAACGCAGCCCTCAAGGCCTACGTCGATGCAATGGGCGGCAAGCCCGACTCATTCGGTGCTCAGGCGTGGCAGTCCGGTTTGGCCTTCAAGAAGGCTGTTGATGACATCGTTGCCGCAAAGGGCCCGAATGCCATCACTCGTTCGGCCATCATCGAAACGATGAAAACCATGTCGTTTGATGCTGACGGATGGATTGGCAAGCGCAGTGCTCCCAAGGTGTTCTCCGACTGCTTCGCAGTGATGCAGTTCAAGGACGGCAAGTTCCAGCGTGCTGCTGGCAAGCCAGGAACCCTTGATTGCAACCCGAATTACGTCGTGACCGTCACCCTCGATCCTCAGGTCGAAGCGGCGAAGGTTAAGTAGTTACGCAGCACTCGGAGGGGTCGACCCGCACTGGGTCGACCCCTCTCCATTTAATTCGTTGATCGGCGGCCAGGGGGGCAGATGCGAATCAAGTTCAATGCCAAGTTCATTTCGGCAATCGTCGTTGGAGTCATTCTGGCGTTTGTCATTAATAAGAACTGGGGCGCAGCGAGCTTCCTGTCGACGAAGAATCTTTCGACGTTCCTCGTCGTCGGTGTCGCCCTTGGTGGTATCTATGCAATTACTGCTGGTGGACTTGTTGTCACCTATGCCACGACTGGCATTTTTAACTTTGCCCACGCCGCAATCGGCTGTTTCTTAGCGTTTGTCTATTGGCAACTTTCGGTGCAGTTCCACATTCCAACTTTGTTAGCGATGGCGATCACTCTTCTTGTGATCGCTCCCGCAATCGGGTTCTTGCTGGACAAGGTTCTCATGCGCCGTCTTCGCGACGCGTCGCTTGTTGTTCAACTCATGGCGACAGTTGGCCTCATGCTCACATTTATGGGCATCACGCTTACGGTGTGGACTCCGAAAAAAGCTCGAACGCTCGATCATTTCTTTGAACACACAAAGGGCGTGCAGCTCGGCTCGGTGATTGCCACTTGGCACCGAATCATCACGGTCGTCATTGCCCTACTTGTGGCGGTCGCTCTGCGCTGGTTGCTGTATCGCACTCGTCTCGGCATTTCGATGCGAGCAGTTGTCGATAGCCGCAGCCTTGCCGGTCTCACCGGAGCAAAGCCTTCGATTATTTCTGGCTCATCATGGGCACTTGGCTGCATGACCGCAGGACTTGCCGGCATCCTCATCGCTCCCGAGACCGGGCTTGTGGTCGAGAACCTCGCCCTCATCATCATCGTTGCAGCAGCTGCGGCGGCGATCGCGCAGCTGAAGTCCATCCCCATGGCATTTGTTGGTGGACTCATCATTGGTCTTGCGACGTCCTTTTCGTCAACGTTCCTTCAATTCGGAACCGACTGGAGCTACGCGGGCGAAGCCATTCCGTGCGTCATTTTGTTCATTGCCCTGCTCTTCCTCCCGCAAGCTCGACTGGAAACCGGCAAGGTTCGACTCACAAAGAGAACCGAGCGACTGACCAAACCATGGGAAGCGGGTCTTGGTGGTTTGTCGATGGTCCTCATTGTGGGGCTCTGGGCAAACGGCTGGATTCCATGGTTCTCTGGGACGAACTGGGGCGAACGCTCCACCGTGTGGCTCGGACGCGGCGCCGGCTTCTTGGTGTTCGGCCTCATCATGCTTTCGCTTATTCCGCTCATCGGATGGGCGGGACAAGTCAGCTTTGCTAACTATGCGATCGCCGGAATCGGTGCGGTGTTGTTCAGTCATTTCGGTGGCCAGAACGGCAATCCCATCGGCATTGTGTTTGTGGTGTTGGTATGCGCGCCGCTCGGTTTGGCGATCGCGCTTCCGGCGCTTCGACTAAAGGGGTTGTACCTCGCCTTGGCCACCATGGCCTTTGCTGAGTTCACTGACAAAGTCCTCATCAGGCATCCGAGCATGCTTGATCCGTCAAACTCGGGCGTTCTCTACAAGCCACTTCGTATTTTGGGCATCACTATTTCGACCGATGCTGCAGATCGAAAAGCGTTCTTGATGTTTCTCGTCGTCATGTTCGCGCTTTTGTTCTTCATGCTTGAACTACTTCGTCGAAGTCGTTGGGCACGACGTTGGATTGCGATCAGCGATAGCCCGGCAGCAGCAGCCACAATCGGCATCAATCTCACCACGTCAAAGATGGCGGTATTCATGCTTTCGGGGGCAATGGCGGGATTCGCCGGATGCATGCTCGGCTTGCAAACCGGTGCATTGCGCGTCGATTCGTTCCCGATGTTTGCTGGTTTACCGATCGTGTTGTTGCTTGCCGTTCAAGGCGTTCGGTATCCGGTAGCTGCGTTCATGGGGGCGCTTGGCCTGGCATCTTTCCCTGCCATTAGCGAAGTCTTCGGTAACCCAAGTTGGCTTACTCAGTTGGCGCTTATTGGCCCTGGTATCGCAGCCATCGCCATGGCCTATCGCCCCGAAGGAGCGGTGTTCTATTCGGGACGCGATCTCGCCGGTCTTCTTCCTTGGCGCAATGACGCACGCGAGGAGAAAGCGCTGTTCACCGCGAAAGAACGCTCGGAGAACATCCAAAAGGACGAGATCAACGATATGGGTCTCAGCCGTCCCTTTAGTGAAGACAAAGTCGCACAGCTCGATCGGGTTCTCTCGATTACCGATGCCGTCGACGAGACGAAAATGGTGAATACCGGAGGTCAGTCATGACCACGATTCTTGAGACCCAAGAAGTTGTCGTTCGGTTCGGTGTTTTGCAGGCCGTGTCGAAGGCAAGCATCAAGGTTGAAACCGGACAAGTCACAGGTTTGATCGGACCAAATGGTGCCGGCAAGACAACCTGTTTCAACGTCATCACCGGTTTGCAGGAAGCCACCAGCGGCAAAGTGATGTTCGATGGGAAAGACATCACCAATAAGAGTCCGTTCAAGCGGGCCCGCATGGGGATTTCACGGACCTTCCAAAAACTCGAAGTCTTCGGCAGCCTTTCTGCTCGCGAGAACATTCTCGTAGCCGCTGAACAGCGCCGAGCCTGGGACAAGTCAGGGTTCGATCCCAAGACGGTATGCGACGAGATTCTCGAAAGCACCGGGCTCACGGATGTTTCCGAATTCATGGTGGGAACCCTTCCAACGGGAACGGCACGCTTGGTCGAACTCGCTCGAGCGCTCGCAAGTGATCCGAAGGTTCTCCTTCTCGATGAGCCTTCCTCGGGGTTGAACGAAGAAGAAACAGAGGGGATGGCGAGTTTGTTGCGCAGACTCGTTGCCAAGGGACTTGCGGTGTTGTTGGTCGAACACGACATGTCGTTTGTGATGGGTACCTGTGAGTACATCCACGTCCTCGATTTCGGCTCGATTATTGCCACCGGCACTCCGCTCGAAATTCAGGCCAATCCGCATGTACAGGCCGCCTATCTCGGCGCTGAAACTGTTGAGGAGGCGTCATGACCCCGATTCTCGAACTCCGCAACATTCGCGGTGGCTACGGAACAATCGACGTGTTGCACGGTGTGAACCTCACCGTCGAAGCCGGTCAGGTGCACGCGCTGCTCGGACCAAATGGGGCCGGCAAGACCACGACACTTTCGGTGTGCAGCGGTCAGATTGTTCCCAGCGCAGGTCAACTTTTCATTAGTGGTCGCGACGTCAACGGTGTCAGCAGCGATTCGCTTGCACGGGCTGGGGTGTGTCTGGTCCCCGAAGGTCGGGGCATATTCCCGAACCTCACCGTCACCGAAAACCTGCGAATGTTTACCCATTCCGGGGCGTCTCTCACCGATGTTCAAGACAAAGCGTTTACGCAGTTCCCACGCTTGCAGGAACGTCGCAAGCAGATCGCCGGCACGATGTCTGGCGGCGAGCAACAGATGCTCGCCATGGCACGCGCACTTGCGGTGGATCCTGCTCTCTTACTTCTCGACGAACTGTCAATGGGTCTCGCCCCATTGATCGTCGAGGAGCTGTATGAACGTGTCGCTGAATTGGCGGCGCAGGGCATTTCCATCCTTGTGGTGGAGCAGTTTGCCCAAGCCGTGTTGGGTGTATCGGACGTTGCGTCGATCATGCTTCACGGTCGTATTACCCGTACCGGACCACCTGCCGAGATCGCCGAAGAACTTACTGAGGCGTACCTCGGCGGAACGACTCACTAGTCACTCCTTGGAGGAGCACATGAGCACAACCGAAGCAACAGAACCATCGCCCCGCCTCCAGGAGTTTCAGGCCGAGGTCGACTCCATGAAGATTGATGGCGGTAAGGCAAACCCCGAACGTCGCTGGGTCATCCTCGGCGCATTGATGATGCTCGTTGGCGTCATTCTGACCCTCGTTGCTTGGCTCAACATCCAAGGCAGCAAGGTTGGGGCGTGGACAGCCGATTTTCAAGCCATGGGAACCTTTGGACTCACGCTTGCTGTCGTAGGCAGCGCGCTGTTCATCGTGATGTCACTGCGTCGCTACTTCCGATTCTGGCTGATTCGATTGATCTTCGAACAGCGTGAAGCAGCCGATCGCATCGCCGGCAAAAACTAAGACTCACAGATCACCTAGGCGGATCCTTGATTGAAGGGGCGGGGAGACCTGCCCCTTCAATCGTTCCGGCGTAACTCGCCGGGGCGGGGGCGGTGTCCTAGATTGGCTGCGTCAACGAATTCCACGTTGCCAATTCCAGGGGGAAGACAGAATGGCCATGCCGACCGACGTCCCGGTCATCGACACGATGATTGGCTTTCCGGCTCGCGACCTGAAGGCGCAGTACGAGTTCATTACCAAACAAACCAAGGACACGCAGTCCAAGGAAGAGTTTGAATTTCCGGCCGAGTACATGTTTAAGTCGCCGCCGGACAAGGAAAAAGAAGTTCGTGAAACCGAAGATCCGGTTGGCTACACGCTTGATCAGATGGACAAGTGCGGCGTGTCGATTGGCATGGTCGGTGTTGGTCATCGCGAAGGTCAAGGCGAAGCAACTGGTGAAGACGCGATCAAGCGTTACCCCGGTCGCTTCATTGGGTCTGTCGGCGCCGACCCCAACGATGGCATGGCCGGTATCGAAAACATCGTGCGTGCCTACGAGACCTGGGGTGTGCGTTCCATCAGTATGTTCCCGGCTGGTTGTTTCCCGCAGGTTCCGATTAATGACAAGAAGATGTATCCGATCTACGCGAAAGCTTGCGAACTCGATATTCCGGTCTTCGTGTGCACAGGCATTCCCGGCCCGCGTCTGAAGTTCCAGTGTCAGCACGTTGAACATGTCGACGAGGTCATGTATGACTTCCCCGAACTCACCTACGTGTCACGTCACGGCTGTCAGCCATGGACCGAACTCATGGTCAAACTCATGCTCAAGTGGCCAGGTCTGCACTACTCAACCTCGGCATTTGCTCCGAAGCACTACGACCCGCGCATCATCGACTACGCCAACACCCGGGGCTCCGACAAGATCATCTATGCCGGCTATTTCCCGATGGGTCTGTCGCTGCAGCGAATCATGACGGAAATGCGTGATGTGCCGTTCAACGACAACGTTTGGCCCAAGTTCCTGCATGACAACGCCGCCCGGGTTCTGAAGCTGGATTGATCGGGTCCTAAAGTGGGCCTATGGCCCTTCCCATAGATGTCTCGACCGTCTCCGACGAGGAGTTTCGTGCCGCCGCCAAAGAGTGGCTGGCCGAGAACCTCGTCGGAGAATTCGCGTCCCTTAAGGGGCGCGGTGGCCCCGGCGATGAAGAAGTTGGGTTTGAAATCCGAGAGCGCTGGGAAAAGGTTCTTGGTGCCGCCGGATGGATCGGGCTGGGCTGGCCCACGGAATTTGGTGGGCGCAATGCCACGGTCGGCGAGCAGATCATCTGGGCCGAGGAATACGCCCGAGCGCAGGCTCCTGGCCGCGTCAATCACATGGGTGAGAACCTGCTCGGGCCAACGCTTATCGAGCACGGCACGAAAGAACAGTGTGAGCGTTTTCTTCCGCCCATCCTGAATGGCGACGAGCGGTGGTGTCAGGGCTATTCCGAACCGAACGCGGGCTCCGATCTTGCCAACGTGCAAACCCGTGCCGTTCTCGATGGCGATCAGTGGATCATCAATGGCCAGAAAGTCTGGACCTCGCTGGCCCACGTTTCGCACTGGTGTTTCGTTGTCGCTCGCACCGAAGCGGGTTCGGTACGTCATAAGGGATTGTCGTTTCTTCTTGTGCCCATGGACCAGCCCGGCGTCGAAACTCGAATCATCGAGCAGATCACTGGCGGCGGAGAGTTCAACGAAGTCTTCTTTAGTGATGCAGTTGCTGACGCCAGCCTGATTGTTGGCGAGCCGGGCAAAGGATGGGGAGTGGCGATGGACCTCCTCGCGCTCGAGCGCGGCATCTCCACCCTTGCCCAGCAGGTTGGATTCGAGCGCGAACTCGACACTCTCATCGCCGAAGCAAAGAGAAAGGGTTCGACCTCCGACCCGATCATGCGCCAACGCCTTGCCGATGCGTATACGGGTCTGAAACTGATGCAATGGAACGCGTTGCGTTCGATGGGCTCTGGCGTACCCGGCCCCGAAGCATCGATCTCCAAATTGTTCTGGGGAACCTGGCATCGCGATCTCGGTGAACTGGCCATGGATATCGGCGGCATCGAATCGCAAATTGCGGAAGGCTTCCCTTACGAACTAACGCTTGATCAGAAGATGTTCTTGTTCACCCGATCTGAAACCATTTACGGCGGAAGCAACGAAATCCAGCGCAATGTGTTGGGTGAACGTGTTCTCGGCCTTCCCAAGGAGCCCAACCCCTCATGAGCACGCCACCTACCTACGTCAATGGACACGGATTACTCGCGGGCAAGAAGGTGCTTGTCACCGCAGCAGCCGGAACGGGTATTGGGTTTCAGGCGGCGAAGCGTGCAATTGAAGAAGGTGCGCAAGTTGTCATTTCCGATAAGCACGAGCGTCGCTGTGGTGAATCAGCAGCGGAACTTGGCGTTGTCGGCATTCCTTGCGACGTGACGGTAGAAGACGATGTGCAAGCACTCGTCAAAGGCGCAGCCGAAGCGCTTGGCGGCATCGACATTTTCATCAATAACGCTGGCCTTGGCGGCGAGGTTCCGATTGTCGATATGACTGACGATCAATGGAGTCTCGTTCTCGATGTCACACTGAATGGCACCTTCCGTTGCATGCGCGCTGAGATGAAGTATCTCTATGCCAATGGCGGCGGGGTCATCGTGAACAACGCATCGGTTCTCGGTTGGCGAGCCCAAGAAGGTCAGGCTCATTACGCCGCAGCGAAGGCGGGCGTGATGGCGCTCACGCGTTGCGCTGCCATCGAAGCGGCACCGCACGATGTGCGCATCAACGCAGTGGCCCCCAGCCTTGCTATGCATCCGTTTCTGGCTAAGGCCACGACAGAAGAAACGCTTGCTGAGCTCACCAAGCGCGAAGCATTCGGTCGCGCCGCAGAGCCGTGGGAAGTCGCCAACGTGATGATGTTTTTGGCTTCTGACTACAGCTCTTACATGACCGGCGAAATTGTGTCGGTCAGTAGCCAGCGAGCCTGATCAGGCCGGTTCGGCGAGCGCTTTTTCTTCGAGGTATTCCTCGAAGCCAGAAATGCCAGATTCACGACCAACGCCGGACTGCTTGTAGCCGCCGAAGGGAACGTCGACGGCGTACCACGACCCACCATTGATTGACATGGTGCCGGTGCGGATACGGCGACCAACAGCGAGCGCGCGCTCACGGTCGTCGCTCATGACTGCGCCAGAAAGTCCGTAGGGCGAATCGTTGGCGATGCGGACTGCGTCGTCGTCGTCGTCGAAGGCGATGGCCACAAGAACCGGGCCAAAGATTTCGACCTGAGCGATTTCCATGTCGTTAGTGACATCGGCCAACAATGTGGGCGTGTAGTAGTAGCCCTTTTCGAATTGATCAGGGCGACCGCCTCCGAGAACGACGCGAGCCCCAGCAGCGACCGCTCGATCGACGAGCCCTTCGATGCGTTCGAGCTGAGCCTTGTTGACGATGGCACCGGTCATCACACCCGGATCTTGAGGATCGCCATAGGGGAGTGCGCCAAGCATTGCCGCTGTGGCTTCGACGCCTTCTTCGTAACGGCTTCGTGGAAGTAAGAGACGAGTCGAGGTGGCACAACCCTGGCCACCATGGGTGCACACCATGAAACACGGGCTCGCTGTTGCTGAGGCCATATCGGAGACATCGTCGAGCACGATGTGCGCACTCTTGCCACCAAGTTCAAGAAAGACCTTCTTCACCGTGGCCGATGCCGCTTCCATGATGCGCTTTCCGGTTGCAGTTGAACCGGTGAACGAAATCATGTCGACATCAGGCGATGTGGTCAGTACTTCTCCAACGGTTTTGTTGCCTGATGTAATGACGTTGAAGACGCCGGGAGGAAAATCAGTGTGATCGTGGATCAAGCGCCCAAGCGCAAGTGCGCTCCAGGGAGTATCGGGGGCCGCCTTAAGAATGACGGTGCAACCGGCGGCGAGAGCGGGCGCACACTTCGCGAAAGTGATCTGGTGCGGATAGTTCCACGGAGTGATTGCCGCAACGACACCAATTGCTTCCTTCTCGACCCAACGGTGAGCAGTTCCGGCAATGCCCGAGTAAATGCCGAGGTCGTAGGACCATTCAAACGTGTCGAGCATGTCGGCGTAATAGGTGAGGTACTCCAGAGGAGTCATGAGTTGCGGGCCACCCATAAGCATTCGGGGTGCGCCAACCTCGGCGATCGTAAGTTCAGTGACGGCATCGAAGTTGTCGATGAATGCCTGATGGAGCTGACGCAGGCAACGCTGACGAAGCTCGGTGTTGGTCGACCAGTCGGTGGTGTCGAAGGCGCGACGTGCGGCGGCGATCGCCTTCTCGACGTCTTCGGCCGACGCGTCAGCAGCGACGCCAATGATTTCTTCCGTGGCGGGGTTGATGTTGGGGTACGTGGCTCCGCCTGCCGCCTCGACAAGCTGACCATCGATGTAGAGACGTTCTTCATGCCAAAGCTCGGTCATTATTTCCCCCATTGCGTTTCCCCCAGTGTGTTTCCCGCGTCGCGCTTCCCGCGAGCGCCGAGCTTTGCCCGGTTTCAATTCCTGTCGATCACATCTCTGTGAATCTCGGTTCAATATAGTTTACGCTCGTTAGAAAGCGTCGGCCTCGAGGAGTCCAGGCGTGATCTCACGAGGGGGAGTCATGGGAAACGAGTCATTTCGCTACGACGGTAAGCGTGTGCTGGTCGTCGGCGGAGCCACAGGAATGGGTGCTGCTGCAGCCCGCCAGGTCGCTTCGCTGGGTGCTGCGGTCGTGGTGATGGACCACGTCCCGGTCGAGGGCTTTGAGTCGATCGTGGTCGATCTTCGCGACAAAGGTCAGATCGATGCCGCCATCACGCAGTGTGGCGGCAAGGTCGATGCACTTTTCTCATGTGCTGGCGTTGCCGATGGAACTCCTGGCATCGAGAAGATCAATTTCATTGGTCATCGACACATGATTGATCAAATGATTGCGAAGGGAATGCTCGGTGCGGGTTCATCGATCACGATGATCTCGTCGGCCGCTGGTCTTGGATGGGAATCCAATCTTGAGACTGTGCGTGCGTTCTGCGACACATCTGATTTCGAGGAGGCCGCTGCTTGGATGGAAGCGAATCCCAGCAACGCCCATTACATGTTCACCAAGCAAGCGCTTTGCTACTACGTCGCTGCACAGGCCTATGCCATGGGCAAGCTCGGTATCCGCATCAATGCGATTTGTCCGGGTCCGACGGACACTCCGCTTGCTCGCGCGAACGAAGAGCTGTGGCTGTCGTTCGGGTCTGACTACCGTGAAGAAATTGGTGTGACCGCGTCGTCGCCGGAAGAACAAGGCGACGTCATGGCATTTCTCGGAAGCCACGCCGCGCGCTACATCAGTGGTCAAACCATCATTGTCGATGCAGGTTTGGTTGGCGCGGGGCTTACCGACACCTATGCCTCTGCAGCCCCGATTGTGAAGTTCCTCTACGGACGCCCCTGAAACGGAGTTGGCAATGACTGACATCTACTGGGATCCGTATGACACCGAGATCGATGACAATCCGCATCCGATCTGGAAGCGCATGCGCACCGAAGCTCCGCTGTATCGCAACGATCGTTTCGATTTTTGGGCGCTGAGTCGCTTCGAAGATATCGAAAAGGCCTCGAAAGACACGGCCACATTTTCTTCGACGCACGGAACCGTTCTGGAGATGATGGGGCCGGGCATGATCGGCTCTAATCAGATGATCTTCATGGATCCTCCTGAGCACACCATGTATCGCTCCCTAGTTTCCCGAGCTTTCACTCCGCGCCGAATGGCACTTCTCGATGATTACGTGCGTGATGTTTGCGCGGAACTGCTCGATGGCCTCGCCGGTCGCTCTGAATTCGATTACGTGCAGGATTTCGCAACGCAGGTTCCGTCAATGGTGATCTCGCGACTCGTGGGCGTTCCCGAAAGTGAGCGTGAAGAACAGCGCGAAAATATCGACACGATGTTTCACATCGACCCTGAACAGGGAATGATCAACGACATCGCCTTCATGGCTCGAATTCGCGTGCACGAGTACCTCATGGATCTCGTTCATCGTCATCGCGAAAATCCTGGTCTGTTCGGTGACGACATGATCAAGGTTTTGCTTGGCGCCGAAGTCACTGGCGACGATGGAGAACTTCGTTCGCTCAACGACGATGAATTGGTGCAGTTCACGCTGCTTCTCTACGTCGCTGGCACCGAAACGGTCATGCGTCTTCTCGGTAATGCTGCGGTGGTTCTGGCGCAACATCCTGATCAGCGGGCTGAGTTGGCTGCTGATCCGTCCCTCATTCCCAATGCCGTTGAAGAACTACTTCGATACGAAGCGCCCTCTCCGGTCAATGGTCGCTGGGTACTGAAAGACGTTGAACTCCACGGAACCAAAATTCCTGCGGGCTCAAAAGTTCTTTTGCTCACCGGCAGTGCTGGTCGCGACGCAGATGCATTTCCGGATGCCGATGCATTCGACATTCATCGCGATATCAAAAAGCACGTCACGTTCGGCTACGGCATTCACTTCTGCCTCGGAGCCTCATTGGCCCGAACCGAAGGGCGCATTGCCATTGAAGAAACGCTGAAGCGTCTTCCGAACTGGGAGATCATTGACGGAAAGACAGTTCGCCAGCACACCAGTACGGTGCGCGGGTATTCCGAAGTCGGAGTCAGAATTCCTTAACTGTTAGCGGAACGTTTGGATCGGCAGATGGGTGGCCATCGCTGATCCGGGTGGCCCGAGAAGTTGATGGGCGCGCAGGTTGCGCTTATGGAAGAGGACGAGAAGTTCTTCGTCGTAGGTTCCGGTGTCGGCATCGTTAAGCACAAACGCTTCAAGATCAGCTTCGCCGGTAAACCAGTCGGCGGATCGATAACCAAGCAGTTGATGGAGATCATCGAGGTCGCCGTTGCTCACTTGATCACCAATTTCAATCGCTCGCGCGGCATGACGTGCTTCTCGGAACAATGCTCGGAGTCGGTACTTGAGGAATTCATCGTCGATGGCGCCGTCACCAACCGACAACGACTTCAATACCGTGGCCATAT
>CAIPQK010000209.1 GCA_903867185.1 uncultured Candidatus Nemicrothrix sp. | reverse complement strand
GAACTACCTGGGATGCCCCACCTCGAAGTGCCACCTAATGCGGATCGGGATTGGTGGAACACCATCGCAATCGCTCACATCAACCTTCATTGGCCTGAGGTTGGCGTGAGGTTTGACACGATCATCATCGACGAAGCCCAGGATTTCAGCCCGGCATGGATCGCGTTGCTCGAGTCGTTGCTCGATCCCGACGGCCGCCGACGGATCTTGTTGCTCGCGGACGAAGGCCAAGGAATTTACGAAAAAGGTTTTGTCTTCCCCCAAGCTGATGACGGCTGGGTGCAGGTTGAGCTTCAGTCAAATTTCCGAAATGGTCATCGGATTGCGCAAGTGCTTCGACGGGTTGGTGGACCGGGTTCGCCCCAATATGTCCCTGAAGGGTTTGCGCCCCTCTGGCATCAGGCGGTTGATACTGAAGGAGCAGCGGGAGTCATCGACGCAGAACTTGAGAGAATCATCGAAGAAGAACAACGCAGTCCTTCAAGCGTTTGTGTGGCAACGCTGCACACCGATGTTCGAGACGCTCTGAGAAAGTCGTGCCAACTCGTTCGTTGGGAAGAGCGAGGACATGGTGCTGTGGTGTGCGAGAACATCCATCGCCTCAAGGGCCTTGAGTTCGACACGGTGATTTTGGTGGGGATTGACCCTAAAGACGCCGATCGAACGACTCTCTTATATATAGGTGTCAGTCGAGCAGTGAGTGAGCTGATTGTTGTGGGGTCTCAAGAGGTCGCCGACCGTCTTGGTCTTTCGTGAGCACGGAAACTGGCCTTCAGTCTTCGCTCTGACGAATCCGGGATATCACCCAGTAGAGATCAACCGGGTTGTCGTTCAGCCAGTTGCGGACCTGGATCTTGCGTTCGGTGGCGGTGAGGCCGTCGACACCATTGCTTCGCAGGTGATGACTGATCGCAGCCGGTGCGTAAATGATTCCGGAAATCGGTCGTGCATCTCGAATGATCTCGAGGCTCTCGACGTGATCGTGGCCGGCATCGAGCAACATGCGGTAGGCCATCGACGGCGCACGATTCACGCCCATGTGGCAATGCACAACGGCTTTGCCACCCAGGTCCTGAACGGTTCGGATGACATTGATCCCAGCCTCGAACCATTCGTCTTCTTGCGAGCCACCATCGTCGTGCGTGCCCAGGTAGTAGTAGTTCACCTCGGGTGCATGGCGAGCAACGAAGTTCTCGTCGCTCCATTCGCCGCGCAGATCGATGATGTCGGTGATGCCTTCGTCGACCCACGCTTGAAGCTGCGCCTTACCGATTTCGGGGCGGGTGGTGTCGAGGTCGCCGCAAACGGCGAGCCAGTCGTTGATATGGCAAAGGCGCCTGTGCCAGGCAGCCGGGTCTGAGATGTTCTGTGTCGTTTTCATAATGGTGAAACGCACGAAAGGGACCGATATGTGCGCAGGAACCGAGCTTCCAAGAAAAATCTGCTCCGAAGACAGTAGGTTTGCTCTCGAGCGACGAGTTCCGGCGAGAACTTGTGTCATATCGGCTGGCTCACTGCGGGTTGACCCTTGGGGGCAGCAATGAGCCAGAGTGAGCAAGAGCGGGCGCAAGGAACGAATTCGATTTCGTTCGTTGGGGTCGTCGCTGCTGTCGTCGTCTTTGCCGTTGCGTTAGCAGCGGCTTCGTTACTTTTTGCGATCACGAATAACGATCAAACACCGAGTGCGAGCAGAACGGTAAATGTGACTGTTAAGGAATATTCGGTGACCGCGCCACCAACTGCGCTTGCTGGCGATGTGACGTTCGTAGTGACAAACGCGGGAACGATGCCTCATGAATTGTTAGTTGTTCTCTCGAATGCGCTTCCTGGCCAGATTCCGCTCACCGACAGTGGCGACCCGCCGGTGCCGGTGAGTTCCGGCGCAGACAAAATCAGTGAAGACGGAAGTGTCGGCGAAACCGGTGGCGATCCGCTTGAGCCTGGTGAAACTCGAACGTTTACCGTGACGGATTTGGCGGCTGGGAAGTATCAGTTGTTGTGCAACATTGCCGGTCACTACAAGAACGGTATGTGGTCGGAGTTTCGCGTCCTCTAAGTGAGTTGCCCACGCTCGGCAGTGCGCAACTTCAACGCGGTGGATTGAGTTCCCACGGTTGCAGAGCTGCGCTGAGGAGTCGTGATTGCGTAATGAGCTCGTCGAGTTGTGCTGTTGGGTCGCCATCGATGACTCGATCGACCCACACTTGGTAGCCAGTCGCAGCGACGAGTTCGACCAGAAGCCCGCTCGGTCGAGTTGGATCATTCACCCATCCTGAGACCGCTGTGCGCCAGGCATCACCGTTGAGTTCAACTCCGGCAAGAACGCTTACGACCACCGGGCGCTCGGTAAGAGTGAAGCTTGAACGCTGGCGAGTGCTGTCACGCCCAACGTAAACCTGAAAATCGTTGAGGCTGATCTGTGATCGACCTTGGACATCGGTCTGAACTTCGCCGTCGTAGTGATTGACGAGCCGTCCGACGAGCGTCGCTTCAAGACCCGTGCGAATCGCATTCGGCCGATGGATTGTTCGCCACACCGGACCGTTCTCATCGAAGGAAAGTTCGATGCCGAAGTCGGTGTCGAGTTCCTCGGTGAGGATCATGGAACACCAGGTGTCGACCACGGCCGTAATCACTCGTTGTATTTCGGCTTGTTCGGAAGAGCCGGCGATTGAAGTGACCCATTCGGCCACGTGCATGTCGGCCAACACTGCTTCAGCGAGATCGGCGACAGACACCCAGCGGCGATCGGGGCCGGAAAGGGCATCGATCGTCCACGTAATTCGAGTGAATGGACCGTGGACATCTTCTTCGCTCGTGCGATCGATGATGCCGAACCCGGCATGAATCGAACGCACATCGCCGGTATGAAGCGTGGTGACGAAGAGTTTCGCCATATCGCTCAGATCCTCGAATGCGACCTGACCTGCGAAGTATCCCTGAATCTCATCCATGACTTCCCCTTTCGTTGTGCTCTTCACAAGGGAAACGCATCACGAGCGGAGTTATGTGCTCTTTGATTGAGGTGCACATTTTGGGACGTTTCGTGCGTTTCCCTAGTACGAACAACAGCGGCGGAAAGGCGGCAACATGAATTTCTCCATCTTTTACAATGACACCTACGTGGTCCCCGGTAGAGGGCTTGAAACGGTGCGCAAGGCCAACGAGGTCGCCAAGCGCATCATCGATCAGTTCCCTGAGATCAAATTGGTGAGTCCCGAACCGGCAACTGTCGAACAGTTGCTGCTCGCACATACGGCGGAGTACATCGCCGCATTTCTCACCGGCGAACCGTATGACGTTGCAACTGGCGGACTCGGCGAATGGTCCGAGGAAGTTGTTGCGTCAGTTCTCGCCTCGACTGGTGGTGTGATT
>CAIPQK010000208.1 GCA_903867185.1 uncultured Candidatus Nemicrothrix sp. | reverse complement strand
GGCCCAAATGCGACGACGACTACGACGACCGCTCCGTCCACATCAACGACGACTGCACCGTCAACAACCACAACCCTTGGTTCGGGCGACACGACCACCACAGTCGCCACCGATCCGGTTGCACCAGCGTTCACGGGCTGAGTCTGGCCAGCGTTGCGTTCATTGATCGATGAGTTTTCACGCATCGTTCAGTGGATGGAACATCTTGGCAGTATTTCTACCTATTCAGTACAATAAGCGTATGCGCATCGCTCATTCTTCAATCGCCCGTCTTGCCGTCGTTGTTGTCGCTGTCTTCGGACTTTTGGCCGTTGCCGTGCCCGCCGACGCAGTGACGACCACCGCCACGATCATTCCGTCTCCGAATTCGTCGCCGACCGACGGCAACATTTTGAAATCGGTGTCGTGTGTCTCGAGCTCATGGTGTGTCGCCGTAGGCGAATCCAACGACGGCACCGCGAGCCAGGCGTTGGTCGAGATGTGGGACGGCACAACATGGTCGATTGTTCCGTCTCCGACCTCGCAGTTGATCAACGACAGCACCCTGAATTCGGTGTCGTGCGTGTCGGTGTCGTGGTGCGTCGCGGTTGGCTCAGGCTCGGACGGAGTCGCAACTTCTGAGTTGATAGAAGCGTGGGACGGCAGTTCCTGGTCGATTCAAAGAGCGGGGGGAGGCCTTTCGGGCATGCATGAAGAACTGAATTCGGTGTCGTGCGTGTCGGTGTCGTGGTGTGTCGCGGTTGGTTTCTATACCTACGCATTTCATGATCAAAATCTTGATGAGGCCTGGGACGGCACCTCGTGGCACAAAAATATGGTCCCGAGCACTTCGCCGACCGACGACAACGGCCTGAATTCGGTGTCGTGTGTATCGGTGTCGTGGTGTGTCGCGGTTGGTGGCTATGACGACGGCTCCGCCAATCGAACGTTGGTCACTTCATGGGACGGCATGACTTGGACGATTTCGCCGAGTCCCAACGAAAGCTCTCGAGACCGACTGACGGGAGTGTCTTGCGTCAGTGTGACGTTCTGTCTCGCTGTCGGCACGTATCTCGATTCTGACTGGCGGACATTGGCAGAGGTGTGGAATGGCACAACGTGGTCAGTCGTTCCAAGTGCGAATGCCGCTGACGAAAACGGAATTGTCGCTAACGACGAATTGGATTCGGTTTCGTGCGTGACCGCTTCATCATGCATGGCCGTTGGCAACTACAAGACTGTTGCTGCGGGGCAAAATCTTGTGGAAACTTGGGATGGCAGCACCTGGTCGGTTATGCCGAGCGAAAATGCGGGTACAGATAACAACTTCCTGGTGGCGGTGTCGTGTGCTGCAGATGCGTCGTGTGTTGCGGTCGGTCATTACGTATCAGACGCAAATCAGACACTGGTGCTGTCGCTGACGGAGTCGGAACCGCCGATCACGACGACAACTTCTGCGCCGCCAGCCGATCCGGTCGCACCAGCGTTCACTGGCTAGGCGCGAGTCGCTCTTTGGCCCTGCATCAGAGCAATCGACTCGTGATGCGGTAGAACTCGGTCCATGACAAGCACAGCACTCAACGGCGCATCGGTTCTCTTGCTTGGCGCCACCGGAGGACTTGGCCGGGCGCTCGGCGAGGAACTTGCCGCACGAGGTGCCGCTCTCACTTTGGTGGGGCGCGACCAGCAACGTCTCGACCAACTGACGGTGGCTGGCCCGCGGGTGGCACTTGATCTGCGATCGCCCGATGCGTGCGCTAGGGCGGTGCGAACTGCGGTGGAGCATCACGGCAAGCTCGATGTCGTGATCAACGCAGTTGGAGTCGTGGCCTTTGGCGACGTAGCGACACTGTCGACCGACGTGATGGAAGACCTGTTCATGACCAACACGTTCATCCCCATCATGGTTGCCACCGAAGCGATGAACACACTTTCGACCGGCGGCGTGATCGTGAACATTTCTGGTGTCATTGCTGAACAGAATCTGCCCGGCATGGTTGCCTACGGCGCGTCGAAAGCCGCGTTGCGCGCGTTCGACGAAGGTTTGGCGCGTGAAGCACGACGCAAAGGCGTGCGCGTGATTGATGCTCGACCACCGCATACCGAAACCGGGCTAGCGGGTCGGGCGATTGCGGGCACGGCGCCAAAGATGGGTGAGGGATTAGAGCCAGCGGTTGTGGCGCGCGTGATCTGCGACGGCATTGAAAGCGGAGCGACGGATTTGGGGTCTGCGGCGTTTGCGGTGTGATTAGGTCGCCAATTGCGATTGCGTGCACGCACGACTTCAGGCGAAACCACCGACGATCTGAACTATCGGCACCGACCCGATGGTTCTGACGCCCAGCGCCTACCTGGCCGGGAGTAATCTCTTCAGATGTTGAGATTCCTCGTTACCGTCGTAATTTTTGGTGTGATCTTCGCTCTCTACAACCTTTTGCGCGATCGCATCGATCCGAAATTCAAGGGAAGACCGGTATTGGCAGTAGTCGCCTTTGTTGGATTCTTTGCGCTGGTCGGAGTGTTGTTCTGGCTCGTAGGTCTGTACTAATCCCCTAGGCGGGTCAGACAAGGCCAAGCATGTTCGTTTCGGCGACGAATCTGTAAAGCGCGCTCGGAGGGACTCGAACCCCCAACCTTCTGATCCGCAGTCCGTCAAAGCCCGCACCTCCTGATGTCGCTCCGTATTTGCCCGTGCGATGGAATTTTGATGGAAATCGAATCGTGGATTCAGTTGGTTGTCAGACCTCGCTACGCTTTCGGCTGGCGGCATTGAACCACTGCTTATAGATGCGGCGGAAGCGGGAGAAGATCAGATGGCTGGAGACTTAATTGAGTCTGGGAAATTTGGGAAGTGGATCAAAGCAAACATTCCCTTAGTAGTTGCCCTCTCTGCCGCTGGCATCATCGTGTT
>CAIPQK010000207.1 GCA_903867185.1 uncultured Candidatus Nemicrothrix sp. | reverse complement strand
TGAGCGCGATCCCCTATTCGACGAGGTCGACGTTGCTCTCGTTGGCGCAGGTTTTGGAGGACTGCTGACCGGAGCGCGTCTTCGTGAACTGGGCGTTGACAAAATCAGGCTCATCGACAAAGCCGCCGACGTCGGCGGAACCTGGTATTGGAATCGGTACCCCGGCGTGGCTTGCGATGTTGAGTCCTACATCTACATGCCATTACTTGAAGAAACCGGCTACATGCCGAAGGAGAAATACAGCAAAGGCGACGAGATCTTCGAGCATTGCCAACGAATCGCCACGAAATTCGATCTCTACCGCCATGCACTGTTTCAAACGGAAATTTCCGACATGCGATGGGATGAAGACGCCGAACGCTGGGTCATCACCACCAACCGTGGCGACTGTTTCAAGGCGAAATTCGTTTCTCTGGCTACCGGACATCTTCAGAAACCCAAGCTTCCCGGAATACCCGGTATCGAGTCGTTCAAGGGACACACCTTCCACACGAGTCGGTGGGATTATTCCTACACCGACGGAAATTCTCACGGCGGCCTTTCAGGGTTGGCTGACAAACGAGTCGGAATCATCGGAACCGGAGCAACCGCTGTTCAATGCATCCCCCACCTCGGTCGAGATTCACAGGAACTCTTGGTTTTTCAACGAACGCCATCATCAGTCGATGTACGCGCCAATCGAGAAACCGATTCAACTTGGGTTGATTCACTCACACCAGGATGGCAACGAGAACGGATCGAGAACTTTCAGATCCTCACCGCCGGAGGAATCGTCGAAGAAGACCTTGTCGATGATGCATGGACAAGCATCACCAAGAAACTCCTCGCCATGCGCCTCAACAACACCTCAGGCCTAAGCCCTGAAGAACTCGCCAAAACCATGGAGATCGCAGATTTCACCAAGATGGAAGAGGTCCGGGCACGAGTCGATGAACTCGTCGACGACGCAGCCACCGCCGAAGCATTGAAACCTTGGTACCGACAGTTCTGCAAACGTCCTTGCTTTCACGACGAATACCTGCAGAGCTTTAATCGAGACAACGTCAGGCTCGTCGACACCAAAGGGAAAGGTGTTGAGCGAATCACCGAAACCGGAGTTGTGGTCAACGGCGTCGAACATGAACTCGACTGCTTGATCTACAGCACCGGCTTCGAAGTAGGTACCGACTACGCCCACCGCACTGGCTTCGAGATCTACGGGCGAACTGGCGAGAGCCTCAGCGAAGCTTGGGAAGACGGAGTGCGCACGTATCACGGACTCCTTCTGAACGGATTCCCGAACCTGTTCATGCAGTCGATCGCCCAAGCAGGATTCACCGTGAACTTCCCGTACTTGATCGAGATCCAGGCAACACATTCGGCATGGTTGATCAACGAGGCACTCACTCACCAACTCGGCCCGATCGAACCCACCGAAGAGGCTGAAGCCGCTTGGGTGGAAACCATCGTGCTCCGCAATCAGGGCTCAGCCGAAAGTTCCGCCAATTGCACTCCCGGCTACTACAACAAAGAAGGCATGCCTGACGATCGATCCCGTCAATCAGGTATGTACTTTGGCGCCCCCACTGAATACGGAGACATCCTGCGTGAATGGCGTGAAAGTGGAACACTCACTGGAACGACCCAGCAAAGAGAGGGCGAACGCCATGCTCAACGGAACCTTTGATCCTTCCCGCTACAAGTGGCGCAGCGTTTCAATTGACGGTGGCCCTCACAAGATCAATCACGACTACACAATCTTGGGTCATGACCTCGACGCCGGAACCCTCGACATGGTCGTGCGTTGGAGTGGCGATGGCGGCCACTGTCCAATTCATCGTCACACAGCGACAACCACGGTGATTGTGCTCGAGGGCGAACAACATCTTTGGGACATCGACAAAGGTGGAGTCGTTGGCGACCATCGCATGCGCAAGGCAGGCGATTACGCGCTCACCGGCGCAGAATCACTGCCCCACCTTGAGCGCGGTGGTGATAACGGTGGAGTGGTCTTCTTCGGCGCACATTCGCCCACAGGACTGCTCTACGAAATCGTCGACGAAGACCTCAACGTGGTTTCCAATGTCACGATGGAATCGATCCTGGCGGACTTCAAAGCCAACACCTGACTCCGATCGGACGACGGATGTGACCGGACGGTAACGTTCGTCTATGACCGCTCCGGACCTCACCACTGCCGCTTCCGTCATCGAGACCGCCC
>CAIPQK010000206.1 GCA_903867185.1 uncultured Candidatus Nemicrothrix sp. | reverse complement strand
GCCATGAGCGAAGAGCACCGGCCGTTGCGAAGCCCGCGAAAGATCAATCAGTCGCTCGTCGCGACTGGGCAGATACGACGCAAGCGCAGCTACTGCATTCGGTGTGACAGATGAATTGGGATCTACGAGGTGGGCAAGGGCAAGAGCGCCACCCTGCGAGAAGCCAGCAATAACGAGAGCGTCTTCGCTCAAACCTGTTTCGGCAAGAAGTGATGCGCATGTTGCATCAATCGACGCGAGCCCAGTGGCGAGTGCAACGGGGTCGGGTCCGTTCTCGTCGACGTTGTACCAGTAGGGGCCGCGATCGCTTGGGGTCTGTGGTTCGACGACAACTGTTAGCCACTGCTCGTTCGGATCGAACATTGCGGCGCGCTCAAGAAACGGTTCGGGCCTATCGCCATAACCAGGGATGAGTACGAGCAGTCGTTCGGGCATCGAGGGCCCTCGTCGAATGCTTCGCAATGTGTTGGTCATCGAACCCTTCCAGCTGCAGTTGTTGCGCCTGTCCACCAATAGATGGAGTCATAGCGCACCACACTTGAGCTGTTCGGTGAGTGGATCATCATGCCGTTGCCAACATAGATGCCGACGTGGTCGGGTTGGCCACCGCCGAAGCCCCAGTCGAAGATGAGGTCGCCGGGCTGGAGCTGATCGAGAGAAATGCGTTCGACGGCTGCCCATTGGGCGCCAGAGTTGTGGGGGAGTTCGACGCCAAGTTGCATCCAGGCCCACCGGGTGAATCCTGAGCAGTCGAATGCGTAGGGGCCAGCGGCTGAATACACATAGGGAGCGCCGAGTTTGGTTGCGCCCGCATCGACCACGGCTTGACCGATGGCCATGCGCCAAGTGGCAGCGGTGAGCTGGGCGCCACTTTCGGGAATGGGATCGGCGGCGATAGGGGTAACTGCGGCAGCGGGGGCAAGTGTCGGTGCGCCCGCAACCGCTGTTTGAGTGGGAAGGGCTGAGGATGAACTCGGGGCAACCCACAGCCCGAGCGCCAGCAGGGCAATGGCCAACACCGGGATGACGGTGACGGCGAGAACGAGGCGGGTCTGGCCTAAGGGGTTGATGCTCATTGTTACGAAAGTGTTGCGGTTTCATCGCAGTCTCGCAACGCGGGCGTAACATTTTCCGCATGAAACCGCTCTGAACAGGGAAAATGTCCGTGACATTTTCTGTCACAGTTCCGGCGATTTGGGCCTCATTTGAGGTCTTGAGGCCCGAAAATCCGTGTTTGCGGCTCCCCTATGGGGCCTTCAGGCGATGGCGTCAGCGGCCTGGCGGCCCTGTCGGATGCAGGCCGGGAGCCCGAGTCCGTCATACGCAGCGCCGGCCAAATGGATGCCGGGAGCCTGTGCACTGATGCCTTCACGCCAGGCCGCGACGCGGGCGGGATGACCCGGTCGGTACTGCGGCAGCGCATCGATCCAGCGTGTTACTCGCGATTCGATCGGCGGAGCTTCGATGCCCATCGTGGTGGCGAGATCGAGACTGAGTGCCTGAACGAGTGACGGGTCGTCCAATTCGAGAGCGTGGGTGTCGCCGTGTTTGCCGGCAGAGATGCGCAGGATCGCGATCTCGGGGTCATCAAGGTGTGCCCACTTGGCGGAAGCCCACGAGCACGCGGTGAGCGTGGGCAGCGGATCGGTTTGGGCCACGAGGAATCCACTGGCATCGAGTGGAACGCCAAGTGAGTTCTTCGAGACAGCGAGAGTGACCATCGCTGCTGATGCGTACTCAAGGTTCGCGAGTTCAGCGGCCGGTTCGGGAGCGAGTGATTCGAGAAGTCGAGCGGTAGGTCGTGCGGGTGTCGCAAGAACGATCTCGTCGGCGGCAATCGCACCGAGTGGTGTTGACAGAGTCCAACCGCTTCCGTCGCGAGTGATCGATGACACGGGACACAAAAGATGCACGGGAACATCAGCTTGCGTGAGGCGAGCAAGGAGCAAGTCGGTGAGCGTTTGTGTGCCGACCGGAATGCCGCGGAACACGGGGACTTCCGGATCGGTTTTCGCCGAAGCGAGTTGGTCTCGCAATGCAGTGATGAGACTTGGCGAACGTCGAGCCGCAACCGCAATTTGTGCGGCACCAGCAGCGAGGCTGAGGTGGTCGGCATCGCCAGCGTTCACGCCGGAGAGAAGTGGAGAGACCAACTTTTCATGCACTTCATCACCGAGACGAGCGCGAATGAGTTGGCCAACCGATTGATCATCGACACCATTTGGGTCAGCGCCATTCGCGCTATCGATCCACTCTGTGCGGGTGAGATCTTGCGCGGCGCGCGCAGTTCCTTCGGCGCTGACAATTCCTGATGCTGCGAGCGCGTCGAGATCGGTTGGTACGCCGAGCACGAGCCCG
>CAIPQK010000205.1 GCA_903867185.1 uncultured Candidatus Nemicrothrix sp. | reverse complement strand
GAACCTCAATGGGGCTCCGTGCGCCCGAGCAGCAACGGCGTGAACCAGTTCCTGAGTGGCTGCTTTCGCGCCTTGTTTATACGGCAGGAATTGCACGTCGTGAGGTTGAGTCACTTGATGCGGAAGCCGCAATGGAACTCTGGGAGAGGTACATCACTGGCGACAAGTTCACTGGTGGAACTGATACGCAGACGTAATTACGCCGCGACCACGTACTCGCGGATGAACTCGCGGGCCTTGCCGAGTTCACGTTGGCAATAGGAACGGTTTTTGCCGAGTGCATTTGCAACCTCGACAACGGTGTAGCCCTCGGCATCGACACGCCACACCAACTCGCGCTGCAACGCCGAGAGCATCGAGAGTGCGTCGCGCACATCGACCTGCGCCGCAACTGCATCGGCAAAGTCGTGGCCGCTGGTGGTGATGTCGCCGATGCGGTCGGTGAGTTCATCGAGCGAACCCATCTGACGACGTGAAACGCGCTGACCGTCGCGCTCAACCAATTGCGCGCCCTGGCCGCGTTGGATGCGTTCGGTGCGGCGCCAGTCCTCGGCACGGTTGCGCAGTGAGACGGCGGCAAACACCTCGGGGGAGTATGTGGCCATCCAACGGTGCGGATCGGACCAGAACTGCAAGAAGACCAACATGGCCATGTCGTGCGCGCCGTTGTCGGTGCCGCGCTCGAACCGGGCCCGGGCCAAGCCCTGGGCGGTGGTGTAGACCCGAGTGCCGAAGCTCTGAGGGTCGTGGTTGGGGGAAGTGTTGAACTGATGTGCCAAGTGGGGCTCCTGTTCTCCGGCCAGCGTCCGCCGCCGGGTTTTGTGGGAAGGGGGCTAAGTATGAAGACCCCCTGTGACAGCCGAATGGACGATCTCCGATCGAAACCTTTATGCTGTCAACATCCTCATATTGTCATAAATGTGACTTTGTGTCAAGCAACTGCATAAAGTGGCTCTGTGACAGCGAATTCCTACGATCCCTCTGAATTTCCGCCGTTTGCGGTGACGGTAGATATCGCTGTGTTCACGCTCATGGATCGGCCGGTTCCCCCGAAGTCGGGCCAGGCCCCCCGCAAGGAACTCGCGGCGGTCCTTATTGTTCGAGGCGGCGACACCGAAGCTGGCAGTTATGCGCTGCCCGGGGGCTTCGTCCATATCGGCGAAGACCTGTCGGAGGCCGCCATTCGAGAGTTGCATGAAGAGGCGGGGCTGGAACTGCCCGAATCAGCGATTCATCAATTCCGCTCCTACGGGAAACCCAAGCGAGACCCGCGAATGCGAGTAGTCACCGTGGCGCACACGGCACTCACGTCAATTGATGTTGCGCTGCAAGCGGGAACCGACGCCAAAGAGGTCGAGATCGTCCCGGTGCGCAAAGTGCTCGATGGTGAGATTTCATTGGCCTTCGATCACGATCAGATTTTGCGAGATGCGCTGGAGTTCGTCCAGGTACTTGTGGAAGAAACGTCAGCAATTCTCGAGTTGTGTCCGGAATCGTTCACGCTCACCGAACTTCGTCACGCATGTGAAGCGGTCTGGGGGTACGAGGTCGATCGCGCAACGTTTAATAAGCGCGTGCTGCACATCGAAGGATTTCTGGAAGCTGACGATTCAGAGATGTATCAATTGCTTCCGTCTAAAAGCTTCATGTCGATGAGCATGGAATCGTCATTAATGGAAACGCCGTCGAAGCCGAGCACGCGCGGTCGCCCGGCAAAGTACTACCGCCGTGGCTGGGCCGAAACGCTGCATCCCCCGTTATTGCGCCCGCGTGACCGTTTAAAGGAAACCGAGTCCTGGTATGAAAACGTCTCGTTAAAGTCATTAATGAGTGAGGATTAAAAAAGGTGATGTCATTAATGAGCGACCTTTTGGCTCGGCGCCGAGGCGTGCATCAGCCTTAAGGCATTAGGAATCTACGGAGCCGTTGGTTGGCTAACGGTCATAAATGGTGACGCGATGAAGAATGCGGGGAGCTGCCTCATAGTCATTGACCGCGTAGTGCATGGTGCAGCGGTTGTCCCAGAGCGCCGCATCGCCTGGAGTCCAGTGCCAACGAGTGTTGAACTCGGGCTTCTCGGCATGATTGAACAGTGACGCAAGAAGGCCGATGCTTTCGGTCTGGCTCATGCCAACGATTGAAGTGGTCCAGCCGCGATTCACAAACAACGCCTTGCGTCCGGTTACGGGATGAACCTTCACCATGGGATGCGGGTTGAGCCCAGTTAGGCCGGGGCGCCCGTGCATTGCTTCGAGACCGTCGATGAGATCTTTCATCGCTGGAGCCAGCGCGTCGTAAGCGTTGTACTGATTCGACCACAACGTGTCGCCACCGGTTGGCGGACAAATTTGCATCGCTAACAACGAACCGTTGGGCGGAGTCTTCGCGAAGGTGACATCGGTATGCCACGCGTTGGCTCGTCCCTGTGGGGTTGACGCATCGAGAACGAGTACCTCACCGTTCTGCCCGAGCGTTGGCTGGCCTCGGTAGTCCTCGTCGCCCGTTGTTGTCGCGGCGAGCCGTCCAAAGGTTTCGCCTAGCGCAATGTGCTGATCGAGGGTGAGGTGCGCTTCGGGGAAGAACAGCACCAGATGCTCGTACCAGGCGTGATGCAACGAGTCGACGAGTTCGTTGCTGATGCCACTTGAAAGATCGAGACCAGTAACGGTGGCGCCGAGTGCCGCGGGCAGGGGAGTGATGGTCAGAGCCATCTACTGATTGTGTCGCGCCCAAGGCGAGACCGCACGCGAGTTAGCCAGTGAACGATGGTGCGACAGGATCAGAAGCCACAGTGGTTGTCGTGACGATCGAAGCGGGGTCGCTTGCGAGCGGACAGGTGCTCGCATTGTTGTAAATCTCCATAGGGATGAATGTCCCAGCATTCGGCGAGGCGGTGGCAATAGCGATGAGCCCTCCCTCAGCGTAATTCGAGGCCATGACATACAACTTTGAGCCGTCGGCGGTGATTGCAATGTCAGGAATCAAGTCTTGCGGGGCAACGGTGTTGAGCTGTAATCCACTCGTCGAGGTATTCGTTGTGAGATTGGTGACGATCAATTGAGCGCTTTGACCGTTGATTGAATACATCGTGCTGCCGTCGGGTGAGATGGCGATTGCCCAGACGATACCGGTTGGCCCTACCGGAACAATAACGTGGGTTTGGGTGTTCATGGTAAGGACGCCGTTGCCGATCAAATCACCGAAATAGATCGTGTTCCCGTGGAGTGCAGACGGAAACGAATAGGCCGGAATGGCGGTTGAGCTCACGAGAGCCAGCGTCGAGGCGTTGAGTTCAATAGCGGTGGAGGTCGGGGTGGTCGCGTCGATGTACCAAAGCGTCGAACCGTCGGTTGAAAGCAGAACGCCGAATCCCTGATGCCCGAAAGCGACGGGGTAACTCGCCACAGTTGTACCGGTTGCTCTATTGATAGCGATAACTGATTCTGTGGAATTGTCAGATACGACTGCGTAGATCAGTGATCCGTCGAAGTTCGTCACGAGGTGGCCGACATGAAGGCCGCCTATCGGAAGAGTTTGAATCACTGTGTTTGTTGAAGTGTCAATGACGGAAATACCAACGCCGCCAACGAATAGAAGTCGGCCATCACCAGAGAATGTCGTCGGACCCGGTGCGTCAACAACCCCGATTGTGTGTGTCACGAGGGCAGTGTTTTGGTCGATGATCGTCGCAGTATCAGCGTTCCGTTGGGTAACCGCGACCTCGCCGTAGCAAAGGCTCGCTCCGCCGTTCGCCGTGCTGCTCGCACCTGCGGCTTCGGCGTTCGTTGCCGACCCGTTCGAAACCATGAGTGAGAGGGCCAGAACGGCAATACCCGCTGCTGCGACTACCGAAAGCCGAACGGGTCGAGCGCGGAAGAGTTTGGTGATGCTGGATGCCATCTTGCGACCCTAGTTCTCTCAATAACCATCCATCTTATGGATTGACCCTTGGATCGGCCGTGCTGATGTGACTCAATAGAGAGGTATGGCGAAACGAGTCGAATCGATAAATGCAATCACCTTGATCACTGCCGATATGGCAGCGTCGGTCGCTTTTTATGAAGTTCTGGAGTGTGAGTTGGCCTTTGGCGGTGCCCAAGCATCATTTACGACACTCAGACTTGGCAATGCGCAGTTCTTGAATCTGCTCCTCGATGCCACTTGGGTTCGACCAACGCAGGTGTGGGGCCGATTCATTCTGTGGGTCGACGACGTTGACGCCGCTCACGAGGCGTTCATCGCCGCTGGATACACGCCGACGATGGCACCGTCAGATGCGTCGTGGGGAGAGCGGTATTTCCACATCGTTGATCCCGCCGGACACGAAGTCGGCATCGCTCGCCGTCTCCACGTTTGAGCCTTCGATCGGAGCAGGCCGAACAAGAAGCGCGACCACAACGATCGTTCCTAATACTGCGGCAATCCCTGAATTTGCGATGACGGGAAGCTCTCGTGAACCGATTCCGTAGGTGAACCACAGATACGACGATGCT
>CAIPQK010000204.1 GCA_903867185.1 uncultured Candidatus Nemicrothrix sp. | reverse complement strand
GCGGGGAGTCTTGCGAACCTCGTGACCCAGCCCGGTGCGCTTGCCATCGATGCCCACGGTGACCTTTATATAAGTGACTACATGGCCGGCAACCAGATCACGGTGATTCCTTCGCCGACGACTTCAACAGTCTTTGGTCAGACCGTGACGCCGAATCAGCCCACCACCCTTGACCCGGGAACACCGGGGACACTGAGTGGTCTCGTAGCTTCGCCATTTGGTTTGGCGTTTGATGCGTCTGGTGACTTGTTCATCTCAAGCAGCGACGGCATTTCGAGCAACCAGATCATCGTTCTGCCAAGCGCGTCAGCAACCTCAATCTTTGGGCAGATCGTGACGCCTGAGGTCCCTGTGGTTCTTGATCCGGGGGCTCCCGGCAACCTCAGTGCCCTCCTTTCTGAACCCAATGGGATTGCCTTCGATCACCGTGGAGATCATCGCCATGGTGATCTCTTTGTTGTGAACTACAACAACAACACGGTGACTGTCATTGCTTCCGAGACTGTTCCCGACCCTCCAACCGATGTCGTTGCGGTTCCAAGCGATGGGCAAGCTCTGGTGTCGTGGAACGCACCGCTTGACACTGGCGGACCCGATATTTCGGGCTACACCGCAACCGCATTGCCTGGGGGAGCGTCGTGCACATCGACGACGACCTCATGCGTGATTACCGGTCTGACGAACGGTGAGACCTATTCGATCACGGTGACGGCAACGAACGCGGTTGGGACGTCTAAGCGTTCGAAGGCAGTTTCCGTGACCATTGAGCTAGTTCCCGCCTTTACGGGCTGAATGCAACGAAACTAGTGATTTACGGCCCAAGGCCCGATTGCTGGCGGTCCGTGTGCCGTAAGTGAACTGGGCGTAGGATTTGTTTGTCGACCGGCAAATGGTCTCTCGACTTTTAGTCGGGGGTTCTCAAATGGTCCGGAGATCAGTTCTCGCAGTGCTTGCGGTTGGGGCAGTTGTGTTGGGTTGTGTGGTCGTATCGACGCCGGCTGGTTCGGCGCAGTTTCCTGGTGCAAATGGAAAGTTCGCGTTCCATTCGCATCGGGACGATCCCAACGGTGAGATCTATACGTCGAATGCCGATGGATCGGGAATCACCCGACTCACGGACAACCCTGCAGTGGACGAGTTCCCTGCGTGGTCGCCGGATGGAACGAAAATCGCGTTCGACAGTGATCGCGATGGTGATTTCGAGATTTACGTGATGAATGCCGATGGTTCAAACCTGATCAAGCTCACGAATAACGCCGTTGACAACTATGTTCCGTCGTGGTCCCCGGACGGCACAAAAATTATCTATGAACAGGCTGAGCTCGGCGTCGACGACATCTACGTGATGAATGCCGATGGCTCGAATCAGATCAATCTGACACACGATGCCGATTCCGATTGGATGCCGCAATGGTCACCCGATGGATCGAAAATCGCGTTCTCTAGTAATAGCGATGGCGACTACGAGATTTATGTGATGAATAGTGATGGTTCAAATTCGGTTGCTCTCACGAGCAATACTGCGCGCGACCGTTGGCCGTCGTGGTCACCAGACGGAACAAAAATTGTCTTTGAACGCACCGCTGCCGGTCTTGGCGCAACGCGCGAGATCTATCTGATGAACGCCGATGGTTCGAACCAGGTCAATCTTACGAATAATTCAGTTGAGGACGATCACCCGGTGTACTCGCCGGACGGAACAAAAATCTCATTCGAACGGTCTACGGGCCGGCCCAACCCGTATGGCATTTTCACGATGAACCCTGATGGTTCGAGCGTAACTCCCATCATTTCCGATTCCTTCGATAACTCAGACCAGTCATGGCAGTCAGTGGCGGTCGTGTCACCCACCACCACCACCACAACAACGGTTTCGGTTCCAGTCGCCCCAGCGTTTACGGGGTAGAAACTCGACGTTTTCGGCTGAGGTCTGATTCACGATGTATGACGTAGCGACCGCTAACGTCTTTCGGTCGACCGACGCGAGGTCTCTCGACAGAGTCTTTGGAGATTCTCGTATGGTTCGCAGAGCGGTTCTCGCAGTGGTTGCGATCATGGTGGTCATTGTCGGTTCTGTCGTCGCATCAACGCCGGCTGGTGCGGTGGTCGACACGGCGACAGTTGTGCCGAGTCCTAACCCCGGTGTCATTTCGAACGTTCTGAATTCTGTCTCGTGTGTGAGTGCCTCGTGGTGCGCCGCAGTTGGCGAAGCCGATGGCCAGTTGGCGTTGGCTTGGAACGGCACCTCGTGGGCTGACGTTGCCAACCCTGGGCTCGGTGGCTCGTTGATGATGGTTTCATGTGCCACGACTTCGTCGTGTTTTGCATTCGGATATTCAGGTACGGGGTTGGCGTGGGACGGCGTCTCATGGACCCAAGCGCCGAATCCCTTGACTCAGAGCGGGGTCAGCGGCCAGGTTCTTCGACTGAACTGCTTCACCGCATCGCGATGCATCGCCGTCGGGAGCTTCATAGCCCCCGTTGACGGCCAGTTTTATTGGAAGCCATTGGTCTTGGTGTGGGATGGCACGAATTGGACAAAGCAAGAAACCCCCAGTCCTGGCGGTCCCGGTACTCCCGACGCAGCTGGTCTTAGTGCAAACAACCTGGCGTACGTGTCATGTGTTGCGGAGAATTCGTGTACCGCCGTCGGCACGTACGACGACGGAACAGGCGGCAAGGCCTTGATTTTGGCGTGGGATGGAAATTCGTGGACACAAGTGACGGCGCCGAATCTCGGTACTTCTGAGAGTGGATTGATTTCGGTGTCATGCGTCAGCGCCAGTTGGTGTAGCGCGGTCGGCCAATACAACGATGTCGTTGGTTCCCAGCCCTTGGTGTTGGTGTGGGATGGGGTTTCGTGGACGCAAGTAGCGAGTCCGAATCTCAACGCTCCCTACGGTCGGCTTGTTGAAGTGTCATGTGTGAGCACCTCTTCGTGTGTGGCTGTCGGAAATTACGGCGATAATGCTGAGGCTAAACCCTTGGTGTTGGTGTGGGACGGCCTTTCGTGGACGCAACTTTCATCCCCCAATCTCAGTTCGGGCCGGAATTATCTGTCTGCGGTGTCGTGCGTGAGTGCGTCGTTGTGTACTGCGGTCGGCTTCTCCGTTGACGACGGCTTCGGTCACGCGAAGACGTTGGTGGTATCGCTCACCACTGCTCCGCCAGTGCCGACGACAACATCGTCAATCTCAGATGATCCGGTCGCACCCACATTTACGGGTTGAGTAGTCCGTCTTCGAGTCGACGGCTTAGCGCGGGTCGTTATGAGAGACCCATTGCAAAGAAGTCGAGTTGCCAAAGCGATTGGAAGACTTCTCTGCACATTTGAGTGAGTCGCTCGCGTGGTTCGCGCGGGAATGAACCGTTCTCGGCGGCGATGGAAATGATTTCGTCAATCGTGCGTCGAGCATCGACGAGTTCGACGAACGCAAGTTGCACCGAATCGAGTCCAAGCGTCCAGTCGTAACGCGCGAGCTGATCGCCGACGAGGCGGCAGCGGTAGCGAAACTCGGGAATGAACTGTGTGAAACCTTCCGCGGAAAAGTCAATGACATAGGAACTTGTCGCGCGACTCGAATGACACGCGGTGAAGAAGTGGCAACCGTTACGCGAGTTGATGCGCTCCATGATCGACCACTGCTGGTGTTGAGGTAGCCCTGCAATCGAATCTTGGAACTGATCGCCAGAGTTGAGCGGTGCGTAGTACGAGGACTTGAGCATCCATTCTTGAAAGACAAGGCCAGCATCGGCGACAAGTTTGAGGCATTCGTTCACGGTGTAGGAGCGGTCACGTCCGTGCAGGAAGGTGTCGACGAGGCCGGCGTCGAACGCGAGGTCTGGAGCGATCTCGAGGTACGGGCCCAGAGGGTGTCCTGGAGGTAGAACGGCGAGCGCTTCACGGACGATTGCAATCGAACGCTCGTCTCGACCGAGTCCAAGTTCGCGGAACACCGACTGCATCATCTCGACGCCGAGGCGCCCATAGGTTGCGTACAACATGATGCCGATGACGCCATCAGGGCGAAGAGCGCTCGCGAGTGACTTCAACCCAACAATTGGATCGGCGAGGTGATGCAACACTCCGCTCGAAACGATGAGATCAAAACTCTGGTTCAGCGAGTGGAGATTTTCGAT
>CAIPQK010000203.1 GCA_903867185.1 uncultured Candidatus Nemicrothrix sp. | reverse complement strand
TTGCTGCCAGCGTTCAACATCAATCGTGATTGCTGCCTGTTCATCAGAAACAAAGACAGTGACAACGCCTTCGGCAGGGCCGCGTCGTTTCAATCGACGACGACGAGGAGGCTCGTTCAACGCTTCGGCGCATTCTCGTATGCGGTCACGATGTCCTGAACGATGCGGTGACGAACAACATCGCCGGCGGTGAGCTTGACCCATTCGAGTCCCTCGATACCGGAAAGGATTGGTTCAAGTTCGAGCAAGCCACTTCGTCCGCCCTGAAGATCGATCTGGGTGGTATCGCCGGTAATGACAACCTTTGATCCGAAGCCAATACGCGTGAGGAACATCTTCATCTGTTCCGGAGTCGTGTTTTGCGCTTCATCAAGAATGATGAACGAACCGTTCAATGTGCGACCACGCATGAACGCCAGCGGCGCGACTTCAACTGTTCCACGCTCGAGCATGCGTTGCGCGCCTTCGGCATCGAGCATGTCGTAGAGCGCGTCGTAGAGCGGACGCAGATACGGATCGACCTTGGCCATCATGTCGCCGGGCAAGAAACCCAGACGCTCGCCTGCTTCAACTGCAGGACGAGTGAGGATGATGCGCTCAACTTCTTTTGCTTGAAGCGCTTGCACCGCCATCGCGACTGCAAGCCAGCTCTTGCCAGTACCAGCGGGACCGACACCAAACGTCACAATGTTTTTACGGATGGCATCGATGTATTTCTTCTGTCCGCTCGTCTTTGGTCGCACCATGCGACCACGAGAGTTGCGCAACACATCGGTAGTGAGAACTTCACTGGGACGTTCGTCGGCTCGAACCATTTCAATGCTGCGACGCACCGAGACTGGTTCAAGCACCTGTCCTTGCTGCAGAAGCACAACAAGTTCCTCGAACAATTTGCCGACCATGCCGGCCTGGTCGCCCGAAACGGTGATCTCGTTACCCCGCACATGAACATCGGCCTCGGGAAAGGCGTCTTCAATAAGGAGAAGCAACTCGTCACGATGACCGAGAAGACCGGTCATGAGGTGGTTGCCGGGGACGTGGACGTTCACTGTTGTGCTGGGCATCTGGTCCGTAATCCTAGAAGGGCCGGACGGCTCATCCGCTATGGAGGCGGAAGGCTGATCATCCGACGATGGAAGCCGTGACTGATCCCGCCCTCCGCCAACTCCTCGATTCGGCTCGCGCCTCCGACTCTTCACGTTCACGGGCGGGTTTCGCAGCGCTTCACCGACACCGAGCCGACGACGCAACTCTCGTCGGGCTTCTCGCCAACCTTGCCGAGTGCAAGGCATTCGTGGCCCTTATGACAACGACCGGGACTGAACGGTGGGGCACGATTGCGATGTCGGGGCTTTGCGGCATCGTGCTTCAGAAGAGCCAATCAGACGCATCGCTCATCCGAACAGCTGCGATCGCATCGGTGAGAGGCGTCAGCCATCTATGCCTCGACGGCGATGGCATCCCGCAAGCATCGACCTCGTGGCCAACGTTTGTCGCTTCGCATATCGAACTCGGCGACGAGATCTCACTCATGGTCAGGACGCAACACGTAACCGGAAACGTCGTCAGTCTCAATCGATCGCTGCTCATTCTCGATACACCAGATGGCGGCGCGTTTTACGCCGTAGTCGATGAGATTGATGAGGTTTCGATCCGCGTTCCAGGTTCGATCCGGCACGACTGAATGAACAGTTCGACATCGTGCCGTTTCACTCTGATCACCCGACCGAATCGATATGCAGGCAGACGGCCTTCGTCGATGAACCGATAGAGCGTGCGCGACTGCACGCCGAGATAGTCCGCAACTTCGGCGGTACTCATCCAGCCATTCGGATCGTCCATCACGAGGTGAAGGTACGAGAAACCGCTAGATGAAGAAATAGGTCTCGCGACCTCTTCCCCTCGGGCGCAGTCGTCCGTACCGTGCGACGCCCACAAGAGGTGGCAGGACCGGAGAGTGAACGAAATGCGTCGTCCCCGAGCAACACACCCAGCAGCGCAGCAACGTAACCACACAACGTCGATACGACGAACGAGTATCCGGCGGCCAGGCAAACCGAACAGTCGCACGATTGTGGGCGGACTCCTCGTGAGTACGGCGGCTCTTGCGGCATTTCTCATCGTCACCGGAGCAGGCGGCACTCCCCAGCAATCGATCGTCATCTCTCGCCGTGCGCTCGTTGCCGGAGAACGGCTCGATGCTTCAACGCTCACGACAACAACGGTTGAACGAAAAACCGCCAACAGTCTTCATGGATTCACAACGGTCGACCAGTTGGCCGGAGCAGTCGCCTTGGCTCCAATCGGAGAGGGAGAGCTCGTTCAGCGCAGCGCAATCCTCACGGGAGGACCGAGTGAACCAACGCGGGAATTTTCTTTTCCGATTGACCGAGATCGCGCATTGAACGGCGACTTACGGTCCGGTGAACGAGTCGACGTTCTTGCAACCTACGGTTCAGGGAACGACGCCACGACCACCGTTCTGGCCCGAGACGCAAACGTGATCCGTATCGCTGACGCAAAGTCGGGCACATTGGGCTCCTCCGGAAAACTCATTATCACCTTGGCCCTCGCGTCTGCCGACCAGCTACTCGATGCAGCTCACGCCGCCCAGGTTGCATCGATCACTGTCGTCAGATCGACACTCGCTGGCGACACCGTTGGCACCCGATCATCAACGACCGGCCCTCTCGCTCGAGCATCGGTAGGTCGATGATGCACGACGAACACTTCACGGTTCTTGGTGTTGCTCGACCCCGCACGGCATGGCTCGCCGAGATCGGGCGTTGGGCCAATTCATCAATGTTGCCCATCGAATTCATCCGCTGTGTCTCGGTCGATGAAGTTCGCTCCCGCCTCCTCTCCACCCGTCGCCACTCCGCCGTGCTCCTTGGAGAAGACTGCGTGGGAGTCGACCGAGACATCATCGAAACAGCGCGTGACGCCGGTTGCGTCCCCATTGTCGTAACCGAATCACCCGCTCGGCGGGACTGGGGCCTCCTCGGTGCCAGCTGTACGTTGATCCAGCCGGTTGCTCCCGAACAGCTTCTCGCAGCACTTCGTGATCACGCGATCGGAGTCGACCGACGAACGCCGGCACCGAGCGCCGAGATCGCTGTCGAAACGTGTGCCGCCGGGAGACTCATTACGGTCCTCGGACCAGGCGGCACCGGAACATCAACAACTGCGATGGCTATCGCATCGCATTTCGCTGCAGACACATTCACGAAACGAGAATCGACCGACAAGAGTGTTGCTCTCATCGACGCGAGTCTCAATGGCGATCAGGCCCTTCTTCACGATCTCGGCGACGTTGTCCCCGGGCTCCAAGAACTTGTGGACCTTCACCGGACGGCCAATCCATCAGTTGGCGATGTTCGAAACCATTTTTGGTTCACTCCGCGCCACGGTTACGACGTTCTCCCCGGCTTACGTCGACATCGAGACTGGTCAACTCTTCGCCGTCGAAGCACGCTGGCCGCATTGGGGTCCATTCTCAATGCGTATGACATCGTGGTTGCTGATGCCGACTCCGACCTCGAAGGCGAAGAGCAGACAGGGTCAATCGATGTTGAAGATCGGAATTTTCTCGCACGAGAATTAGCAACGAACGCAGACCTCATTGTTCTTTCTGCTCGTGGTGGCATCAGTGGCCTGAGTCGGTCACTTCAAACATTTCGCGACCTCGTCGAACTCGGGGTGCAGACCGAACGTGTACTTCTCGTCGTCATCGGAGCGCCTCGATCGACCCGCCAACGATCTGAACTCACTCGAACAACCCTGCGACTCTTCAACGAAGCCGTTCCATCGCATTCGCTGGCGACTCCAGTAATGGTTCCGATTCGGCGCGATCTCGAACCCTTCTTTCACGACGGAACAGCTCCACCGCGTTCGGCTCTCGGATCAATTTCCGCAGCCGTTACTGAACGACTCGACATCGTCAAGCACTTCGAACCTCGCCCAAATTTTCAGCAAACCCCTGTCGCCATTGTCCCAGGGCACCTTGGGAGGACCGCATGACCACCGCTCCGCTCATCGACGTCGAAACATTGGTGCAGGCTCGGGCCAAAGGCGACGCTGTCGATCTCTCGACCCCCGAGGGCCACACACTCCTGCGCGCACTCATCGATGACGAACTGCGTCGCTGGGACGACGATGTGAGGCACGGCCGTCGATCAGTTGTCATCACCAATCCCGAAACACTCGCGTTGCGCGCGTGGCAAAACCTCGTGCAATACGGACCACTCACCAACCTTCTTAACGATGCCGACGTTTGGGAGATCGAAATCAATGCGCCAACAGAGATCTTCGTTAAGCGTCATCGCGGTACGAGTGGGTATCACCATGAAACCTTCCACGACGACGAACACGTCATTCGCACGCTTACAAAGCTTCTTGACGACTCTTCGACAAGCCACCGCAAGCTTGACGCGACCGAGGGCCTGCAGGATGCACAACTCGATGATGGATCGCGCCTCCACATTGTCCACGGGGATCTCACACGCGGCGGTCACCTCATGGTCAATATTCGCCGCTTTACCGGCGTTCCGTTTACCCGTCTCGACCAACTCGTTGCCACCGACACGCTGAGCGCCAACGCAGCAGAATTCCTCGCTGCGGCAATTCGATGCGGCACGACGACGCTTTTCGCAGGTGCCCCTGGCTCAGGGAAGACCACCCTCTTGTCCTGTTGCCTCGGTGAGCTTGATCCAACGAAACGGGTCGTCATCGCCGAGGAAGTCTTTGAAGTCGATGCGCCACTTCCCAACGTGGCCAGCATGCAGACACGTGCTGCTCGGGTCGACCGGCCTTCTGTAGATCTGCGCCGACTGGTCGCCGGATTTCTTCGCATGGCCCCCGACGTTGCTGTCGTGGGCGAAGTTCGTGACCGAGAAGCACTTCCACTTCTTCTCACACTGTCTTCGGGAATCAAGGGCTACACAACAATTCACTCCGCACACGCTCGGGGCGCACTTTCTCGCCTTCGCTTCCTCGCAGAACTCTCCGATGCCGGATCACTTCCGCATGGCGCACTCACCTCACTCGTTTCCGACGCGATTGACCTCGTGGTATTCAGTCATCGAACACCCGATGGGCCTCAAGTGACCGAAATCATTGCCGTTGAGGAACAACTGGTCGATGCATCCAGCGGTGCATTCACCGTGACCGACCTCTTCACCCGCAGGTCCCATGCCGAGCCGCTCGCATGGACCGGACTCTTTCCTCAACGGCTTTCGCATCTTTTTTCGGCCGCAGGAAGCGATCTCGCGTCGGTGCTCCGATGAACGCACTTCTTCTCGCCGCCATGTCGGGCTATGGCGTTCATCTGTTGTACACCGCTCGACTTCTCGGTTGGTCCGGCCTCGGGCCTGCACCTTTCTCCCCCTCTACAAGAAAGAGGCGGCCCACGAGTTCGGAATGGATGGCCCAAGCCGGCCTTACTTCGGTTGCGGTGAGTGAGTTTGTTCTTGCAATCAGTTCAATGTTCCTCCTCGGCGCACTGATTGCTCTTGCCCTTTTTGGATCAGCACTACCGATGCTCGCAGGAGGCATCTTCGCTGCGTCGTTTCCTATTGCGGCATATCGCCAACGTCGGCGCAACCGACTTGCGATTGCCCAAGACGCGTGGCCACGAATGATTGAAGAGCTTCGACTGCTCACATCGTCGGTTGGGCGCTCACTTCCCCAGGCACTTTTCGAAGTGGGTGCAACTGGTCCCGAAATCATGCGCCCGGCGTTCAGCGCAGCACAACGAGAGTGGATGCTTACGACTGACTTCGAAAAAACTCTAGGGGTTCTGCGCGACCTGCTCGCTGATCCAACCTGTGATGCAACATGTGAAACCCTCCTTATCGCTCACGAACTTGGTGGGACCGGCATCGATCGTCGACTCGCCGACCTTGCTCAAGACCGGCGCGACGATGTCGCTTATCGAAAAGATGTTCGAGCGCGTCAGTCTGGTGTTCGCTTCGCTCGCCGGTTCGTACTACTCGTTCCGCTGGGAATGGCTGCTGCGGGTCTGGCCGTTGGAAACGGCCGAAGCGCGTACACCACCCCAATTGGCCAACTCGCCGTCCTCAGCGCACTCGCCATGATGGCCGCGTGCTGGCGATGGGCCGGTCGAATGCTCCGCCTTCCCACCGAGGATCGAGTTTTCGCCCGATGAGACAACCACTCAGCTTGGCGCTTCTCCTCGCGTGGCTCGGGCTCACACTGCTCCTCGGTGAACTGCGGTGGTTTCGGCGACGTCCCCTGATCGACAGAGTCCGCCCTTATCTCTTCGGCCTCTCCCTGCGATCCGATGTCGACGAATCTCACGCGATCGTGCGAGTGCTCGGCCCGCTTGCTCGAGACGCTGGTGCCGCAGCAGCAAAGTTCTCGGGCGTCACCGAAGAACTCGCCACGCGACTCGAACGAATCCACAATCCGTTTGATCCCACCTCATTTCGCCTTCGACAACTCGGCTGGGTCACTGCCGCTCTAAGCGGTGCGTTCCTCGTCGCTTTCGCTACGTACCCGCCCCTTCCCCTGATTGTCCTCCTCGTCACAGGAGCCCCCGTCCTCGCGTTCCTCATCGTTGAATCCCAACTCTCACGCCAGTCGAAGGAATGGAAGCGCTCCCTTGTCCTTGAATTGCCGGTTGTGAGCGAACAGCTCGGGATGTTGCTCTCGGCCGGCTACTCACTCGGCGCTGCGCTGCAACGACTTTCACGAAGGTCAGGTGGAGTCCTCGCACGAGACCTGCAAAGAGTCGTCACAAGAGTCGCTCATGGCGTCGATGAAAACACCGCTCTCCGCGAATGGGCCACCACTGCAGACGTATCCGCTATCGGACGCCTCGTCGGCATCCTTGCCCTCAACCGCGATGCCGGCGATCTCGGCAGTCTCATAACCCATGAAGCGAGAGCTGTTCGCGCAGAAGTGCACCGAGATCTCGTTGAAACCATCGAAAAGCGTGGACAGCAAGTTTGGATTCCCGTCACTGTCGCGACTCTGGTTCCTGGACTTCTTTTCCTTGCAGTTCCGTTTACCGAAGCACTTCGTCTCTTCACTTCCACCTAACTCATTGCGATCTCGTTCTTCAGAACATCCCAGCTACGTAAAGGAGCAGTCATGAACCAGAACCAGCACGAGCCAGAAACTGCCGTCGACGCCGATAACTCTGTTGCGCCGAGACCGCCATGCAAGGGCGACCGCGGTGAAGGAGTGATTTCTGCTGCAATCGCTGTCTTGATCATGGCCTTTCTGGGCGCGGCGATGTGGATTGGCTTCCAGCAAATGTGGAAGACAACAGAAGCCACAACGAACGACAAGATCACCCAGATCGGCTCCGAATGAGGTCACGTCGAGGATCGAAGGCCGGCTCCGACAGAGGAGCCGGCCTCATCTCGACAATTGCAGGCCTCCTCGTGTTTCTTGCGCTGTTGCTTTTCGCGACGCAGACGCTCATAGCCCTCTACGCGCGATCTGCAACAACAAGTGCCGCATACGAAGGAGCACGCCTTGTGGCGGGAGCCCGGACTCCCCACGACGTGTCGCCCGTTCCAGACCAAGCACGTGTTCATGCAGAATCCACGGTTCGATCACAGCTTGGAGCATTTGGAAATCGGATTGAACTCGACTGGTCATCGACCACATGGGACACCGTCGCATTAACGGTTCGAGCGCGTCCGCCCGGTTTCCTTTGGGACAGTTTGAAAGGGAACGGCGCTCCCCGGATCGAACGAACTGTTCGCGTTCGTGTCGAGCAAATGCAATGAGGATCCAACGCTTTCGAGGCGACTGCGGGCAAGTTGGAGGAATCGAAGTCATTCCTTTTGGGTTCCTCACTTTTGTCATCGCAATGCTGGTGATTGCGAATGCTTGGGCGGCGATTGACGCTGAACTTTCGACAACGAGTGCCGCACGGGAGGCCGTTCGCGCTTTCGTCGAAGCCCCCGACGAAGAAAGCGCACAGACGCGTGCTGAATCAGCAGTACAACAAGCGTTCCAAGGGCAGGGTCGCAGCGCAGGCGCGACATCCATTTCGATTTCCTACACCGGATCTCGAGGATGGTCTCGTTGCAGCCGCGTCACGGTCACTATTCACCACCCGGTCCACGCGATCAGGGTTCCACTCATCGGCGGTTTCGGTCACGGTTTCGATGCTGTCGCATCGCAAAGCGAAGTCATCGATCCGTTTCGAAGCGGCGTACCAGGAGACGCTCAGTGTTGAGTCGCAGACAACGGCATGTACGCAAAACAAGAGATCACCGATTCCGAGGCGAGAGCGGAACGGTCCTCATGCTTATGCCAGTGGCAGTTCTCATCATGTTTGTGCTCGGTGCGATCACTGTCGACCTCACCGCAGTTCACGCCGGGCAGAAGGACCTCCTCGCAGCAGCGACCGATGCTGCAAACGACGCCGCCACCGCAGGACTTGACGAGGCTGCGCTCCGCGCTGGCCGCGGCTACCAACTTGACCCATCAAGGGTGTGGCTTGTTGCCATCGATGTGCTCGCTACGAAAGGCATTCTCGACAACCTCGTAACGGGGCCTGATGTAACCATCAACCCTGATGGTTCGGTCACGGTTTCTCTTGCCAAACGGGTACCTCACCTCTTTGCCCGCGCGCTTCCGGGTGCCCCAGACGACGAACTCGTGAGAGCAACTGCAACCGCATCGGTACAGCAGCGCTGAATTCAACTGCCGTTTCGTCACCACCCCCTTCTTCGCCGTACCCTCAAACCCGATGACCGGAGAGCACGAGTTCACATCTGAGGAGGAGTTCCGCGGCGAGGCCGAGGAAGCTCTTGTCGATGGCGATCGGACATTCGACTCCAAAGAGATCTCGGTGGTTCGAGCGGCGCTGGCGAACCGTGACTTCCGCACGATGTGGCTCAGCAGTTTGGGTTCCACCGTTGGAACGTGGATGCAGAACGTCATTTTGGCGGCCTTCGTTTACACCGTCACCAAAAGCGCGTGGCTCGTCAGCCTTGTGGGCTTCTGCAATCTTGTTCCCCAACTCCTGTTCGCAACGTTCGGCGGAATCATCGCCGACATGTTCAATCGCAAGAAGCTGATCTTCTGGCTCTCTCTCGAGCAGATGATTGGTTCGCTTGCGATTGCTTGGATCGTTCGAACGACCGACTTCTCACGGCCTGCGCTGCTCATCGCCGTGTTTGCTGTCGGTACTGGCGCTGCTTTGCAGGGCCCGGTGTTTCTTGCCGTGACACCATCGCTTGTTCCAAAGGAACATCTAGCGGGCGCGATCTCGCTCAACTCCGTGAGTATGAATGTGTCGCGGGTCATTGGCCCGGCAATTGGCGCCGTGTTGTACGTGTGGATCGGTGCGTCGTGGGTGTTCGTTCTCAATGCCGCCACCTACGTAATCATCATGGTTGGCGTCACCTACGTGAAGGTGCCCAAGTTCGAACGAAAGCAGGGTGAGAGCAAACTCGATCGCCTGGTTGGCGGATTCCGGTATGTGCGCCAAGACCCTGTGGTCTTCCGAGCGATCTGCACGGTGTTGTTGTTCTCCCTATTCTGCATGCCGTTCGTCGTGCTCTTCCCGGCAATGGCCTCGGTTGATTGGCATGTCTCCACGAAGTCGACGCTTTACGGATTGCTCTACGCAACATTCGGCCTTGGTGCGGTTGTCGGCGCCCTTTCGGTTGGAACGTTTCTTTCGGGTCACAAGATCGAGACAGTGCTGCGTGGTGCATTCGTTCTCTTCGGCGCGTCTCTTGCGGCCTACGTCACGATTCATGGTGCCGCCCTGGCCTTTCCGGTCGGCTTCCTTCTTGGCTTCTTCTATTTCGTTGTCGTCACGTCGCTGTCAACGATCTTCCAATCGCGCCTTGACCATTCCATCCGCGGGCGCGTGAGCGCTGTGTGGATGATGTGCTTCGGCGGCACCGTTCCAGTCGCTGGCCTTATCGCCGGCTGGATCGTGAGTCACTCAACGGTCAATACGGTCGTGTATTTCGGCGCCGCGTTTGCGCTCTTCCTCGCGTGGTTCGCTGACCTTCGTGCTCCTGAGGATCGCAAAGGGTTGCGAGAAACACTCTGTCGTTAGTCAGCCAGCAAGAAGCGCAGTTGCGAGTCGTTCGAGGCCGGCAATGCGACTGCCCTTCACCAACACTGCGTCATTTGCATCAAGCGATCCGAGAGCGGCAAACGCTTCGTCGATCGTCGACACTGTTTGCTGTGCGCTTGCGCTGTAGCCATCCGTGCCAAACGCAATGAGGTGAACGCCGAGTTCCTTCGCAACAGAGGCGACATGAGTATGCGCTTCAGCGCTTTGGTCACCGAGTTCGGCCATCGGCCCAAGCACTGCGTAGTGACGAGACGCCGGCAATTGGGCCAGAGAACGAAGCGCTGCTTCCATTGAGGCCGGGCCGGCGTTGTAGGCGTCATTGAGAATTCGTGCACCCGATGGCGCAACGTGGAGTTCCATACGCCAGGGCGACAGAGCGGCTTGTTCCAGACCATCGACGACGTCGGCCATTGGAACTTCCCAAAGAAGCGCCAACGAAGCGGCGGCCAAAGCATTGCTGACGTGATGCACTCCCCTCACCCCGAGGTGAACGGCAGCCGTTCCCCATTCCGACTCAAGGCGGAACTGCACCCGAAGATCATCGCCGATGACGATGTTCGAGGCTTGAACATCACCGCTACTGAGCCCAAACGTGACCGTTCGCGCTGAAGTTCGCAATGCCATTGCAGCAACACGCGGATTGTCGGCGTTCAGAATGGCAACGCCATCGGCCGGGAGCGATTCAACGAGTTCGCCCTTTGCTCGAGCAATGTCATCGAGGCCGCCCATGAATTCCGAATGAGCAATTTCAATCGCCGTAACGATTGCGACAGTTGGTCTCGCGATTGCGCAGAGCTCTGCGATATGCCCATCGCCACGCGCTCCCATTTCAACAATTGCGACTTCGGTATCGGTTGCCGCATTCACAAGTGTGAGCGGCACACCGAGTTCATTATTGAAACTCTTCTCGTTCGCCGTGGTGACATACCGGCGCGCCAAGATCGCTGCGGCGAGATCTTTGGTTGACGTCTTTCCTACCGATCCTGTAATTCCGGCGACGCGGTCGGGAAGTCGGCCGCGGGCAGACGCGCCGAGAAGCGAGAACGCGATCTCGACATCGGCCACTTCGATCGTTGCCAGTCCGTCAATCGCTCCGCGTGAGCTCAAGGTGGCAACTGCGCCACCTCGACGCGCAGCATCGATGTAGTCGTGACCATCGCGCTCACCACGAACCGGAACAAAGAGTTGGCCCGGGCGAATCAGACGAGAGTCGAATCCCGCGCCATCGACCTCAACATCGGACCCAAACAGGGTTCCGCCGACGGCGGCAGCGATGTCAGCAGCCCGGAATTCCACGTCATCACCCTACGGGACGGACATCAGGCCATCAGTCGTCAGGCTACGGTGCCATTCATGTCCGGCCCGGCCCGCATTCATCTCGTCGTCCTCTTTGGTGGGCAATCGGCCGAGCACGACATCTCTCGAGTTACGGCTCGTCATGTTCTCGCCGCAGCCGACCCTGATCGCTACGAACTCACCGCCATCGGCATCACTCGCGAAGGCACATGGGTGCGTTGCTCGACCGACGTTTCGTCATTCGGTGACGCCCTCGAGATTGTCGGCGAAACGGTGAACCCTTTTTCGGTGCTTTCCGCCGACTCAGTCGTCTTTCCGCTTCTTCATGGCCCTATGGGTGAAGACGGAACACTCCAAGGCCTTCTTGAACTTGCTGGTGTTCCGTTTGTTGGCTCGGCCGTTCTTGGTTCATCGGTAGCGATGGACAAAGTGATGGCGAAACACGTGGCCGATGCTGCCGGCATTGCACAAGCAACCTGGCGCGGACTCCATGCCAATGAACTCACTGGTGCCGCTTCTGAAGCCATACTCGATGCACTCAGCGACGAGCTCGGGTTCCCGATGTTCGTGAAGCCCGCCAACATGGGTTCTTCAATCGGCATTTCGAAAGTTGGCGCTCGTTCCGAACTGCGCGCCGCGATTGATGAGGCGCTTCGTTACGACGAATGGCTCGTGTTCGAAGAAGGTGTTGTCGGTCGCGAAATTGAAGTTGCCGTGCTTGGACACACAACCTCGCCACGTGCGTCGGTACCGGGCGAAATAGTTCCCGGCGCCGACTTCTACGACTTCGAAGACAAATACGCAACCGGTGCTGCTCAATTGCACATCCCTGCGTCGCTCTCTGACGACGAAGCAACGCAGGTGCGTGAACTCGCATGTCGTGTGTTTCGGGCGTATCGAGCCGAAGGACTTTCACGGGTTGACTTCTTCTTAGAGCAGCCGGGTCGTGGCTGGCTACTCAATGAAATCAACACGATTCCCGGGTTCACGCCGATTTCCATGTACCCGCAAATGTGGCAGGCCAGCGGTCTCCCCTACCGGGCATTGATCGACGAACTCGTGAGCCTGGCGATCGAACGCCACGCCACCGTTTCTCGTTACCGCGGCGCCTGAGCGGTCAGCCCTGCGGGGCAACCATCGCTGCGTGCAGAAATGACAACAGCTCACGACGACGCACAACCGTGCTTCGTAACGTGGGTTCAATGCCAACAGCGCGCAACACTTCAACTTCGGTAGCTGCACCAAGAACAGTTGAATACGCCGACACAAGCAGTAGGCCTGAGTCACAACGTCGGATGCGGCCCTCGTCCATTTCCCGTTCGAAGTAGGTGGTGGCGCGAGAAACAAACGGCTCGAGGTCGGCAGTCACTCGCAGCGATGCATCGCCACCGATACGGCTGATCTCGCGAATGAACCCAAGCAGTTCAGGACGACGCATGGCCACGCGGAAGATGCGACGCACAATCGACTCGACGCGACTCCAACCTGATCCTTCTTCCGACAACGCGCCGTCGAACTCGATGATGAGTTCAAGCGCGGCCCGGTCGATAACGGCATCGAGCAGAACTCGCTTCGAGGACCAGTGATAGAGGATCGCCTGTTTGGTGATTCCGAGGTCGGCGGCCAAATCGTCGAGAGAGACCGAATCGAAGCCCTTTGTGCCGAACGATTCAAGGGCCACCGACAGAATTCGATCCTCGGTGGCCCGGGTGCGGGCGGCGCGGGATCCCTTGGGGGGACTGGTGATGACGGCGGCCATGGCACAAGTGTAGACGATTCACTTACCAAGTGGTAAACATTCCCCGTGATTCGTGAAGCACTCGCCGGCAAACGGCTCTTCATCACCGGCACCACCGGTTTCCTCGGCACCAACCTGCTTGAGCGGTTGCTCCGTTCGGTACCCGATTGCGAGATCGTGTTGCTGGTGCGTGCAGGCCGACGTTCCACGGTTGAACAACGCGTGGCTCGCGAGATTCTGAAAAACGACGCCTTCGATCGTTTGCGCTCCGAACTCGGCAAAGACGGTTTCGAAGAAATGACCGCTCGTCGCATCACGTCTGTCGCTGGCGATGTCAGCCGCGATGGTCTTGGTCTCAACGATGCCGGTCGTGCGATATTCGCCAGTTGCGACACCATCATTCATTCCGCCGCATCAGTGAGCTTCGACTCTCCCCTCGATTCGGCTGTTGAAGTCAATCTTCTCGGCCCCACCCGAATCGCCGCTGTATGCAACGAACTAGGCGTCACGCCGCACCTTGTTTCGGTGTCCACCTGTTACGTCGCTGGCAATCATCGTGGTGCCGCTCCCGAACAACTCGTTGATCAGAGCCACTTCTTTATTGACGTTGATTGGCGTGCTGAAGTTGAGGGCGCCCGTCGTGCCCGCCGTGATGCCGAAGCCATCAGCCGCACGCCCGAGAAACTTGTTGAATTCCGCAAGCAAGCGCGCAGTGAACTCGGCGCTGCAGGCACTCCCCTTCTTGCCGAAAAGACTGAGCAACTGCGTGACCGTTGGGTCGCAGACCGCATGGTCGAAGCCGGTCGTGCCCGTGCCGCATCGCTGGGTTGGCCCGACGCATATGCCTACACAAAGGCACTCGGCGAACGAGCGCTCGTAGAAACACGCGGCAATGTTCCCGTCAGCATTGTTCGTCCATCAATCATCGAATCTGCTCTTGCCGAACCAGTTCCCGGTTGGATCCGCGGCTTCCGCATGGCCGAGCCAATCATCATCAGTTATGCACGCGGTCTTCTAAAGGAATTCCCTGGCGTCCCCGAAGGTGTCGTCGACGTCATTCCCGTCGATCTCGTTTCCGCCGCGATCATTGCTGTCGCGGCAAAGGGTCCTGAAGCCGAACCCGAAGTCATCCAGGTTGCTTCAGGTTCTCAGAATCCACTTCATTACCGCCGCCTCGTGAACCTTGTGAGCGAATGGTTTCAGCAGCGTCCGCTCTATGACCCCAAGGGTCAACCGATCATTGTTCCAACGTGGACGTTCCCCGGTCGTGGTCGTGTGAAGACCCAACTCGAGCGAGCTACCAAGACCTTGACCCGCGCCGAAAGCGTTCTGAACGCGCTTCCCTTGCGCGGCAAACAAGCCGAGTGGGGCGCTTCTGTTGAAGAAAAGCGTGAAGAAGCCGAACGTGCACTTGGGTATGTCGAGATTTACGGCGCATACGCCGAATGCGAAGCCATCTACGGACTCGATCGCCTCCTCGCGTTGTGGGACAACCAAACCACTGCCGACCAGCGCGACTTCTGCTTCGATCCCCGAGTCATCGAGTGGGACTCGTTCGTTAACGAAATCCATCTGCCGTCAGTCGTTAAGGCCGCACGAGTTCGTACAACTCCCGGTGGAAAGATCGGCCCGACACGCACCGACCGACTTCGCGGACAGATCCTTGCTCCCGAGCGTCAACTTGCGGCCTTCGATCTTGAGAACACGCTCATCGCCTCCAACGTCGTTGCGAGTTATGCGTATCTCGCAACACGACGTATGCCGAAAGACCAGCGTCTGCGCTTCATTGCGAAGATGATCGCTGAAGGGCCCACGCTGCTTTCGCTGGACCGCAAAGACCGCACCGACTTTCTCCGTTTCTTTTATCGGCGTTACGACGGAGCCCCGTCGCAGCAGATCGACGAAGATTCAGCAGAGATGTTCAGTCGACTCATTCTGTCGAAGTCATTCCCCGAAGCCATCCGTCGAGTCCGCGAACACAAAGCGGCCGGCCATCGCACCGTGCTTATTACCGGCGCTCTTGATTTCGTCGTGAAACCACTTGCTCCACTCTTCGACGACATCATCGCTGCAGAGATGAACGTGACAAATGGTCGGTACGACGGCGAACTCCGCAATGTTCCACCCACTGGCGAAACTCGCGCACAGGTCTTGCGCGACTACGCCGAGTCCCATGGCCTCAGTCTGAGCGAAACCGTTGCCTATGCCGATTCAAGTTCTGACCTTCCGATGCTCGAAGCGGTTGGCTTTCCTGTCGCTGTGAATCCGGAAACCCGCCTCGCCACCCTTGCCCGCAAGCGCGGTTGGTTGGTCGAGAACTTCTCGAAGGCTCCGGGTTCGCCGCGTCGCCTTATTCCCATCGGTCCACGTCGTGGCGCGCACGGTGGTCTCGCCAATCCGCTCGTTCCAGGAGGCACGGCATGAAAGCCCTGCGCTTCGAGCGAAACATTCCCCGCTTTGCCGCAGCCAACATCGCTGGCCGTCTGAGTTCCGGTGGCGGCGCAAAGGTCGGACCGCTTCGACTCCGCAACGTCGACACTCCAAGACTGCCCGGCCCCGGTTGGGTCGAAATCCTTCCGCGCCTCACCGGTATTTGCGGCTCTGACCTCGCAACCATCGATGGAAATAGCTCGCGCTATTTCGAACCGATTGTTTCGTTCCCCTTCATTCCCGGTCACGAAATCGTTGCCGATCTTTCTGAACCGTTTGAAGGCGTGCCCGCCGGACGCGTAGTCGTTGAACCCGTTCTTGGTTGTGTCACTCGCGGTATCGACCCAGTGTGCGTTGCGTGCGCGCGCGGCGACCTTGGCAATTGCGAGCGCATCACGTTTGGCAACATCAGCGCCGGTCTGCAAAGTGGCTTCTGCTGCGACACCGGCGGCGGTTGGTCGACCAGCATGATCGCCCACGTGAGCCAGTTGCATGCCGTGCCCGCCGACTGGACCGACGAAGCCGCCGTCATGGTCGAGCCCACCGCGTGCGCCGTGCACGGAGCTCTCGCTGCCGACGTCGCCGAAGGCGACACCGTCGTTGTGCTTGGTTCTGGCGCGCTTGGTCTTCTGACCATTGCGGCGCTGCGCCGTTACGGTCGCAAGTGCACGATCATCGCAGTGGCCAAACATCCACATCAGCAAGAACTCGCTCGTGAATTCGGCGCCGATCAGGTCATCTCTTCTGGTCACATTGCCCGGCCCATTCGTCGCATCACCGGTTCGCTCGCGATCGGCGACGGCGACATTGTTCGCCTCACTGGCGGCGCCGATCACGTCATCGACTGTGTCGGCAGCGAAAGCAGCATCGCCGAAGCACTCACCGTTGTTCGCCCTAAGGGTCGCATCACCATGGTGGGAATGCCCGGTCATGTGCATGTTGATCTCACGGGTTTATGGCAGCGAGAAATCACCATGAGTGGGGCCTACGCCTACGGAACCGAAACGCTTCCGAACGGTGAACAACGTCGCACGTTCGATCTTGCCTTTGAACTTGTCGCTGCCGCCGACCTTGGGCGACTCGTGAGCGCCGCCTATCCCCTTGATCGCTTTGAAGATGCCATAACCCATGCCGCCAATGCTGGTGGCCGCGGTGCAGTTCGTATCGCCTTTGACCTTCGCAATGAAAAGGAACGAAATCGTGCCTAGACCAGGATTCGTCCTCGACGTCGATCGTTCGACGCCACCAATCCTCTTCCACCATGGAGAAGGATTCCGTCTCGAGAAGCTTCCGCCGGGACGCAGCCGCGTGATCTATCCGGCTGAGCCCATCGAAGCACTCAAGAACCCCGACGGGGCCATTCGTGACGCGCTCGTCAATCCAATCGGCGACAGTGAACCGCTCACCGCCCTACTTAAGCCGGGCATGAAGCTCACCATCGCGTTCGACGACATCTCACTGCCCCTCCCCCCAATGAAGCGCCCCGACATTCGTCAGCGCGTCATCGAGGCCGTCCTTGAACTCGCAGCCGCTGCTGGCGTCGATGACGTCATGCTCATTGCTGCGCTCGCACTCCACCGTCGCATGACCGAAGACGAGCTTCGTCACGCAGTTGGCGACCGCGTCTACGACGCGTTCGCACCGCAAGGACTGCTCGTCAACCACGATGCGGAAGATCCCGACAACCTTCTCTTTATCGGCGAGACCGAAAAGGGCGAGGAAGTCGAAATCAATAAGCGCGCCGCCGAGAGCGATCTCATCATCTACGTCAACATCAATCTCGTCTCAATGGACGGCGGCTGGAAGTCCACCGCTACCGGTCTTGCTTCGTATCGCTCGCTTCGCCATCACCACAATCCGCAGACGATGCGTCATTCCAAGTCGTTCATGGATCAGCACAAGTCGGAACTCCATTCGGCGAACTGGCGTATGGGCAAAGTGCTGCGCGATTCGGGAGTGAAGGTTTTCCAGATCGAAACCACCATGAACAACAACGTGTTTGGCACCGAAGGCCCCATGAGCGTGCTGCAAAAGCGCGAGTGGGAGTGGTCGCTCAAGGACCGCGTCACGGTCGCTGGCATGAAGACTGCGCTCGATCACATGCCACAGCGCACGCGTCGCTCGATCTTCAACTCCTGGCAAGCACCACACGCGATGACATCGGTGCAGGCCGGCGAGGTTGAAGCCGTGCACAAACTCACGACCGAGAATGTCTATGCCCAACACCTCGTGCAGGTTGAAGGCCAGACCGACATTCTCACGATGGGCCTTCCCTACATCAGTCCCTACAACGTGAACTCGATTCTCAATCCGATTCTCGTTGCTTGTCTCGGCCTTGGCTACTTCTTCAACTTGTATCGCGGCCGTCCGCCGGTTCGTGAAGGTGGCGTGGTCATCATGAGCCACCCGACACCTTGGGAATTCCATCCGGTGCATCATCCGTCGTACATCGACTTCTTCGATCAGGTGCTCACGCAAACACATGATCCGGTCGTCATGTCGGAACAGTTTGAAAAGTCATTCGCCGAAGACGAGTGGTATCGACATCTCTATCGCACGAGCTACGCGTACCACGGTGTTCATCCGTTCTACATGTGGTACTGGTGCTCGCATGCACTCGAACATGTCGGCCAGGTGATCATCGTTGGTGGCGATGTTCGTGCAGTCCGTCGACTCGGCTTCAAGCCAGCGTCGACTCTGCAGGATGCACTCGAAATGGCCAGCGATGTCGTTGGTCGCGATGCAACCATCACGCATTTGCACAATCCGCCCATCCTCATGGCCGACGTTTCCTGAGGACAGCCATGCGACCGATGCCCATCACCCGCAAACAGGCGACTCGCCTTATCAAACGCCTCCCAGTGAATCGTTCGGTCTCCACCGCAACGCGCACTGGTTCTCGTGTCACTCGCATGGCGAATGCAATCGTGAAGGCACCTTCGGTTCCTGCCGGCGTTGATCTCCTGAAAAAGGAGAAGAACGTTGGTTCCAGTTACGACACCGACTGGGCTCGTTCGTATCCAGCGCGGGTTGCCCGCGTACTCATTCTCAATGGCGTCTTGAAGCCGATCATTGACCTACTCGCGACACCAACGATTCACGGCACCGATCGTCTGGCCGATCTCGAAGGTCCCGCCATCTTCGCTGCGAATCATCACAGTCACGCCGACACACCGCTGATGATGACGGCCATCCCTGAACCTTGGCGCAATCGCCTCTTTATCGGTGCTGCTGCTGACTATTGGTTCACCAACCGCATCACATCGCCAATCTCCGCGCTTGTCATCGGAGCAATCCCCGTCGAGCGCACCAAGGTGTCGCGCAAAGCCATCGATCAGTCGCTCGAATTACTCGCAGACGAGTGGAGCATGTTGATCTTCCCTGAAGGCGCTCGGTCGCCCGACGGTTGGGCTCGACCTTTCACTTCTGGCGCAGCGTTTCTTTCGTCACACAGCGGTGTACCCGTCGTTCCCGTTTTTCTTCAAGGAACAAACAAGGTCTTACCGAAAGGTCGGAACATCCCCCGACCAGCAGCCACCACGGTGGTGTTCGGTTCGCCGATGCATGCCAATGAAGGTGAGGATTCGCGCGCATTCGCTGCACGAATTCAAGAAGCCGTGGCTGCGCTTGGCGATGAATCGGCAACTGACTGGTGGCAAGCACGCCGAAATGCAGCGTCTGACACCACACCAAGCCTTGATGGCCCCGACGCCGTTTCTTGGCGCCGTTCATGGGCCCGCACTTCAAAGGCCAAGGGTCAACGACGTAGCTGGCCCAAAGTCTGAACTTCTGAACATCACGCGCTCGGCTCCCATGCGACCACAATGGAGCGGTGAACAGTTCAGGAATTGGCTACGCAGCAGCAGTTGCGCTTGCCGCGATCTTTGCGATCGCGGCCGTTGCCAAACTTCGCGACGTCTCTGCCACTGAACGTGAGTTCACGGGCCTTGGACTCCCCCGTGCGTCGTTCTTCGCTCGCTTCATTCCACTCGTTGAACTTTCCATCGTTGCGCTCCTGCTTATCGTTCCCCCTGCTGGGGCAATTGGCGCGCTTATTTCGCTTGCGTTCTTCACCACATTTCTTATTGGTCGACTGCGCGCCGGAGTTCACGCTCCGTGCGCGTGCTTCGGCGCGTCACGCGCTCGACCGATTTCGCTGCTCGACGTCATTCGAAATTTCGGTTTGATGGCGTTGGCCGTTGCATCTCTCGCCGCTGATCGCCCGACAACAATCACGCTGCTCGACGCTCTCGTCGTAGTTCTAACTATCGGGGTTGTCGGTGGCGCGCTCCATCTGGCCGGTAGGGTCCGATCACGATGACTGATCCATGGGGCAACCCTCTTCCCGCCGAGGACCAAACACCAACGGCCCCGCGCCCTGAGCAGCAGCCGTCTGATGTCACACCGAATCCGGCCTGGCCCGGTGCGCAACCACCCCAGCAATCCCAACCCGCGACACTCCCTCCACCACCTCCAACCCCAGCGCCGGGAGCGATGCCTCCCCCGGCATGGCCTGGCTCTCCGGCGCCACCACAGTGGGCACCCCCGTCGCCGCAATCAGCGCCGCCCCAGCCCGCTTGGCAGGGCCCTAAGTTCTCCGGCCTCGCTATCGCCGCCATGGTGTGCGGGATCCTCTCCATTACCTGCACCGGATTTGTCGGCATAGTCCTCGGCCCCACGGCATTGGGCCTTGGCATCAATGGGCGCCGAGCAATCGCTCGCTCAAATGGTTGGAAAAAGGGCGATGGCATGGCCACTACAGGCATCGTGCTTGGCGTTATCGGGATCGTGTTCTCAATCGTCTACCTGATCTTCTTGCTCAAGAACCCGAACTTCATCACCGACTTCGTGAACAACCTCACAACCACCACGACCACGGCCGGAAAACTGCAGGGCGCCTGAGCCGTAGACTCTCCGTGTTTCGCAGAGCATCGGAAAGGCTCCCCCAATGGCAGTTTTCGCCAGTACCCCCATCGAACTGATCAACGGTGTCTACGGCCGTCTCGCAACCAACGTTGCCATCGGACGCGAACGCCTCGGGCGGCCCCTCACCTTCGCTGAGAAGGTGCTCATCAATCACTTGCGCGACCCGCGTACCCAAGAACTTGAACGCGGTCGCAGCTACGCAGATCTCGACCCCGATCGCGTTGCCATGCAAGACGCAACTGCGCAGATGGCATTGCTGCAGTTCATGACCGCTGGTCTTCCCGAAGCAGCCGTGCCATCAACGGTTCACTGCGACCATCTCATTCAAGCAAAGAGCAACGCGCGCATCGATCTTGCAACGGCAAACGATGTCAACGCCGAGGTGTACGACTTCCTTGAATCGGTTTCTGCCAAATACGGAATCGGTTTCTGGAAGCCAGGATCCGGCATCATTCATCAGGTCGTGCTCGAGCAGTACGCATTCCCGGGCGGAATGATGATCGGCACAGATAGCCATACGCCCAATGCTGGCGGACTTGGCATGATCGCAATTGGAGTTGGTGGCGCCGACGCCGTCGATGTCATGACCGGCTATCCATTCAACGTTCGGTGGCCAAAGCTCATCGGCGTGAAACTCACCGGCACGCTTGCCGGTTGGTCGGCCCCGAAAGACATCATCCTCGAGGTCGCTCGCATCCTCACCGTCAAGGGCGGAACGGGTGCCATCGTCGAATACTTCGGTCCTGGCGCGGAATCCATTTCGTGCACCGGTAAGGCCACCATCTGCAACATGGGTGCAGAAATTGGTGCGACCACCTCGCTGTTCCCCTACGACCCGGCGATGTCGCGTTATCTCGCGTCAACTGGTCGAGCCGATGTTGCCGAAGCTGCCGATGCCGTTGCTGCCGACCTTCGTGCCGACGATGAAGTTCTCGCCAATCCTGCTTCGTACTTCGACGAGGTCATCGAGATCGATCTTTCTTCGCTGCAACCACTCATCAATGGTCCGCACACGCCCGATCGAGCCCGCAAGGTCAGCGAACTCGGTGCCGAGGCAAAGGCCGAAGGTTGGCCGATGGAAATCTCTTCAGCTCTCATCGGGTCATGCACGAACTCTTCCTACGAAGACATCAGCCGCGCTGCAGCGATCGCTCGATTTGCTCACGCAAACGGACTCAGCACAAAAACCCCGTTACTGGTCACCCCTGGTTCGGAACAGGTGCGCGCCACCATCGAACGCGACGGATTGCTGGCCGACCTTGAACAGATCGGCGCCACGGTGTTGGCGAATGCTTGTGGTCCGTGCATCGGTCAGTGGTCGCGTAGTGATGTTGAAGAGGGCACCGAAAACATCATCGTCACCTCATATAACCGCAACTTCCCGAAGCGGAACGACGGGCTCGCATCAACGCTTGCCTTTGTCACCTCACCAGAAACCGTTGTGGCCATGGCATTGGCCGGACGAGTCGACTTCGACCCCACCACCGATTCACTCACCAACGCTTCTGGCGAACAGGTCACTATCCCGGTTCCCGTTGGCGTTGAACTTCCGCCCAAGGGATTCACCTCCGGCGAAAACACGTTCATTGCTCCGCCCGCCGATTCATCGAGGGTTGTCATCAAGGTGTCGCCCTCCTCTGACCGACTTCAACTTCTCGAACCGTTCGACGCATGGGACGGCAACGACTTCCTCAACCTTCCGATTCTCATGAAGGCCAAAGGCAAGTGCACCACCGATCACATCTCTGCTGCTGGTCCGTGGCTCAAGTACCGCGGTCACCTCGAGAACATCTCAGGCAACATGTTCATCGGCGCTGTCAACGCGTTCACCGACGAAGTTGGCCAGGGCAAAGATCAGCTTGACGGCACCACCAAGTCGTTCCCCGACATTGGCAAGAGCTACCACGCTGCTGGTCAAGGTTGGATCGCTATTGGCGACGAGAACTACGGCGAAGGTTCTTCACGTGAACACGCAGCGATGGAACCGCGCTACCGCGGCGCCAAGGTCGTGCTCACCCGCTCGTTCGCCCGTATCCACGAAACGAACCTCAAGAAGCAGGGTGTGTTGCCGATCGTCTTTGCCGATCCCAAGGTCTACGACCTGATCGAACAAGACGATCGAATCAACGTGCTGGGCCTTGCTGATCTGACTCCCGACGTTCCGGTCAAGTGCCAGATCGTGAAGCCCGATGGCACCACCATCGACTTCGAAGGCATTCAAACAATGAATGACGAACAAATCGGTTGGTTCAAAGCCGGCGGAGCGCTCAACATCATCCGTAAGCGCCAAGGCGTCTAGCCCTCGCTACGCTGGCCCCTGAACGACCGGGGGGTCAACGTGGACAACACCACATCACCAAGTTCATTTGTGCGAGTAACGCTGGCAGCAGCGTTACTAGGCGCGGCGATCATTCACTTCGCCATGGTGCCCCAACACATGAGCGAATGGGCACCCGAGGGCATCGCATTCATCGTGACTGGCTGGGTGCAGGTAGCGCTCGCCATCGGCATCGTCCTGCGACCTAAGCGCTGGATGTTGTGGTTGACCGTCGCTGCGTCGGTGGTGTTTATCGCTGCGTGGGCAATCACTCGCGTATGGGGTGCACCCTTTGGCCCCGGTTCCGGCATTGCGCAACCCAAGTCGTTTGTCGACCTCGCGTGCGTTGCTCTTGAAGCACTCACTGTTGTGGTTGCGGTGCTCTCGATTTGGCGTCCCACGTTTGCCACCGGGTGGCGCACCGAAGGTTTGGTTTTCGCCTCAATCATTCCCGTCGCTCTCATTGTTCTCGCTACATCGGCCGTTGCCTCACCAAGCGCATCGCACCATGTACACGGTGGCAATCCGTGCCCCAAAGGCACCAAAGTGAATCCCGAACTCGTTGCGACTGATGGCCATGTCCACGACACCTCGGCCTGCGTCCCCGATATCGATGACAAGGG
>CAIPQK010000202.1 GCA_903867185.1 uncultured Candidatus Nemicrothrix sp. | reverse complement strand
CGTTGGCGCGGTTCTTCGTCGACTCAGCGCCTAGTTCAGGAAGGGCTGGCGAGCGTGCCGCCAAAGATCTGCCAAGCAAGAGCGCTCTTCGCAACAAGGCTGAGTACGAGATACACCTTTTCACCGTAGAGGTAGTCGGTGAACTTTCCTTTTCCTCGATATTGCAACCATTGATTGAGGGCGAAGCAATTGAACAAGAGGAACAGCGAAATCACGATGAAGTACACGAAGGTCGGCACACCTTCTGAGTTTGCCGGAACCCCGTTGATCATCGTGTTGTCAGTTGACGAAGTGACAAGCCCGATGACGATTGCGATCCACGGGACGATGCCGGCAATGCAGCCAAAGATGAAGGGCCACCAGTTGACGTTCTCGCGATTGCGATTGACCTGTTCCATGACCAGGCCAAAAAGGATCATCGCGGCGTTGACGCCGAAGATGGCGATGATGGCGTAGAGGTTATTGATGCCATTCAAGAGCGCGATCAGCACGATCATGATTGACGCGCTCACCGAGTATTCAATCCATCGCGCGTAGTTGATTCCCTGGAGCAGGTTGCGCTCGTACCAAGATCGCAATGGAGTCACGGAGGTCAGGAGGTGATCGCCAGCGGCAAGAAATAAGAAGAGCGCAATGGCAATCGGAAAGTTGAAGTCGAAGAAGTGCTTGCTAACCGATAACGAATTCTCAGCGCCGGGCGGGCCGGTCATGACCGTTGCAACAATCGGAATGGCGAAGGAGGTGCTCAGAACAAGGATGAGGATGCCTTGCACAAGGTGCAGGCCACCAATGCCGATGTTCCACTTGCGAAGGTTGACGAGTCGTTCTGAGGTTTCCGGCATGCAGAGAGCGTACGGGGATGCGCCCTCTTGGGTCAGGATGCGTGTGCCGCGGTGACGACGGCGAAACGCCGGTCGGCGAAGGGCCCTTCAAACATCTGAACTGGTAACACTTCGTGCAGGGAATAAGAACTGAACGCCACGAGGGTGTTGTCGTTGCATGGGTGGTCGTTCCAGGTTGAAGCGGGTGTCCACGGCCCATGCTCGGAAGCGACCTCCGAGTGGTCCCACAGTCGCAGTCCACCGCCAGTGAACGCCTGCGGCTGACGGAATGCATGCCACACGAAACTGATGCGACGGGTGAAAACAGCGTCAACCCCGCTGAGTGGATCGTTGTCGATATGCGGAGCGTGAAAATTGGCGTGACCACTAGCGGACACCGCTGGTGGCTCCATGTGGCAGCCGTGGATGTCATTTACCGGAGCGCCTTGTGCGGAAAGCGCGGCGAGAATTTCATCAAAGCGACGCTCCATTTCTGCAATGACAGGGCCGACTGGTTGCGGATTGACAAGAGCGAGCGCGTCACGACCCGCAGTGCGGTTCGACCAGAACTCGCTCTCGAGGCCTATGAGCCCGTCAAGCACGAGGTCATGCAGGTCGTTCGGGAGAAAGTTCTCGACGACGAAAAATGGAGCGGGCTGTGTTCGCGATAGGAGCGCTTGGGCTCGTAGTTCCGCGAGAGCATCGCGGTCGGCGTCGTCCATTGCCGGTGGACTCAGCCGGTGTATTTCGGCGTCGACTCGTCAGTTGGCAGGGTCGTTGTCGTTGCGGGAGTGGTTGTGGTTGTGGTGGGAGTCGGGGTCACCGTGATCGAAACCAATGCGGCACCAATCCAGGTTCCGCCAATGAACTTCTCGGCCGGACATGAAGCTTGTGCCGCGGGCGGAGCGGTGTAGGTGTAAACGCCAGGTGAGGAGCACTCGCCAGCGACGTAGCTGAACGAGTCAGGCCCCGAATAGCCAGGGTTCGGCGTGTAGGTGGCGTACGCGCCGGTATTGACGCCGCCCGAAGATGTATTTGTGACGGTGACGGTTCCGTGTGCCGGTTGGTCAACGTTCCAATACACGGTGCGTGTTGCGTCAAAGCCGACGGAAGACAACGGGATCTGGACAGGAGTGCCCGCTGCTGTCGTAGCGGATTTCGGATCAACGGCCGGCGGAATTTGAGCAGATGCTTTTCTTGGACGGGCTACGGATGTGATTACGGGAGCAATTGCAACCGCAGCGGCTCCGGCGATGAGGCCGCCGATGAGTACGCGGCGCGAGATGCCCTTTGGTTCGTCAAGAAGTCCAGCGGCAGAAAGGTGATCAATCGCAGCATCTACAACTGCGGGATCGGCGATGGCGCCGATTGCTTCTGCGACGTGAGCTTCGATCGCAGCAATGTCGGACGTTCCGTTACAAGCAGCGAATACTGCAGCAGTGACGCCTTCGAGGACGTGGCCAGTATCGGTGGCTGGGTCATAAACGAGGACGCCCTCGCCGTTGGGGCGGGGAGAGACAACGAGGTCTGTGCGAACACTAGGCATCAGCATTGGGAACGTCCTTTGTAGACCGATAGTCCACCATGTCAATCGGAGTTCAGCAATCGCGAACAGCGATCGGGTGTGGGTCCCAGATTCAGACGAGACTGCGGGTATGCAGGTACATCTGGTCGACGGTACATACGAACTCTTTCGGCATCACTTTGCGCTTCCATCGCG
>CAIPQK010000201.1 GCA_903867185.1 uncultured Candidatus Nemicrothrix sp. | reverse complement strand
CCACCATGTCAATCGGAGTTCAGCAATCGCGAACAGCGATCGGGTGTGGGTCCCAGATTCAGACGAGACTGCGGGTATGCAGGTACATCTGGTCGACGGTACATACGAACTCTTTCGGCATCACTTTGCGCTTCCATCGCGTGTCAATGGCGATGGCATGGAGGTTGCAGCGACACGCGGCGTGGTGATGTCAATGTTCAACATGCTCGATGAAGGGGCGACTCACGTTGGCGTCGCTACTGATCGCACGGTGGATTCATTCCGCAACGCCATGTGGGATGGCTACAAATCGGGTGAAGATCTTGATCCTGAATTAGGCAACCAGTTTCCGTTACTCGACGAGGTGTTGGAAGCTGCTGGTTTCACCGTGTTCTCAATGATCGAACACGAAGCCGACGATGGCATGGGTTCGGCTGCTGCACGCGCTGCAGCCGATAAAAGTGTCGATCAGGTGCTGATCTGCACTCCCGACAAAGATCTAGCCCAGTGTGTGGTCGGAACTCGCGTGGTGCAGTTCGATCGTCGCAAAGGTCAGACGTTCGATCACGATGGCGTGATTGAGAAGTTTGGCGTTCCACCGGAATCGATTCCCGATTACCTCGCATTGATGGGCGATGCATCAGACGGGTTCCCCGGTTTGCCTGGTTGGGGGGCAAAGTCGGCGTCAACAGTTCTTGGTCGCTATTTACATATCGAAAATATTCCCGCTGACCCCGAGACCTGGGATGTCCAGGTGCGAGGGGCGGCGAAACTCGCGGCAACGTTGCAGGAACAGATGGAACTTGCGATGTTGTTTCGCAAGATCGCCACCGTTGTGACCGATGCACCGACATTCACGAAGGTCGAGGAACTTCGCTGGACGGGACCGCAAGCAAACCTTGCTGAAGTCGCAGCACGCATTGACGCGCCGCGTCTTGTGGAGCGGGCCGAGAAGTTGGCCCAGACGCGAAACTGACCGACCCAAAGGCCGGTCAGTTGTCAGTTCTGGTGTCAGCGCCAATCGGCGCGAATCTCAGGAATCGGTCTTGTCGGTGGCTTCAGTGGCCTTGGCGTCGGTCGCCTTGGACTCGGGAGCGCCTTCCTTGAGGCCCTTCTCAAACTCACCCTTGGCCGAACCCAGCGATCGAGCGAGCTTTGGAAGTTTGGCGCCACCAAAAAGCAGGGCGATGATTGCGAGGACAATGACGATGTCCCAACCGATGAGTTCAGCGAGCACCATGTGGTGTCCTTCCTGCGCCGAGAGCGGCGACGACGGGCGTGGAAGACAAGGCTAGACCGCCGAACGAGTTTGCGGGTTATCGGTGAGTGGACCGGCGCATTCCGGTGGTCAACCGTGGGCTGGGTAGTGTTGGCGCCATGTCTGAACACCCAATGACCGAGCGCCTGGCCCAACTGGCCGAGCTCAAAGAACAAGCCCTTCACGCCGGTTCGGAGCGTTCCGTTGAACGCCAGCATTCCAAGGGAAAGATGCTTGCCCGCGAGCGGCTCGACTACCTCTTGGACGAGGGTTCGTTCCACGAACTCGACATGCTCGCTCGTCACCGTGCCCATGAAAGTGGCATCGAAGAACGCCCCTACACCGATGGCGTCGTCACCGGTTGGGGAACGATCGACGGCCGCAAGGTGTTCGTATTCTCGCAGGACTTCACGGTGTTTGGTGGCGCACTTGGCGAGGTCTTCGCCGAAAAGATTCACAAGGTCATGGACCTCGCTCTCTCTGTTGGAGCTCCGCTTATTGGTCTGAACGATGGCGCTGGTGCTCGTATCCAGGAAGGCGTGGTGTCGCTGGCCAGTTACGGCGGCATCTTCCATCGGAACGTTCTTGCTTCGGGTGTCACTCCTCAGATCTCGGTAATCCTCGGCCCATGCGCCGGTGGCGCGGTGTACAGCCCCGCAATGACCGATTTCATCTTCATGGTCGACGAAACCTCGCACATGTTCATCACCGGTCCCGATGTTGTGAAGACCGTGACCGGCGAAGAAGTCACGCTCGAAGAACTTGGTGGCGCAAAGTCACACGCGAGCAAGTCGGGTGTGGCCACATTCGTTTCTCCAGACGAGAAGTCATGTCTCGACGACGTGAAGTATCTGTTCTCGTTCCTTCCGTCGAACAATCTTGAGACAGCTCCAACGATGCCGACCGGCGACGATCCGCAACGCAGCTGTCCCGAACTGGTCGACATCATGCCGGCCAGCCCGAATATTCCCTACGACATGAAGAAGGTCATCGCATCAGTCGTTGACGATGGCGACTTCTTTGAATACTTCCCGCGGTGGGCTGGTTCCATCGTGTGCGGATTCGCTCGTCTCAATGGTGAATCCGTCGGCATTGTCGGCAATCAGCCAATGGTGCTTGCTGGCGTGCTCGACATTGAATCTGCAGAAAAGGGCGCACGTTTCGTGCGTACTTGCGATGCGTTCAATATTCCGCTCGTGACATTCGTTGACGTTCCTGGTTTCCTCCCCGGTGTCGATCAGGAATACGGCGGCATCATCCGCCACGGTGCCAAGTTGCTCTACGCGTTCTGTGAAGCGACTGTTCCTCGCATTCAGGTCATCACTCGTAAGGCCTACGGCGGCGCATATGTCGTTATGAACTCCAAGTCGATTGGTGCCGATCTCGCGTTTGCTTGGCCATCGGCCGAACTTGCGGTTATGGGCCCCAATGGCGCTGTCGAGATTCTGTATCGCCGCGAAATTCAAGGTGCGGCCGATCCCGAAAAGCGTCGCGCTGAACTCATCGATGATTACACCGAGCGGTTTGCGAATCCGTATATCGCTGCCGAACGCGGCTTTATCGACGATGTCATCGATCCTGCTGACACGCGCATGAAGGTCATCGCTGGTCTTGAGATGCTGAAGTCCAAGCGTGAAGAACTTCCGCATCGCAAGCACGGGAATATCCCGCTGTGACCGACGCGTCGTCGAGCGTGCGCATCACGCCTGAACCGACCATCGAAGAAGCAGCAGCGATTGCAGCCGCTATAGAGATCACGCGACCTCGCATCATGGTGGGTCAGGAAGTTGAACCCGAAGCACGCTGGCGCTTCAGCGGTCGCTGGTGGTCGCGGCCAGTCGCGTCGCGTCGGGCTCGCCCCGCCGCCCGCAGCTAGCTCGCGCTGCCGAAAACTTTTACCGCTACCTCGCCAAGTTGCTCAATGCGCTCGGGAAGTGTGCCGTTCGCCGGCAGTGAAACCGTGACGCCATCGAGACCGAGGTCTCTGACCTTCACAAACCATTCCTCGATCTCTTCCGAACCGCCCCACCACACGGGGGACAGGAACATTTCGCGAGTGGCCTCGTCGACAGCGTCGAGATCGACACCCATTCCGAGCATGTAGGACTTGGCTTCTTGGTAGGCCTGATCGACTGTCGGGGCGATGACGCAGAAACCCATTTTGCTGACAGTGATTTCACTGCGGTCTCGGCCAAGGCGTTCGCAATGTGCAGCAAGCGCGTCCATTTTTCGAGGAACCTCATCGAGTCCGCAGGTGAAGTTCGCTGAATCGGCGTATTGCGCAACCATGCGCAACGTCTTCTTTTCGCCGGATCCGCCGATCATTACTGGGATTCGACTGATCGGCGCGGGCTGATTGATGGCATTGTCGACCGAATAATGCTTTCCGGTGAATGTGGGTCGTTCGTCGCGCAGCATCGGAAGAATGATCTGTAGCGCTTCCTCGAGTTTCTCGAATCGATCGGTGAACGTGCCGAATTCGAATCCGAGTGAGTCGTGTTCGAGTTCGAACCAACCTGCACCGATACCAAGTTGAGCGCGACCACCCGACACGATGTCGAGTGTGGTGATTGTCTTCGCCAGGAGAGCAGGGTTCCGATAGGTATTGCCGGTTACGAGCGATGCAAGTCGAGCTTTCGTCGTGTGCTGTGCGAGAGCAGCGAGAGTTGAATAGCACTCGAGCATGTACTTCGAAGGCTCGCCCAACATTGGTAGTTGGTAAAAGTGGTCCATCACCATGATCGTGTCGAAGCCGGAACGGTCAGCAGCAGCGGCTTGCTTAGCCACTGCGTCGAAGAGTTCAGCGGGGCCAACTCCGGGGTAGGTGAAGTTGGGAATCTGGTAGCCGATGCGAGTCATGGTTCCTCCTGAGGTTCGATGAAGCGTAGACACTCGAGCACCAATCGCATTGCCCCGAGTTCTGCGTTCCGCCCGTTAGCGTTTCGGTCGTGCCCAATCCGCCCCTTTCCGATCTGCGTGTTATCGATATCTCGACGGTCCTGGCTGGGCCTGGTTGCGCGCGGCACTTGGCCGACTTTGGTGCCGACGTCATCAAGGTTGAGCGCCCCGGCACAGGTGACACAGTCCGTGACATGGGATGGCGAGATCCATCTGATGACGTCACGTTGTTCTGGAAAATGGTCGGGCGGGGAAAGCGCACGATTGTCCTCGATCTGAAATCGGAAGAAGGAATCTCGGTTCTACGCAAGTTGCTCGAAACTGCTGATGTTCTTGTCGAGAACTTTCGTCCGGGAAAACTTGAAGCGCTTGGGCTCGAACCTGAAGTTCTGCTTGCGGTGAATCCCAAACTTGTCATCACTCGCGTGACGGGCTTTGGTCAGACCGGTCCGTATCGAGATCGGCCGGGGTTCGCCTCGATAGCCGAAGCGATGTCGGGTTTTGCCAGCGTCAACGGTGAACCCGATGGCGGACCAACACTTCCGCCGATTGCGTTGACCGATGAAGTGACGGCAATCGTCGCGGCCTTCGCCACCATGGTTGCGGTGCATTCAGGTGTTGGCCAGATCGTCGATGTGAACCTTCTTGAATCCATGCTGCATTTGATGGGCCCGCTCGTGTCTGCGAATGCGCTCACTGGGTACGAACAGCCTCGACTTGGTTCAGGTATTCCTTACACAGTGCCGAGAAAGACTTACGAATGCGCCGACGGCAAGTGGGTAGTTGTTTCGGCAACGGCAGAGTCGGTGGCCCAACGATTTATGGCAATGGTCGGTGTCGCCGACGATCCTCGATTCAAAGGATTCGAGAATCGAGTGGCCAACCGGGAACTTATCGATCAGATCGTGGGCGACTGGATCGGCGAGCGAACGCTGCAGCAAGTACTCGACGAAGCGGAACGTGCAGAAGTCGCCGTTGCCCCTGTGTACTCGATGACCGAAGTTGTGAATGACTCGCATCTTCGGGAGCGCAAAGCAATCGTCGACATCGATGGTGTTCCGATGCAGAACGTCATCGCCCGTTTGTCGGCGACTCCTGGCGGAATCAGATTTGCAGCACGTGCGCTTGGTGAAGACACTGAAGCCGTTATTGCTGAATTGAACGACTAGTCGCAGGTCTTAGCGACGAGTCTCGATAACAAGATCAGCGATATCGCTCATGATGTGTCCGAGTTCAAAGTCTTTTGGTGTGTAGACCCGAGCGACACCGGCGTTGAGCAAGGTCACTCGGTCGTCTTCGGGGATGATCCCGCCGACAATGACCGGGCAGGTCACGCCTTCGGCACGAAGTCGTTCCACCACGTCAGGGACGAGGTCGAGATGACTCCCCGACAGGATCGAGAGGCCGACAACATCGACGTCTTCGTCTCTCGCTACTGCAGCGATCTGAGCCGGCGTAAGGCGGATGCCCTGATAGATGACTTCCATACCGGCGTCGCGGGCTGCGACCGCGATTTGTTCAGCGCCATTGGAATGGCCGTCGAGGCCGGGCTTTCCCACCAACAATCTTGGGGGACCACCAGGCATCGCCTTTACTCGTTCGGCGACCACCCGAAGGTCCTCGGGCAACGTGCCAACACCAGCGGCGGCAGCCACTCCGGTTGGGGCGCGGTACTCACCGAAGACGTCGCGCAGTGCGCCTGCCCATTCACCCGTGGTGCCGCCGGCCAAAGCCAAGGCGATGGTGGCGCCCATGATGTTCTCATCGGTGTTGGCAACTCGTCGAAGTTCAGCAAGTGCGGCTTCCACAGCGGTGTTATCGCGCTCGGCCCGCCAGGTCTCGACCTCGGCGACAGTCTGTGCTTCAAGCGCGGGATCGACCCGAAGAATGGATTCATCGCCAGCAAGTGGTGACTCGGCAGCTTCGGTGAATCGATTGACGCCAACGACAACTTGTTCGCCAGTCTCAATGCGGCGGACGCGTTCAGTGTTCGAAGAAACGAGGCGACCCTTCAGTTCTTCGATGGCGGCAAATGCGCCGCCCAGAGCAAGAACCTCGTCGAGTTCAGCCTGTGCTGCGGCGACGAGTTCATCAGTGAGGCCCTCAATGACGTGTGAGCCATTAAAGATGTCGTCATATTCAAGAAGATCGGATTCGAACGCAAGAACCTGCTGCATGCGCAGTGACCATTGCTGATCCCACGGACGGGGAAGACCAAGTGCTTCGTTCCACGCGGGTAGCTGCAATGAGCGAGCACGAGCATCTTTTGAGAGTGTGACGCCAAGCATTTCGAGAACGATTCGCTGAACGTTGTTCTCGGGTTGCGCTTCAGTGAGTCCGAGAGAGTTGACCTGCACGCCGTAGCGGAATCGACGGGCCTTGGCATCGGTGACGCCGTAACGCTCAAGGCAGATTTGGTCCCACATTTTGGTGAAAGCTCGCATCTTGCACACTTCTTCAACGAAGCGAATGCCGGAGTTCACAAAGAATGAAATCGATGCGACTACAGCAGGCATGCGATCGGCAGAAACCTGGCCACTGTCGCGAACGGCATCAAGAACATCGATAGCAGTTGCGAGTGAGTATGCGATTTCTTGAACGGGAGTCGCGCCCGCTTCTTGCAGGTGATAGCTGCAAACGTTCATGGGGTTCCAGGCGGGGATGTTCTCGGAACACCACGCCACCATGTCGACAATCAGTCGACGCGAAGGGATTGGAGGGAAGATGTATGTGCCTCGCGACAAATACTCCTTCACAATGTCATTCTGTGTTGTGCCTCGGAGTTCCGACGATGCAACTCCGTTCTCTGCTGCATATGCGACGTAAAGCGCAAGCAACCATGCTGCAGTCGCGTTAATCGTCATTGAGGTGTTCATGCCCCCGACGGGAATGCCCTCAAGGAGTTCGCGCATGTGGCCAAGTTCAGCGACCGGCACCCCGACCTTTCCGACCTCACCGCGTGCACGCGGATCATCAGGGTCGTACCCGGTTTGAGTCGGGAGATCGAAGGCGATGGACAGACCGGTTTGACCCTTGGCCAGATTCGTTCGATACAACTCGTTGGAGGCGCGCGCAGTTGAATGCCCTGAGTAGGTGCGCATCATCCATGGTCGATCAGTTGATCGGATGGAATCTCCGGAGGGGGTCGTACTCATGTCTCCATGCTCGCCCACTGAAGGTGCTGTTGTCACGATGAAACCTCAGAAAGGAAGGGGCGAACGGGAATTTCTAGGGCCTCACCGAGTTTTGTGAGGTATCGGGTGCGGGGAATAGCGATTGCTCCGAGGGTGGCGAGATGCGGGGTGAGCCATTGGACATCGAGCAGGGCCACGCCGATTTCTTGGAGGTGCGTGACCAATGCGACGAGGGCGACTTTCGATGCATCTGCGCTGTGGTGGAACATCGACTCACCGGCAAACAGTCCACCGATATGAATGCCGTAGAGCCCGCCAACGAGTTTGCCAGTTGCGCGATCGCGGGTTTCTACCGAGTGGGTCCAGCCGAGAGTATGGAGGCGCGAATACGCCGAATGAATCTCAGAAGTAATCCATGCGCCGTCGCGGTCGGGGTTGGCGCAGGCCGAAACGACATCATCGAAGGCGGTATCGATGGTGGTTTCGTATCGGTCGATGGAGTGACGAAGCGATCGCGATACTCGCAAGCCATCGAGCGGGAGCACTCCGCGCGGATCGGGCGACCACCAACCCACAGTTTCACTGTGATCGATGGGCATCGGAAAGATTCCTGCGCGATAGGCCGCGAGGATCGTTCCTGGCTCGAGATCAGCTCCAATGCCAATCAGGCCGTTCTCGTCAGCAATGTCCGGCGCGGGAAACTGCCACTCTGAATGTGGCGGAGCAATCGGCATTGCGAATGGTCGGTCATCGGCGATGACAGCGACTCACTTTCGGTAGTCGTAAAAACCGATGCCGGACTTTCGACCCAAATGACCAGCAGTCACCATGCGACGAAGTCGTGGCGCGGGCGAGAAGTTTGGATCGCGGAATTCGTCGTACAACGCATCGAGAATGGCAACCGACGTGTCGAGACCAACGAGGTCGAGCAACTGCAACGGTCCCATGGGGAAGTTGCAGCCGCCCTTCATGGCGGTGTCGATGTCATCGCGAGTAGCGATTCCGTTTTCGAGCAACTTCACGGCGTTGTTGAGATAAGGGAAGAGAAGTGCGTTCACAATGAAACCGGCACGATCAGCAACTTCGACGGGGTCTTTGCCGCATGCTTGAGCGAACGCGGTCACCTCGGCGATGGTGGCGTCGTCAGCGGTCATTGGGCGAACGATTTCAACAAGGCTCATGGCCGGCGCAGGGTTGAAGAAGTGAACGCCGCACACTTTGCCCGGTCGATTTGTGGCCATCGCCATTTCCACAACCGGAAGCGTTGAGGTGTTTGTTGCAATGATGGCATCGGCCTTCACAATTCCATCGAGTTCACGGAAAAGAGCGAGTTTCACATCGAGATCTTCGACGACTGATTCAAGAACAAGATCGCAGTCGGCGAGATCAGCGAGGTCTGCTGTGGCGGTAACGCGTGCAGCGATGGCGTCGGCATCGGCCTGTTCACGGCGACCCTTTTCGACCTGGCGGGCGAGTGACTTCTGCAATCCGGCGAGCATCGCGTTTGCGCTGTCGATCGAACGCGAGCGGAGCACCACGGTGTGGCCGGTGCTGGCAGCAACCTCGGCGATGCCCGAGCCCATGATTCCCGAGCCAATGATTCCGATTCGTTTGATTGCCACAGCCATTCCTCCGTCAGTTGTCCCGGGCCATCCGGGGGAGCGCAAGACGTTACCGCTGGGTAGGTTTCGTTGCGCAAAGCGCGGGCGGATCAGCCGAAGGGGGTCCCCTACTAGCGTGATTGTCGTGTCAAAGCCCGGAACTGTGATCGTTGAAGGAAACCGCCGGTTTCCCCGGTCGGTGGAAGCGGCACTTGATCGCCGTAGGGCCGAAGCGCTGGGTCGAGCCAATGGACGAGTGCTCGACCTATCCGATGAAACCGCTCGGGAGGTACTCGCGTCGGCCATCGATGGTCAGGCGAGGCCCGACTGGGATTGGGTGATCTCGGTCGCTGAACTGATTCGGTTTCCCGACCTCGCAGGGGCGCTCGGGGCGATTGATCGTCTGCTGGCGCCGGGAGGTCGTTTCGCGGCGGTTGAACCCGTGATTCGGCCCGGCACGATTCGTGTACTCGCGCTTGCCCCATGGAGTGTGACGCCAAGGGTCCGCGGTTTTCATATTGGAAGAGATCTGGTCGCGGCGTTGCGAACGACGACACTGGTCAGTGACGACATCAGTCGATTCACGTTTCGAACCGCCGTTGCCCCCCTTCGTCACTTTGTGTCAGTCGAGGCGCGTCGCGTTGAACTCAAGACGGAGGAAAAGTAATGAGTGGACCATTAGCTCTTGTAGGTGGCGGCGAATTCTCCGAAGGTTGCACGTTCGACGCGGAACTTCTTGCTGCAGTCGGAGCGACGGAAGTGACACTTCTCGCCACAGGTTGGGCCTATGAGAATCCTCAGAAGTCGGTTGATGCGGCTCGCTCTTGGTTCGCCAACATTGATGTAACTGTTCGTGAAGTGCCCGTGTACACGCGCACTGATGCGTTAGATGCTGACAACGCTGCAGCCGTTGCGAATGCGAAGTTCATTTACCTCACTGGCGTTTCGCCGATGCACATCAAATCGGTGCTCAAAGGAACTCCGGTGTACGAAGCGCTCATTGGAGCGTGGCGTGGTGGTGCCGCGTTAGTCGGTAGTGGCGCTGGTGCCGATGTGTTGTGTGACCCGATGGTCGACACACGTGGTGGTGCCTTCACTGTTGGGCTTGGACTTTTGCCTGGGCTTGCTGTGATCGCCCGCAGCGATGAATGGTCGCCTGACAAAGTTCGGCGCACTATCGATCTTGCGTCGTCGGGTGTGGTGCTCCTTGAACTTCCAACCAGAACCGCAATCATCGATGACATCGGAAATGGCGGATGGCGCGTAGCTGGCGCTGGATCTGTCATCGTGCACCGAGACGGAAAACTTTCCGATATCTCGGTGCTACCCGAAGCCGTTTTTTGATCGAACCTCGTTAGTTCGCTGCGGTTCCCGGAGTGGCCGCCACTGACGCCGAGATCAGATCAACGACAAAGATGAGTGATTCATCAGGCGGGATGTTTCCTTGTCCCGTTGAGCCGTAGCCAAGGTCGGGAGGAATGATGAGCAGTCGGCGTCCACCCGGTTGCATGCCGATGAGACCTTGTGACCAACCAGTGATCACCTGGTTGAGTGGGAATGTCACTGGCTTTCCCGCGGCCCAAGACGAATCGAAGATCTTGCCGGTGGAACACGACACGCCGATGTAGTTGACCGTGACGGAGTCGCCCTTTGCGACGGGGGTTCCCGTTCCTGTCACGAGGTCTTTGACGACCAGTGAATCGGGGACAGTTCCAACAGGCATGGTCACCTCGGGGGCCCCGGCCGGAAGTGTGTCGTTGAAATCAACGCAGGGCTTACCGGCTGCTGATGGGAGGTTTTGCGAGGCGTCGGTCGTGGTTGTTGCCAGCGATGTCGTTGTCGTCGCGGCGGTGGTTGAGGTTGAGCTGTTATCGCTCAACGCAGTGAACAGTCCGGCGACTGCCACCAAGATGACGGCAGCCCCGACGATCGTGAAGAGGCGCCGGCGACGTTGGTCGCGGCGGTCGAGTGATCGTTCAACATTCAGACGGGCCTTATGGCCGGCCTTTTGGCGTTCACGCTTCGTGGTTCCCATCGGGCGGCGACGCTAGCAAGGCTCTGGCCATGAGAGCCATCGCGGGCATTTGTTAGCTAGGGATTGCTCCGCTGCGGACGATGCTGATCGATTGAATCGTTACCAATGACGTGGGCTTCCCTGACTCGCTGGCCAGCGTATTAATTGCGGCAATGGTGGTATCGCCACTGAGCATGATGCCCAGCGGTGTCACTTGTTGATCGTTATCAGGGGCTTGATCAAAGGTGGCAACGACCAGTTGCCCGCCAATACCGGCCGACGCCGATGCGAGGGTCATGGACAGCGCTCCGGGAGTGAAGACGGTTCCCTTTGCTGGGACCTCGCCCGGAATGGCAAACCCGGGTTGATTGGTGCCGCCCGAGAACGCCATGCCAATCGTGAATGATGCGCGCGTGCGAACGTCAGTTACTGGTTGGCCGTCGTAATAGTGATAGCGGGAGAGCACGACGAAGGTATTGACCGTTTGTGGAGACACTCGCGGGTTGAGTTGGACCGTCATCGGACCTTTCGAGGTCGTAATGGTGGCGGTGTAGAAGTGGTCGGTCTCAATGCACATTGATGGGGCCGAAGCGAACGATGTCGTTCGTTTCGAGGAACCGTCTTCGGCGGGACAGGGCGTTGCCCCTGTGAGCGTGGCGCCGAGCGCCGCGGCTGGCGGCGTGATGCCGTTCGTAGGCAATGTGGTCGACGTCGGAGCGGTGGACGTTGTTGCGGGCTTCGACGACGATGACGAACGCGAGCCCAGGAAGGCGCCGAGTGTCGAGAGCACGACGATCACGGCAACTGCACCGGCAGCCACCTGCTTGCGCCGGCGATCCTTGCGTTGGCGAGCTGTCGAAGCAGCTTGCGCCTTTTGGCGGGCTAACTGTTGCTGTCGGCGGTCCGAGGTGCGAGCCATGGTTGGAGAACCTACAAGTGATTCGGGATCAGGTCGGGGCGGCCGGTAGCGTTGCATCCCGTGGCCCTCCTCGTTCAAAAGTTTGGTGGTACCTCGGTCGGCGATCCCGAGCGCATGCGCGCTGTCGCCGGCCATGTGGCGCGCACCGTGCGAGAGGGCAATCAGGTCGTGGTCGTGATTTCCGCCATGGGCAAGGAAACCGATGACCTTCTGCGCATTGCCGCCGAGGTTTCCGATACTCGCCCCGGTCGCGAGATGGACATGCTCGTCACGGCAGGCGAGCGCAAAGCAATGGCGTTGTTGTGTATGGCAATCGCTGACACTGGTATCGAGGCTGAATCATTTACTGGCTCACAAGCCGGATTCCTCACCGATTCCACACACCGCAACGCAAAGATTGTCGACGTAAAGCCTGCGCGAGTTGTCGAGGCGCTGGCCGCTGGTCGCGTCGCTGTCGTTGGTGGCGCGCAGGGCGTTTCGCCCGAATCCAACGTCACGTTTCTCGGCCGCGGTGGTTCAGACACCACTGCGGTTGCGCTTGCTCACGCGCTTGGTGCCGATTCATGCGAGCTCTATACCGATGTCACCGGAGTATTCACTACCGATCCGCGAATCGTGGCGAACGCTCGCAAGATGGAAAAAATCAGTTTCGATGAATTACTCGAAATGACGGCCAACGGTTGTCCCAAGCCAGCGATGCGCTCAGTCGAGTTCGCCCGTACCCACGGTGTCGATCTTCATGTTCGTTCAGCATTTACATGGGAAATCGGGACGATCGTCACCAAGGAGGACGAGACCATGGAACAAGCAATTGTTTCGGCAGTTGTGCACGATGCCGATGAAGCCAAAGTCACAGTCGGTGGTGCCGCTGATCGACCTGGTATCGCCGCCCTGATGTTCCGCGCGCTCGCCGATGCAAACATCAATGTTGATTTGATCGTGCAGAACACGTCAGATCGCGGAGTCACCGACATCTCCTTCACGGTTCCGCACAGTGAACTCGATGTCGCTATTTCGATCTGTGAAGAGCACACGGCTGATATCGGGGCATCTCACGTCACCGGCGACCCTGCCATTGCGCGAGTCAGCGTTGTTGGCGCGGGCATGAAGTCGCACCCCGGTGTCGCAGCGACAGTGTTTGAAACGCTGGCCGCGAACAACATCAATATCGAGATGATCGCCACGTCGGCGATTCGTGTGAGCTGCGTCGTGGCCGAAGCCGATATCGAGCGAGCAGTGGTTTCGTTGCACGATGCTTTCGGCTTGGCCGATGGGCCCGTCTACGTAGATTGAGCCGCGGTAGCGCTCGTTCGGGGCCTGATTCTGGGCTTTGACGGTGGTGCGGAAATTCGTTGGTGGCCCTACTGGGGGTGACCGCTATGGTTTCTCCCCTTATGCGTATCGGTATCGTCGGAGCAACAGGTCAGGTTGGTGGCGTCATGCGCGCCATCCTCGCGAAGCGTCAGTTCCCAGTTTCTGAACTTCGTCTTTTTGCGTCCGCTCGTTCTGCCGGTCGCCTTCTGTCGTGGGGCGATCACGAAATCACCGTTGAAGACGCCGATACCGCTGATTACTCGGGTCTCGACATCGTGTTGTTCTCCGCTGGTGGCGGCACCTCGTTAACTCTTGCTCCACGAGTCGCCGAGTCAGGCGCGATCGTTGTCGACAATTCCTCGGCCTGGCGCATGGATCCAGATGTGCCACTGGTTGTGCCCGAGGTGAACGCGCACGCGCTCGATTCCATTCCGAAAAACATTGTCGCCAATCCGAATTGCACGACCATGGTTGCGATGCCGGTGCTCAAGCCACTCGATCTCGAAGCTGGTTTGCGCACGCTCACAGTGACAACCTTTCAGGCCGTTTCGGGTGCAGGATTAGCTGGAACTTCCGAACTCGATGAACAGATCAGGAAGATCGGCGATTCGGCGCCTGCATTAGCGATTTCGGGTTCAGCGATTGATCTTCCAACGCCTGAAAAGTTTCCTGCTCCCATTGCTTACAACGTGATTCCGTTCGCCGGGAAACTTGTCGACGATGGACGCGGCGAAACCGACGAGGAACAGAAGCTTCGAAATGAATCGCGCAAGATTCTTGAACTTCCGGATCTTGAGGTGACCGTTACGTGTGTGCGCGTTCCGGTGTACACCGGACATTCGCTCTCAATCTCGGCCTCATTCGCGAACGCCATCACCCCTGAAGATGCGCGTCGTTTATTGGTCAAGGCTGCAGGTGTGGAATTGGCCGATATCCCAACCCCGTTAATGGCTGCTGGTGTCGACCCCACCTTCGTGGGCCGCATTCGCACTGACCGCACTGTGGAACACGGACTGTCGCTGTTTCTTTCCGGCGACAACCTGCGCAAGGGTGCAGCGCTCAACGCGGTGCAGATCGCTGAAGAGTTGCTTGCTCGTCGGGGCTGATCACTCGATCGGTTGTCACTGACCATTGAATCGAAAAGGACCCCAACCAAAAGCTGGGGTCCTTTCACATGTGGTCGGGCTGGCGGGATTCGAACCCACGACCTCTTCGTCCCGAACGAAGCGCGCTACCAAGCTGCGCTACAGCCCGTAAGGAGAGGTCACCCTATCGGACGACCTCGGTTGTAATGAAAGCCGGATTTCAGGCTTGAAATGCCAGACCAGCGGCATCGCCCGACGCGAGATTGATCGGGTCGGCATAGGACTCGCCGGCCAGAAGCGCATCGGCGGCCTTACGTAAACGCAGCGAATCAAGTGGCTTGACGAGATAACCGTCGGCATCGCAACGTTGCACCTGGAACACGTCATGAGCCCGATCGAGCAGCATGAGAACGGCGGTGATCGGAATGACGTCCATGCCTTCGGCATTTCGAATGGCCATGCATGTGGCGATACCGCCCATGTTGCCGATCTGTTCATCGATGATGACGAGATCGGGGCTCAACTGGGTGATCGCCTCGAGCACATCGATTCCTGCTCGTACTCGGTACACGTTGGTCGATGCGTCGGCGAGGGAGGCATCGACCTCTTCGAGAATCCAGTCGGCATCGGTGGCGAGAAGGATGGTGGGCACGTCGCAGACAGTACCGGCTGGCACCGGGCCCGCCCAACCATCGGCTCCGCAGTTCTTTGGACCTCGTCAGGTTGGGGTTAACCAGCGAGAGAGGCGGCCGAGGCCTTCAAGGTCGTGAACGTCGGTATCAAGGAATGGGACGTTCACCACCGCGCCATTGGTCAGGGTCCGCGTGAGTGTCTCAAGCACGTTCTGCTCACCGGCAGCCACCTGTTGTGATTCGTGCAGCACCGTGACGAACGGCGCAAGCGGGCCTTGGGCGAGACCGCTCAATTCGTTCGTGCCGAAGTGGGGGTGCACGCGGTTTACTACGAGCCCTTCCACGTTGATGTCGGCCTCGGCCAGTTTCTCGACGAAAACAATGGCGTCGTCGATCGTGTCATTGCGGGGAACAGTTACAAGAACAAATGACGTGGTGTCGGCAATGAGGAGATTGTGAACTGCGACAGCGCGGCCGCGGAATCCTTCTTCCATGCCATCGAACGCGGCGAAGAATTCGATGGCGTCATCGACCACCGACGCGCTCACGATGCGAGCGATTGTGCGCAGGAAACCTTGCGCTGCAAAGTTCACGACGCGAGCGAAACCCCCGCTTGGTGTAACGAGCACTTTGTAGAGGCGATGATCGAGAAAGCCCGTGATGCGATCGGGGGCTTCGAGGAAATCGATCGCGTTGCTCGTAGGGGGAGTGTCGACGATCACGAGATCGAAACGGTCGTCATTGTGGAGTTCGTACAACTTCTCCATTGCCATGTATTCATGCGCGCCAGACATTGACTCAGCGATGTTTCGGTAGAAATCGTTCGTGAGAATGTTGTTCGTTTGTTCATCGTTGAGCGCGTAGGTGCGAATGAGCGCATCGAACGTGGTTGACGTATCGAGCATGACGGCCCATAACTCGCCGTTGACTTTGACATCAACTCGTTGTGGTTCGTTGCTGAGTGGAGCGTCTGCACCAAGGCCCATCGCATCGGAAAGTCTTCGTGCGGGGTCGATCGTGACAACACAAACGCGTCTGCCCCGATTCGCCGCTTCAAGAGCGAGTGCTGCGGCGGTTGTGGTTTTTCCTACGCCACCAGCACCGACACACACAATCACCGAACGTTCCTGAAGGAGGGCCGCAAGCGAACTCATACGTCGTCCTCGGTGAGTTTGTTGATCTCGACCGTGAGTGAATCAGCCAATGTCTCGAGATCTCGGGGTCCGGGTTCCGAAGTAAAGAGTTGAGGTGTTGTGAGTTGGGCGAGGGGCAAGCTGTCGGAAAGGCGCGCAACCTGTTCTCGTTGACGTGTGGCCCAGCGCAGGCGGAACGCGGCGGCATCACGCAACGCCGCAGCATCGTTTGCCGAAAGTTTCGGAGCGTTCTCGGCGAGAAGAGCGTCGATGTTTCCATCGAGTCCTTCGGGGACGTCGACGAGGCCGTTCACGATCACGGGCCCGAGCGCGACACCGATTTCGTCTTCAAGCGCGAATGCGGTTTCGATCACTTCGTTCACCGGAGTTTCCTCGGCCAACGTCACGAGCATCACCCGGCACCGCTCAGGGTCGGCCAACATCGCCAGCACATCGTCGGCCTGAGTGGCGATGGGGCCTGCCCCCACCGCGCCGCGCAGACCAGTCGGCGATTGCAGGAATGACACTGCATGGCCCGCGGCGGGAGCGTCGAGGACGATGAGGTCGGCGGCCTTCATGGTTTCCATCGCCTTGACCCGACCCAACACGAGGAGATCTCGAATACCTGGGGCCGCAGTAGTGACCACGTCGATCGCACCGGTGGACGCCAAACGCCGGGTGATGCGGGCCAGACCGTGATCGGCGAGATACTCCGCTAGCGCCTTGTCAGGGGTCACCAGACGGCCTCGGACATCAGCATCTCCGCCCGGTCCACCACCGGGATGGAGGGTCTGTTCGAGGGTCGTGAGCTCGGGCTGGGCAAAGAGGCGGCTGATGGGCCCGCCCGGGGTCAGACGGATGAGAAGGGTGGAACTACCGGCGCGGGCGGCGGTCCGGGCCAGGGCCGCGGACATGGTGCTTTTGCCCACGCCCCCCTTCCCGGCCACGATGAGGACCCGTGATGCTGCGAATAATCGTGCAGGGTCCATTTTCCCCTCGGAGGCTCGACATGCGCAGACTACCCACCGCTGCTGCCATCACTGCTGTCGTGGCGCTGATGATTGGTGTCATCGGGTTCGTCGTGAGTGCGATGACGAGCCCCGTATCGGCCGAAACGTCAACAACGATCATCAATGAAGGCAGCCCCGATGGCTTTGTTGCGGTTGTGAAGGTCAGCGGTCTTCTTGATCCGGTGATGGTGGATTTCATTCGTTCTTCAATCGATGACGCAATCAACGAAGGCGCGCTCGCCCTCATTCTCCAAACCGATTCGAACGGTGTCGTCGTCGATGACTCGACGTTTGAAGCGTTGTTGAACGCGATGCTTTCCTCACCAGTTCCGATTGATGTGTGGGTTGGTCCCTCGGGTTCGCATCTCACTGGTTTGCCTGCGCAACTCGTTGGTGCTGCTGATCAGGTTGGTATGGCTCCAGGTTCACGACTTGGCGATGCTGGCCAACCGGTCGTTTCCGGTCTTGATTCCAAACGACTCGCTCCCATCACGGACAAGACCGTGAATGCGCAAGAAGCTGCCGACCTTGGAGTTACGACCGTCGCTGCACCAACAATCGGCGATTTCCTCGTGAATCTGCCCGGAGTGGCGACTCGTGAAGTCACTGCTGATAATGGCGAAACGCGACGAGAACCATTGACGCAGGTGCGCTTCGGTCAACTCTCACTGGTATCGAATCTCATGCACACCGTTGCTAGTCCCGCAGTGGCATTTTTGTTGATCACTGTCGGACTTGCTCTGATCATCTTCGAATTGTTCACCGCTGGCGTTGGAGTTGCGGGCGTCGTCGGTGCAGGAGCGTTCATTCTTTCTGGATATGGAATGTGGGTATTGCCAACGCATTGGTGGGCGTTTGTTTTGCTCGGCATCTCGATGTTCGCATTCGCGATCGATGTGCAAACCGGCGTGCCAAGAGTGTGGACCGGTATCGGCATTGTGTTGTTCGTTGTGTTTTCATTCACTGTGTACGACGGCATGTCGATGTCGTGGATCACATTGCTTGTTGCGGTCCTAGGTATTGCGCTGACCTTCCTTGCGGGCATGCCATCAATGGTCCGCACGCGTTTTTCCACGCCAACGATCGGGCGTGAATGGATGATCGGCGAAATGGGTCGGGCCGTCACCGGAATTAACCCCGATGGTGTTGTCCAGATCCGAGAGGCCCTTTGGCGGGCATCGACCAATCGCTCCACTCCCATCGAAGAACTTGACCGAGTCCGGGTGGTGAGCATCGATGGCTTGGTGCTTGAGGTCGAGCCCGAAACGGGTGGGGCCAAGGACTATCGCGATCGCTCCGGAGGCTCCGATCCCAAGGGGCAGCAGGAATCTCCCACCGAAACGGCAGTGACGTCAGAAGACGGTCAGGCCGCCGACTGAGAGTGTTCTCATCCCATTGACCGAGATGTGACATTCGTCGCATTTTTTCTTGCAATGGAGGCGAACCCGGTTGTACGTTCGCCATCCGGAGTAGGGAGGCAGTTCTGCGATGAGTATTCAGCGTATTGAAATCGATTGGCAGATGAAGGCGGAATGTCGGGGACCACAGGCCGTGGTGTTCTTCCCGCCCTCACAGTTCGAGCGCAAGGAAGACAAGCTTCAGCGCGAGAACCGAGCCAAAGAAATTTGCACGGAGTGTTCCGTGCGTCCGGATTGTCTTGATTACGCCCTGTCGATCCGTGAACCGCACGGCATCTGGGGCGGACTCAATGAACTTGAACGAAAGGCCCTGCTGACACAGCACGCCGTCTGAAAGACCTGCGACGTTGGTTCGGGGGGACCAATGCTCGCTGCAGACCCAGCGTCGGGTTCGGTTCTTCCGACCCGGCGCTGGGGCATTTTTGCGGTCAAGTGTCCACAACGCGGCGGCCTTCCCGAGATCCTCACCGATACGCTGGCCTTGTGTCACTGACTCTGTTCGTCGTGTTCGTTGTCTTCCCGCTCATTGAGCTGGGTGTCGTCATTTTCGTGGCCGACGCGATCGGTATCTTCCCGACGATTGCGCTGCTCATCGCCATGAGCGCTTTTGGTGCGTGGCTCGTAAAACGCGAAGGGATCGGCGTGATGCGCCGGACACGGCTTGCGGCCAATCGTGGCGAACTCCCAGGCGAACAAATGCTTGACGGAGCAATGTTGGCGATCGCCGGAGTGTTGTGCATTGTGCCCGGATTCATCTCGGGCACGATTGGGCTGCTCTTGCTTATCGGGCCAGTCCGACGACCAGTGGGTCGTCGCCTCGTACGTCGATGGACACGTATGGCATCACTGGTTGGTTTCACTCGTCGTCGTGGTGCCGTTGAGGTCGAATGGGTTGGCGATATCACTCCTACGAATTCCCCACCCAACGCGGCAATTGAACTCGGGCCAGTGAATGACTGACACCTTCGCCACCGAACCGCCGTTGATTCATGACGTGCCGCAAAGAATTTCGCCACTGGTTCGTCGCATCACCGCGAACAATCCGAGCCATATGACTGGCCCGGGAACCAACACCTATCTCGTTGGAAACGACGAGGTAGTCGTCATCGATCCCGGTCCGGAAGATGCAGCACACACGGCGGCGATTCTTCAAGCGGCCGAAGGTCGTATTCGTTGGATCATCTGCACCCACACACATCCTGACCACTCACCGGGTGTTCCTGCATTGAAGGCTGAGACCGGTGCAAAGGTGATGGCCTGGAGTAACCGCAATGGCCTCAAGACTGACCAGCGACTTCGTGATGGCGACCAACTCGCGGCCGATGAGTTCACGATCACTGCGGTGCATACGCCGGGTCATGCCGGCAATCACCTTTGTTTCTTCCTTGAAGGCGAACGTCTGTTGTTCTCGGGCGATCACATCATGCAGGGCTCAACCGTGGTGATTACGCCGCCTGACGGCGATATGGGGGCCTATCTCGAGTCATTGGCCAAGGTACGAGCGCTGACACCACTGGCGATTGCCCCGGCCCACGGACACGTCATCACCGACCCAAACGCGGTCATCGACTGGTACGTCTCGCATCGGCTTGAACGAGAAGCGCAATTGCACGATCTGATGATCGAAATGGGAAGTGCCCGCATTGGGCAACTTGTTGAAGCCGCCTATGTCGACCTCGACCCGATTCTCATTCCGATGGCGAAACGGTCGGTGCACGCTCATCTGCGCAAACTCGCTCAAGAGGGCAAGGTTGAAGGCGACGGCGCTCGAAGCATTTGGTCGACGATTACGCCGAACTGATTCGCGTGTTAGTCCGGCGGGTGATCAGGGAATCGGTCGTACTGCCACAGAACCGGGAACAAAACGATCCAGGCGACGACGACACCGATTGTGGCAACGCCGCCTAGAACGACGGCCCGACCAGTTCCGAGTAGCTGACCAGCTACGCCGGATTCAAACGCGCCAAGTTCATTCGAAGCTCCGATGAAGACGCCTTCGACGGCCATCACTCGGCCACGAGCCGAAGATGGCGTCACGAGCGGAACCAATGTGCTGCGGATATACACGCTGACCGAATCGGCCGCGCTCAACAACATGACGCTCAGAAACGCGATCGCGAAACTGTGAGTGAGGCCAAGCGTGATGGTGAACAACCCGAAGACTCCGACGGCGATGAACATGACAGGGCCAGTACGACGTTGGATCGGTTTGATGCTGAGCAGAATCGTGATGACGGCTGCTCCAATACCGCCTGCGGCTCGGAGCCAACCGAGTCCGACTGCGTTCACGTGCAAACGGGTTTCGGCGATTGCAGGAAGCAGTGCAACAGCACCACCGAACAACACGGCAAAGAGGTCAAGTGAAATTGCGCCAAGAAGTGCGGGATTGCGACGAATGACACGGAACCCTTCGAATGCTTCATGGAATGTGCGCTTCTTCTTTGTTTCACTGTCAGAAGTTGCTGATGGGGTCGTGGAACTATGAGCGATGTGTTCAGCGTTGTGCTCGCCGAGGACATCGAGCATTTCTGCCGGACGCATTTCGTCACCAAGTTCAATAAGCGACGCGTCTTGTCCGCCGGCATGCGAAACGCCCGGTGCAACGCGATCGTGACGAGGCTTGGCGAACTGAATGAGCAAAGCTCCGGCAGCGGTCAGGATCATGCACGCAATGAACGGCCAAGAAGGTGAAGCGACAAAGAGGAATCCGGCGATTACAGGTCCGATAATTGCGCTGGCTTGCCATCCGCCAACGTGGAAGGCAATCAGTCGAGGGAGACCGCCGTCAGGCGCGATATCGGCAGGCATCGATCGTGTCGCGGGACTAACAAACGCCCGCCCGATACCGAATGCGATCACGATGGCGAAAATCGGTGTCGTGTCAGTGGGGTTGGTCGAGACGTACCAGGCCAACATGCCGGTGGTGATGACCTCGACAATGAGGCCGATCGACGCGATATGACGGCGGTCATAACGGTCGGCAAAGGAACCGGTAACGGTCATCAGAAAAAACGCTGGCGCGAATTCGGCCAGTCCAAGAAGGCCAAGGTCGAGATCGCGCCCGGTCATGTCGTAGATCTGTTTGCCCAGGGCGGTGATTTGAATCATCGCGGCCATCGTTGAAGCGACCGACGCCAAGAGAAATGGCGTGACTGAGCGACTCCGGAAGAGTTCTTTTGCAGAAACCGGTGCGGTCATTTGTTTCAGGACTCGACGCGGTACTCGAAACCTTCATCGGCAGGACGGCGCTCTGCTTTGCCGGCCAGACGGAGATTTTCGAGGTGGGCGTAGGTTTCGCTGTCGGCCATTGGCCCTCGGCTGCGGGGTGAGAACAAGTATTCGGACCACTTCGTGATCGGAGCCCAACCTGCTTCCCTGCTTGCGTCAACAAGTAGTTGCAAGCGCGAGGCGTGATGATCCTTAATGGCGTCGCAGCGACCAGAAAGGTCAGTGAACGGATGACCATGTGCGGGCAGCACCGTGGTGATCCCTTCGAGCTGGGCGACTTTGTCAAGATTCTGCAGGTAGTTCGAAAGCGGATCGCCGCCCATGAAGCCAGCGATATGTGGGGTGATCGTGGGCAACACGTGGTCACCCGAAAGCAGCACTCCATCTTCGGGGTTCCACATGCACAGGTGATCGTGGGTGTGTCCGGGAGTGAACACGGCAACCCAGTCGCGATCGCCCATGCGCACACGTTGAGCATCGTCGACGACGATTGTTGGGCGTGGAGCTTTCATCCACGACACTTCTTCAATACGGCCGTCGGCGATTGCCGCGCGGATGCGATCGCGAAATGCCTTGAACCCAGGGAACGATTGTTCCATCTCGGCTTCATCGGTCGAACCAATGGCATCGAGGATTGTTCCGGCCTCGGTTGCGTCGGCTGGATCGAGTGGTTCTAGAGGCGTTTCGTTGAGGTCAAGAAGGTCGGTCCATTTGCGAAACATCGTGGACGTCAGGATGTCGGCATTGCTGGACTCGACAAGCCGATGCGCGCCACCGAAGTGATCGGGATGCGAATGAGTGATGTACACGGTGTGCACGCGCGCCAGCGGAATATTTGCGTCGCGCATGCGGTCTTGAAGCGCAGCCCAAGATTCATCACTAGGCAGACCGGGATCAACCAACGTGAAGCCGCGTGAATCTTCAATCGCGTAGGTGTTCACGTGCCCCAGGCCCGTGAAGTCGGTCGGAAGCTGCAGTCGAAGAATGCCGCGCGCTACTTCAGTAATTTCGGTGGACGCGTCTTCTTGTTCCTGACGCAGCACGCGCGGCGCCTCAGCACCATGTGCATGTCCGCTGTGATCGTGCGCTTCCCCCATGAAGAACCGACACTACCGCCACCCGAGGCGGTGGCCTTCAGTTGCCTAGGTTTAGGGCTCGTTACGCTTCTGGGGCTGTTGCTTCGGGAGCGAGGAGACAGAACGTGTCGCGGTAGTAGCGAAGTTCATAAACACTTTCCCGGATGTCATCAAGGGCACGGTGTCCTTCAGCTTTGCGGGGAGCCCCTTTGAGCAGTGTGGGGTTCCAGCGTTTGATGAGTTCTTTCAGGGTCGAAACATCAACCGATCGGTAATGCAGAAATTCTTCGATTTCTGGCATGTAGGTCGCCAAGAAGCGTCGATCAGTGCCGATGGAGTTACCGCACAAGGGGACGGTGCGCGGCTCGGCGATGTGTTCGCGCAGGAAGGCCATGGTGGCTTCGTTGGCTTCTTGAAGACTGATGGTCGACGCCTCGATCGCAGGCAGCAATCCGCTACGAGTATGCATACCGACAACGACTTCATCCATAAGCGCCATGGCTTCCGGCGGTTGATGGATCACAAGATCAGGACCTTCGGCGATGATCTCAAGTGAGTCATCGGTGAGGAGCGTGGCGATTTCGACGATCACGTTTTTGGCGGTATCGAGGCCGGTCATTTCGAGATCAATCCAAGCGAGCATGACCGGATCCTACGCACCGTCCTACGATCGGTAGGTGCTTGAAGTTCCGGTGATGCGCCTTGACCCCGATTTAGAGCTGCCGTCCTATGCCCGCGTGGGCGATGCCGGGCTCGATCTGGTGGCGAGAGAAAACGTGGTTCTGCTTCCATCCGGAGGGAGGGCGCTCGTCGCTACTGGCATTGCGGTCGCGATTCCTGAAGGTCACGCTGGGTTTATTCAGCCGCGTAGTGGCCTAGCTCTGAAACACGGAGTGACCTGCCTGAATACACCAGGTCTCATCGATAGTGGTTACCGCGGTGAGCTGAAGGTTTTGCTGATTAATACCGATCCCGTCGAGCCATTCGAAATCAAACGTGGTGAGCGGATCGCTCAACTCGTGGTGCAAAAAGTCGAACATGTAGTGCTGCAACCCGTTGACGATTTTGATCATCTTGGTGAATCAGAGCGCGGCGACGGCGGATTTGGCCACACTGGCCACTAGCCAGGAATACCGCAAACCGCGAGCGTTTCGCGCTGTTCACCCGGAGGCTTTGCGCGCTTAGTGACGAGTCAGTCAGTTGTTGCAGGCTGAGGGATCGACCAGTCGGTCATACGCCAACCAACTTCGATAATGGCTGCTGCGAACACGCCGATGCCGATGGCGGTCGCAATATCACGCGGGTCGGGAAGTGGAAGGTCGAAGTAATTTCGCATCCCGGGTATGGCGAGAGTGCCGATGAAGCCGAGCACCATCGCGATGACGAGTAGGTATTTCCACCATGACATCGGGCGACAAAGAATTGCGAGAACCCAAATAGCGATAGTGAACAGCGTGATGACTGCGACTGTCCGTGCTTGGTCAAGTGGCACATCGCGATTGCGCTCGATGAGATAGGCAACGAGGGTTGCAATGGCGGTGATTACGCCGGCCGGTATGGCAAACCGCAGGACTCGGCGGAGGAAACCCGACATCGCTCTGCGATTGTTTTGTGACAACGCAAGGACGAATCCAGGGATACCGATGGTGAGCGCCGAGATGATGGTGAAGTGGCGCGGAAGGAACGGGAAGGGGAACCGCCCGATGCCAACCACGATCGCGAGCACTACGGCGTAGAACGTCTTCGTGAGGAAGAGGTTCGCAACGCGTTCAACGTTGGCGATGACGCGCCGTCCTTCATTGACGACTGAGGGGAACACAGAGAAGTCATTCGCGAGAAGTACAAAACGGGCAACGGCACGTGCGGCAGCTGAACCTGAACCCATAGCGACGCCAACATCGGCATCTTTAAGTGCGAGCGTGTCGTTCACTCCGTCGCCGGTCATGGCAACGATGTGGCCACGAGATTGCAATGCGTGCACCATCGCCCGCTTTTGTTGAGGAGTAACTCTTCCGAATACCGAGTGCTTCTCGAGTACATCAGCAAGTGCTTCTTGATCTTCAGGCAGGGTGCGCGCATCGATCGGTTCGTCTGCCCCAGGGACACCGCAGCGCGTAGCGACAGCACCGACTGTGACAGGGCTATCTCCTGAAATGACCTTGACGGCGACACCTTGATCGCCGAAATACGAGATTGTTTGCGGTGCGGCTTCGCGAAGTTGCTCGTCGAGAACAACGAGTGCGATTGGGTCGAGTCCGTTGGGGAGAATTTCACCGTTCAGCCCCGACGACGATGCCGCGAGCAAGAGGACCCGCTGGCCCTTGCTCGCGTAGTGCTCCATTCGTGTGCGGGCGGTAGCAAGGGTGGCGTTTGAGACGGCGTGGTCAAGGAGGATGTCGGGGGCACCGAGGTACCACGAACCATGTTCAGCGAACTGTGCGGCGCTCCATTTCCGGGCAGAGGAAAACGCAATCGAATTGGAAAGTGTCCAACCGGGGCCATCGGGATACTTGGCAACAATCGCCGCAAGACTCGGATTGGGGTGATTGTCCGACGCGCCGATGGCGGCGAGAACTAGTGCGGGATCAATGGCTGAAGTGGCTTGGATGACAAGGTGCTCAACGGTTGAAAGCGAGAGTGACCCCTCGGTGAGGGTTCCTGTCTTGTCGAGGCAAATCGTGTCGACACGAGCAAGACCTTCAATGGCAGCGAGTTCTTGCGTGAGAACTTTCTTGCTTGCCAGTCGAGTTGCGCCCACGGCAAAGGCAATGCTTGTGAGAAGAACAAGACCCTCGGGCACCATTGCGACCAGGCCAGCGACTGAGCCTTGAACCGCAGCAACAAATCCGTCGTGCGTTGCGAGTTGGGAACTGATGAGTATGAGCGCAACAGGAATCATCATCCAGCCAACAATCGCAATAACTCGATTGATGCCCGTTCGGAGTTCGCTCTTCACTAATGAGAAGCGTCGAGCCTCACTTGAAAGTCGGAATGCATAGGAATCAGCGCCCACTGCAGTTGCGCGCATGATTCCGCTCCCGGCGACGACGAAACTGCCCGACATCACTGTGTCGTTTGTGGCTTTATCGACTGACTCGGCTTCGCCGGTCAATAGAGACTCATCTATTTCGAGGTTTGAGCTCTCAAGTACCTCGCCATCGACGACGATCTGATCGCCAAGCATGAGCACGATGATCTCGTCGAGAACCACATCTTTCGAAGCAATAGTTTTGTCGAGTCCATCTCGCCGGACGGTGGATTGCGGAGCATTGAGTACCGCGAGAGCATCGAGCGATCGTTTGGAACGAACCTCTTGCACGATGCCGATGAGGGCATTCCCCACGAGAACAAAGCCGAACAACGCGTCGCGGTACTCGCCGACCGCAAGAATGATGACAAGAAGAATTCCCAGTAGGAGATTGAAAGGCGTGAAAATATTCGCCTTGATGATCTGACTGATTGTTCGACTCGTCGGATTCGGAACATCGTTGGTACGGCCGTCACTGATCCGCTTGGCGACGTCATCGCTGCTTAAGCCTTGAATCATTGTTTCCATAGTCAGCGTTCAGGCGTCTTCGTCAGTTTGGGTGGACGACCACGACCGGGCAGGTTGCGTGGTGCACGCATTGTTGACTGATCGATCCAACGAGAACTCCGGTGAATCCACCATGACCTCTTGAGCCCACAACGAGAAGTTCCGCGTCGTTGGCGGCATCGAGAAGTGCGCGAGCGGCGTTTCCTTCGGCGACCAGTGTGCTCACCGGGATAGGAGCAGATGCGGTGATTCCTTCTTCCGCCAAGATCGCGAGAAGTGTTGACCGCGCGTCGGTTTCGAAATCATCAGGCGTGGTCATTGCGCCGAACGTTGGCAACGATGAGGTGATTGGGTACTGCCAAACGGTGACGACTTCGAGGGCGGCGCCGCGGAGCGTTGCTTCGGCAAAAGCCCACCGAAGCGCTTCTCGAGAACCACCTGAACCATCGACGCCGACAATAATTTTGCCCATGCTGAATTCCTGTTCGATCGTTAACGCTTGACGACGGGCACGAGAAGGACTGGGACGTTGCTGCGTCGCACGAGTTCTTGGGCCACGCTGCCAAACATGAGGTGATGCATTCCGCCGTGGCCATGCGTTCCTAGAACGATGTGCGAAGCGTTGAGTTCGTCGATTGCGGTGAGCAGTGTTTCCGATGCGGGCCCCATGATCACCAAGGGGTGAACCTCGACCCCGGTGGTGTCGGTGAGCGTTTCGGCCAGTTCTCGGACTTTGCGATGCTCGTCGGTGAGTTCACCGGCACGGGCGGAACGGGTGAAGGAACTGATGTCTTCTTTGTCGTAACCAGCAAGGACGGGTTCACCGGCCGCAACATGCACCAAATGCAATGAAGATCCGGCAGCACGGGCGAGGAGAAGTGCTTCTCGGACGATTCGCTCGCCATGATCGGAAAAGTCAACGGCCGCTATGACGGTGGTGCCGGAGGGCGAGGAACTCATGGTGCGAGCCTACGGGGTCTCCGACACGTCAGCCCTGTGGTTTGGTGGCTGGGACAGGAGTCGAGCGGTCGCGTTGGAGAAAGGCTCGGATTCTGCGAGGATGACCGGGCATGAATGTCCAGTCCTTCTCGTTCTTCTACGCAGTGCTCGCTCTTGGTTGTTGGGCAGGTGCTGCAGCCATCGTCGTGGGCGCGCTACTGCGCCGTTTCGGAAATCCTGACGCGTTTGCCGAAACACGAGCGCAACTGGGCAACGTTGCGCTCCCGTTGGCATGGATCATCGCGCTGGTGACCACCGCAGGATCGCTTTATTACTCAAAGGTGCAGGGCTATGTGCCTTGCGAACTGTGTTGGTATCAGCGCATCTGTTTGTATCCGTGGTCAGTCATTCTCGGGATCGCCTCGTGGCGTCGAGACGCATCGATCAAGGTGTACGCCATTCCGGTGTTGTGCATCAGTGTTGTGATTTCCGCGTATCACTCATGGATTCAGTGGTTCCCGCCTCCTTCTGGGACCTCGTTCTGCACTGCCGCCGTGCCTTGCACATTGAAGTATGTGAACGAGTTTCACTTCGTCACTCTTCCGTTCATGGCGCTTTCTGCCGCAGTGTTCATGATTGCTCTGTTGTTTGTAAGTGATCCGTCTGATGTCGAAATCGACATCGCTGAAGAAGTTGAGGTCTCCCCGTGAGTAACCGTCCAGGAAAATCGAAGTCCGCATCGCAGCGTGTTCGTGCTGCATCGAATGCCGGAAAAAGTAAATCCACTGCATGGATTTGGATCGCCATTGTTGTTGTCGTTGTTGTTGTTGGCGTTGTTGCCGTTGTCGCAGGACGGGGCAGCAAGTCTTCGGGCGGGGGCTCTGCCGCAAGCGGCGGGACCATCGTCCCGAACGGCAAACTCGACTACGGGCAGGTGGCGGTAAACGGAACAAACCTCACGCCCATGCCCGATAGCGGTGCTGACCCGATGGTCGGAACAGTGATTCCGTCCGTAACCGGCCAGCAATTCGATGGCAAGCAACTCACCATTGCTGCCGACGGCAAGCCGCACATCATCATGGTCGTTGCTCATTGGTGCCCACATTGCCAAGCCGAGGTTCCACGAATCCAGGGTTGGCTAAATGCATCGGGAATGCCTGCCGATGTCGAACTGGTCACAGTCGCCACATCGAACGATCCAGCGAAGGGCAACTTTCCAGCGTCCGATTGGTTGCGTCGTGAAAAGTGGAGTGTCCCGACGATTGTTGATGACAAGCAGAACCAAGCCGGAGCTGCCCTCGGCGTCTCGGGTTTCCCGTACTTCCTTGTAACCGATGCGCAAGGCAAGGTTGTCTACCGTACGAGTGGTGAGAAGACCGAAGCTGAATGGAACGCTCTGCTTGCGGCCGCTCGAACAGGTAAGGCCCCGGTCTGATCGCTTGTTCGCCAAGGTTCTGAAGAACGAAGCGCCCACCTTGCGGTGGGCGCTTCGAGCGTTTTGTGGTGCCTCCGGTGGGGGTCGAACCCACGATCGTCGGATTAAAAGTCCGCTGCCTTAACCAACTTGGCCACAGAGGCGTGAAGCGACACGTTACCGGTCTCCCCGGGCCCCGCCGACGCCACAGGTAGCGTCTCGTCGTGACTTCTGCCCCAACGTCGAGTGACGCATGCGCCGAAGATGCGCCTGAGTGTGGCGTTCTTGGCTTCGCTCCTTGGGTTGATGCGTTTGCGGTGTGGGTAGGTGTCTTTGTTGTTCTCTTCATTGCCGTTTGGCTCGGGGCCCGGGGGCCGTTCGCAACCTACGGAGGCGTTGACTCGTCGTCCTACCCGGGTTCCGGTCTCTTCGGCGGTTGGTTCCGTTTCGATGGGAATTGGTACGCGCAGATTTCAACCACGGGCTATTGGTTTGCGGGACCTAACCAACAATCTGCGGTCGCGTATTTCCCGGCGTACCCCGGAGTGATGTGGGGACTGCATTCAGTCACAACGTTGTCGGTGAAGTTGCTTGGATCGTTGCTCACGATCGGTTTCGGTCTCGGAGCAGTGTTGGCAATGTTCAAGTGGTTTCGTCACCACATCACCGATCGCGTTGCACGAATCGCGCTCATCACGTTCCTCGTCTATCCGTATGTCTTCTATCTCTTCGGCGCGGTGTACGGCGATGCACTGTTTTTATTTGCCGCAGTTGGAGCATTTCTTCTTCTTGAGCGTGATCACACGATCCTTGCGGGTCTCGCTGGCGCAGTCGCAACCGCAACCCGACCAGTTGGCATTGCACTCATCATCGGACTCGTTGCCGTTGCTCTTTGGCGCCGGCATGTGATCGAAGCGGGCGAATCTCGCTGGCGACCGCGCGTGATGTGGCGCCGACTGCGTCCGGCTGACGCTGGTGTGCTGCTTTCGCTTGGTGGTCTTGTCGGTTACATGACCTATCTCGGCATTCGTTTTGGTCATCCGCTGGCGTTCGATGAAGTGCAGCGCGCTCCGGGATGGGACCAGGGCTCTGGCCCACGGACTTGGTTCAAGGTCACGTGGTTCCAGCAGATCAAGAATCTGCCGCGGTGGTCGTGGCAGTGGTTGCAGCATGGCGACACCGTCACGTTCGAAAAGTTGCAGTACGCGGTGACCGTGATCCTGCAAGGCCTCTTCGTTCTCGGATTTCTGTTTCTGGCCTGGCAGGTCTGGAAAAAGTTTGGCTGGGGCTACGGCCTCTACTGCTTCTCAATGCTTGCGATTGCCCTCGTGGGCACCAAAGACTTTCAGGGGACGGGCAGGTACCTCTTGTCGACGTTCCCATGCTTCTTGGTCCTCGGCGGGATTCTCGCGACCCGCCCACGGTTGCGTTGGGCATGGTGGTCGGTGAGCGGAATTGTCCTGCTGGTATGGGCCTTCGCCTTCGGGCGTGGTTACTACGTAGCCTGAGGCCATGGCGCATTTCGAGAGCCTCACGATTTTCTACCCAATGTGGAACGAGGAGGAGACGATCGAACGCGCCGTCGCGGCAGCGTTCGAAGCAGGCGATGCGTTAATCGAAGCGGGTGAGATCGCTCGCTGTGACGTTCTCATCATTAACGATGCGTCGACCGACGCAACCGGCAAGATCGCCGACGAGATGGCTGCGGCCGACAAGCGGATCTCAGTTGTTCATCACGACGTCAATCGAAAGCTCGGCGGCACGCTCAAGACGGGCTTCGAAAACGCCACGGGCGAAATCGTGCTCTATACCGACGCCGACCTCCCATTCGATATGGCGGAAGTGTCGAAGGCAGTTCGACTTCTGCGTATCTATGAAGCCGACATCGTCAGCGCCTATCGATTCGATCGCACTGGTGAAGGCGCGCGTCGACTTGTTTATAGCTACGTCTACAACCATTTGATTCAAACAATGTTCGGATTACGCCTTCGTGACATGAATTTTGCTTTCAAACTCATGCGACGCACACTGCTTGACAACGTGGAACTCCAGAGTGAGGGTTCGTTCATTGATGTTGAGTTGCTCGCTCGTGCTCAGAAGCTCGGATTCAGCATCGTGCAATTCGGAGTCGATTACTTCCCACGTACTCGCGGAATTTCTACGTTGTCTTCGAACTCGGTAATCCTCAAGATTCTTCGCGAGATGTATGAATTGCGCAGCGAACTCCAATCGCTCGAACCATTACCGATCGAGGTGCGCCAGCCCTGGAACTCAGGTGGCGGCGCAGCCTCGTGAAGTCGTCAAACGACGAAGCGCCCATTCTGATTGTTTCTGCCGATGACTTCGGCCTCACGGCACGAGTCTCTCAGGGGATCATTGAGGCCCATGAGCGTGGAGTCGTGACGTCAACGTCAGTCATCGCTGTGGCACCAGCGTTCGGTTCTTCGGCGAAGCAATTGCGCGATGTCTCGAGTCTTGGAGTGGGTGCCCATCTCACCGCAGTCGGTGAAGATCCTCCGCTGCTATCGGCTCGCGAAGTTCCTTCGCTGGTCGACAAACGAGGAAATTTCTGGCCAACATGGAAAGCATTTTTGCCCCGTGCTGCTGCTCATCGGATCGATCCCGACGATCTCCGTCGAGAGTTTGCGGCTCAGCTTGAAGCCATCACGGCCGAGGGGCTGGTTGTCGATCATTTTGATACGCATCAACACATTCATCTCTGGCCGTCTGTGAGCCGGGTGCTACTCGATCTTGGTGATGCGAATGGCGTTCATGCCATGCGAGTGACGCGGTCGAATGCGCGCGGTCCTGTGGGGGTTGTGGTCCGACGTCTTGCGCGTCAGCTCGAGGCGGAGCTGCGTGAACGTCACTGGGCCTGGACAGGAGCGGCGACAGGTCTCGATGAAGCTGGATCGCTCGGCACCACGGAAATGGTTCAAGCGATTGGTCTCTTGGCCGCTTCAGGTGCGCCAAGCGCGGAAATTGGTAGTCATCCCGGATTGCCCGATGACCCCGAACGCGATCGCTACCGATGGAATTACAACTGGGATCTCGAGTTCACTGCGTTGTGTTCGAACACCGTGCGCTCGGCGATTGAAGACTCGGGCTTTCGACTCGGCACCTTTGCCGATCTTCCGAGGGCAGGGCTGTGAAGCCACCTCGTTCGGTGGCAGCGAAACGAACGCTTGCACTGTGGCGAGGGTTACCCCGGTCGGCGCGTATTCACACAAATATTCGCTGGTGGACAGCCCCTTTCGAGGCACTTGAAGTTCAGATTCCTCGTTCGGGAAACATTCTTGAAGTCGGTTGCGGTCACGGAGTTTTCACGACGTTCCTTGCTGTTTCCTCTCCAGACCGCAGCGTCGTAGGTATCGATATCGATGGAGAAAAAATCGCGCTCGCGAAGCAGTCGGTTCTCGGGCTTCGTAATGGTGAAGCAAACCTTTCGTTTGAACATCGAGCATCTGGTGATGTGCCGCTCATCGATGGCGGTTGGGATGCGATTGTTTTCGCCGATGTGCTTTACCTTCTTCCAGTCGAAGCCCGAACAGCACTGCTCGCCGAATGCGTTGAAGCGCTTTCACCTGATGGACTTTTGGTCGTGAAGGAAGTCGACACTTCGCCGAAGTTCAAGGCGCAGGTGGCGCAGTTCCAAGAGTTCCTTGCAATAAAAGTGCTGCGAATCACCGATGGTGATGTGTTGAACTTTCCTTCGGCTGTTGAGCTCAAAGCGCTTATGACTTCTGACGGACTCGAAACGTATGTGTTGCGTCTCGATAAGGGCTACTTCCATCCGCACTGCGTGGTCGTAGGCCGAAAAAGATAGGCCTGACGTCTAAAAGAGCGTGGGGGGCGTATCGGTTTCTTCTTCCGGTTGCGCTGCTTCTCCGTCGACATCTTGAGCAATGCCGGTTTCGCCGAAAGAAATGGCCATGAGAAAGCCGCGCGCGCGTTCTGCAAGTGGGTACTTGGCAACGAGTGCATTGAACGCGGGAGAGTGGTTTGCCTCGACCAGATGAGCGAGTTCGTGGACGATGACATAATCCAGAACCCATGGCGGGTAGGCCGCTAGCCGGTTCGAGATTCGAATTTGACCATTCGTGGTCGTACACGATCCCCACTGACTCCGCTGATCGGCCCACTCCACTGACGTGGCTTTGGGAAGTGAGAATCGTTTCGACAGCCGCAGCGCTCGTGATGCGAGATCGACAGTCTCGGATCGAAAGCGGCGTTCGAGTCGAGCGACGAGGTAAAGAACGTGCTCATCGAGTTCGCGCTTTGACATCGAAGCGGGCGCTTGGACGCGAATGACACCGTCGACGATGGTGGCCTGCACCGTCTTTCGCCGACGCCGCGACCTCACGATCTCAACTGGGAGTGAGGAACCTTGTGGCTCGGTCATCGGATCATTCAAATCTGATCAGGAATAGTGATTTCGTCGTCCTCAACGAGAACCACACGTTCGCCGATTTCGAGGCGGTCGCCATGGTGGACAAACACGCGTCCGCCAAGGTTTGGCATGCGTTGCCATTGTTCAGAATGTTGGACCTCAAGCGTGCCGATCACGCCACCGTGCGTGAGCACGAGGACATCGGCGCCTTCGTACTCAGCGTGGATTCGGTCGAGTGCTGCGCGGGTGCGAACCAGCAATTCATCGTGCAGTTCGTATCCGGGAGGCCATTTGTCGTGGCCGAGGTATCCAGGCCACTCGGTTTCGATCTCGGCGCGGGTCAGGCCTTCCCATTCGCCGGCGTCGCGTTCCATGAGGTCGGGATCGATCACGATGGGCCCGACGCCAATTTGAGAACTAATGATTTGTGCCGTTTCAAACGCGCGAACGAGCGGTGAAGCAACGATGACGTCGACTGACCCGATTCGCTGTGCGGCATGGAATGCCTGCTGTCGGCCGAAGTCGGTGAGTTCCGGGTCGGCCTTGCCCTGCCAGCGGCCAACGGCGTTCCATTCGGACTGTCCGTGGCGTACAAGTAGGAGGCGAGTCACGGCGTGACGGTACCCGACCCGCGAGACCGAGGTGAGTCGGTGACCACGTAACCTTCGTTCGTGGCTTCTCTTCGTCTGTTCGCTTCGGCCCGGGAAGCAGCCGGTACAAGCCGAGATGAGATCCCGGGATCAACTGTCGACGAAGTCCTTGTCGAGGCGGCCCGACGTTATGGACCTGCGTTTGCCGAGGTCGTGGCCACGAGTCGTGTGTGGTGCAACGGCGAGCCCGTCACTGGTGACGCAGCCGTCACTGATGCCGACGAAATTGCAGTGCTTCCGCCTGTTTCTGGCGGGTACGCGTGAGTGGCGCAAAAGCCAAACCAACTGTTGTTGGTCGACTCGCCTATCTCCCGAAGCCAGACGGCCCACACGCGCGTTTAGGTGTGTTGTGGTTCATCGCTGCGTGCGCAGCTTGCGCCCTTGGGACGATTGCAGTGTCCGTGCTCTTTTCGGTTCTTGCAGCAGTTGCGGCAATGCAAACTGTTCGCGCATTTTCTGATGTCGGGCGAAAATTCAATCCAATGGTTAGCGGTGCCGCTGCCGCAGTTGTTCCGATTGCCGCACTCGCTGGGCCCATCGGATTTGGAGCTGGTCTCATCGTTGCGACAACAGTTGTTGTTGTCAGTGGCGTTCTTCGAAGCAATGTTCTTGTCGGACTCAGGTCGACGTTTCTTCCAGGGCTTGCTGCTGGCTCGGTCGTACTGACCGGACGTACCGATATGGGTGCGCTCGTCGTTCTGCTGATCCTCATCAGCGCCTATGAAACCGGCGACTACCTGATGGGTTCGGAAGCGGAAAGTATTTTCGAAGGTCCATTGTCGGGAATCGCAGCGGTGATGGTCGTGACCTTTGCTGAATCGGTTTTCCAGATTGGGCCGTTCGAGACTCGCGCTGGGTGGGTATTCGGCGCTCTCGTTGCCGTTCTTGCTCCACTCGGAGCATTGGTGGCTTCGGCATTGGCCCCAACCTCAGAGTCCGCCGGTCCGGCGCTTCGGCGGCTCGATGCGTGGCTGGTCGTTGCTCCGGTGTGGTGTTGGATGCTGACCAACTATCTCTCCCGTATCGGCTGACGCCGCCGGGGGGAGCGAGGTTTGCCGCCCGAGATTGCAGTTTTGGGGCGGTTGGAAGCGCAGAAGGTGTTTCTCAGGGTCGTCTCGCCGTAGCGTGGAGGGGTCATGCGATCCCTAGCGGTACTTTCGCTTCACACCTCCCCCCTTGCGCAGCCTGGCAGTGGCGATTCGGGCGGGATGAATGTGTACGTGCGCGAACTCGTTGGCGCGCTTGCACAAGCTGGCGTTCGGACCGAGGTCTACACGCGACGTTCGGCTGAAGATCAACCCGATTTCGTTGATGTTGAGCCGGGCTTCCGAGTCGTGCATATCGATGCTGGCCCGCTTGACCTTGCAAAGGAAGACCTTCCCGAGGTTCTTGACGAGTTTTCCGATGGCGTTGCTCGCCACTTGAAGCGTGTCGATGGACCCGATGCGATTCATGCCAACTATTGGTTGTCGGGCGTGGTCGGACATCGCCTCAAGCACGAGTTGTCATTGCCGCTGGTCTCAACGTTTCACACCCTTGCCCGCGTCAAAGCGGAAACGGGCGATGCAGAACCCGAGCGTCGAATTCAGGCCGAGACCGAAGTCATCGCGTGTTCCGACGCGATTCTTGCGAACTGCGCGGCAGAAGTGACGCAACTCGTTGAGTTGTACGGAGCCGACCCAACCCGAGTTGAAATAGTTCCGCCTGGTGTTGACCATGCGTTCTTCTCTGCTGGCGATCGTCGCGGCGCTCGCTTTGCCCTTGGCATTGGCGATCATCCGGTGTTGCTCTTTGCTGGGCGCATTCAGCCACTCAAGGGTCTGACAATCGCGATCGCTGCTTTGGCGGAGTTGTCCGCAACGCATCCCGATGCGTTGTTGTTAGTCGTGGGCGGAGCGAGCGGCGCCGAAGGACGCGCTGAACTCGACGCCGCAACGTCATTGGTCGATGCGCTCGGTCTGACTGAGCGTGTCCGATTTGTTCCGCCTCAGCCTCATCATCTTCTTTCCACCTACTACCGCGCTGCAGATGTGTGCATTGTTCCCAGTCGTTCTGAATCCTTTGGGCTCGTTGCACTTGAAGCTGCCGCATGCGGAACCCCAGTGGTTGCCGCAGCAGTCGGTGGTTTGCTGACGCTGGTCGATGACGGAGTCACTGGCTTCCTCATCGACACTCGAGATCCACGCGCCTATGCCGATGCGATCGGCACCATTCTCGATACGCCGTCATTCGCGCAATCAATGGCTGCAGCCGCTGCCGAGAGCGCGTCGCATTACACATGGTCAACAACGGCAGCACGTCTTCGTCGTTTATATGCCGATCTCACATCTCGTGCTCTTGTGGACTGCCGATAACTCATGGCCGATGACATCGCCGACGAACAGCAACTCGATCTGATCGAGATCCAAATAACCGACTGGTTGGCAAACGAACTTGCTACCAATCCGGTAGTTGCTGCCGTTGAACGCGGTGAACCTTCGGAGCGTCGTTGGTATGTCCGTGTTCTTGGTGAGAGCAAAGACATCTTCACTATTTGGTTCACGTTGCGTCAGAGGACCTTGCACTATGAGACCTATGTGATGCCGGCGCCAGACGAGAACCACGCGCAGTTCTTCGAACACCTTCTGCGACGAAATCGAAAAGTCAACGGGATGGCGTTCTGCATTGGTGAAGAAGACGCGGTCTTCCTTGCCGGCTCGCTTCCGGTTCATGCAATTGATGACGGAGAACTCGACCGAATCCTCGGGTCGATCTACACGTATGTCGAACAGTTCTTCTTGCCGGCGCTGCACATCGGATTCGCCACGCGCTTTGCCACGAACTAGTTGCGCTAGTCGCGGGCGAATCGCTCGTTTGGCCCATGCGCCGCCGAACTGCCGGGTCTTACTGTCACGGTCGTCCGGGTGGCGCGAACCGCTGCATTCATCGGGGAAGTGGGTGTGTCGGATCGACCACCCGGACAACGATTCGGTGGCGAGTGTGAATCGGTAGGGGCCGACTCGCGCCGATTGGGTAGCGTCTGGCCATGATTCGACTTCAAATTGTTGGTGGCGGTCGCATGGGAGAGGCCCTTCTGGGGGGACTTCTCGCTGCTCACTGGGCCGAACCAAGTGAACTCGCAGTTGTCGAACGCGTCGCCGATCGGCGCGCAGAACTGACACGACTTTTCCCTGGTGTTGTTGTGAGCGATTCGCTCGTGGCGGCTGAAGGCGCGGTCATCGCCGTGAAACCTGGTGATGTCGCTGACACCTGTCAGGCATTGGCGGAAGCGGGTGCGAAGCGCGTGTTGTCGATCGCCGCAGGGGTGACGACCACGTCATTACAGAAATCACTTGGCGATGGAATCGCCGTGGTGCGAGCCATGCCGAACACTCCGGCAGTTGTTCGTGCCGGGGCTGCAGCGATTGCCGCTGGTTCTTCTGCCAATGACGCCGATCTTGATTGGGCGGCTTCGGTGCTCGAGGCAGTTGGCGTTGTGGTTCGAGTACCCGAAGACAAACTTGATGCAGTCACTGGCCTTTCTGGTTCAGGTCCTGCCTATGTCTTCGTGATGGCCGAGAGCATGATCGAAGCAGGCGTTCTTGTCGGGCTTCCTCGTGATGTCGCTGAAGTGCTTGCCGTACAGACTCTTTTGGGTTCGGCCAGCCTTCTTGAATCAAGCGGCGAAGCGGCCGCAGCTCTGCGGGCTCAGGTCACCTCACCTGGCGGAACGACTGCCGCTGGCCTCCGTGCTCTTGAATCGGGCGGATTCCGTTCTGCAGTACTCGATGCCGTCGCTGCAGCAACCGAACGTTCTCGCGAACTTGGTCAGGACTGACGTCGCCGACCTGCCGGTAACGTAACGAATCCATGCCGCGCTACGACACTGTTTCATTCCTTTCCGACTACGGCCGCGTCGACGAATTCGTCGGTGTGGTGCACTCGATCATTCGATCGATTGCTCCCGAAGTTCGAGTCATCGACATCACGCATGACATCGCGCCCTACGACGTTCGCTCAGGTGGACTGGCTCTGGTGCGGGCTGCGAATTATCTCGCACCTGGTGTCGTTGTTGCTGTGATCGACCCAACGGTTGGCACTCCGCGCCGACCAATTGCGGTGGAAATCGGTGGTGGTTCATCCGTTCTCGTTGGCCCCGACAACGGGGTGCTCGCTCCGGTTGTGCAGCTTTGTGGTGGCGCCGGCCGCGCTGTTGAAATCGTTAACCCCGAATACCGTTTCACGACTGAGCCGGGCACGTTCGATGGTCGCGATGTCTTTGCACCGGCTGCTGCTCATCTTTGTAACGGCGTCGACCTTTCCGAGCTTGGTCCTGCGATCGATCCCATTTCGCTGTTCCCGGCGATGATCCCACTGACTCGTGAAGACGAGGGTCGACTTCACTCAGAAGTCTTGTGGGTCGATCACTATGGCAATGCACAACTCAATGTCGACCCTGAAGAACTCGAAGCCTTCGACGATCACGTGCGCTTAGTGATGGACGATGGTTCTCGTGTGGCTCGACGTGTCTCAACGTTTGCTGATCTCGAAAACAATGAACTCGGACTCATCGTCGATTCCTACGGACTCATCACCATCGTCCTCGACAAGCGATCAGCGGCGGAAGAACTTGGTTTGTCGACTGCTTCGGCGGTGACCATTGAGCAATTCGACGAAACTCGCCCGCCAAGTGTGATTACGCCCGTACAACTCGGCCAGCGCCGAAACTGAGGAAGAACAATGCGACCAGGAACCGTTATCGCCGTCGGAACATTGCTCTTTGTCATCTTGTTCGCCGCAGTGATGCAGTTGTTCGTACTTGCGCACTAGCGAGAAGCAGCGTTGTGTCTAAGCAACGTCGGATTTTGGTGCTCGCCACGCATCTGGTTCAGTAACTGATCGCAACTGTGCTGATGTTCCCGAACTTGTAAGCAGGAATCCGACAAAGATCACAGAGATTCCGGCGACAAGTGAAATGGCGAATCCGTCCATCTCATTCACCACGGAGTTGAGGATGCCGCCCGCGCTCAGAATGAGTGTGCCGGCGGCAATGATCAAATTCGCTATCGCTAAACGACGCGGTGAGGGTGCGCCGGTGCCGCGGGCGCGGGTATCGGCGCCAGCGCGCCACACACGAAACAATCGCCACGCGCTCCAGACTGCTCCGCCAATGATGACCAACGCAGCAACACCAGAGCCGACAGCAGCGGCAATTCGTGGACCAGGTCCGAAAACTTCTTTGCCTTGCGGAAGCACTTCCGAAGTGATGACCCCAGTAAGGGGAGCAGCAACGACAATCCCTGCGCAGAAAGCTCCGAGCATTGAGATAACGGCCGTCCATCGCTTGCCGTGCTTTGGTCCGGCCAAGAGTTCGATGGTGCCGAGCGCAAGGAACGGGACATTGAGAATGGCCCCGAACAGATAGAAGGACTTAAACGACCATTCGCCCCATCCGACCGATGCTCCCCACCACAGCGAGATCGAACCAAGCGCAAACATGATGAGAGAAATCGTCCAGGCCGCTTCGTGGCGCTTCCGGCTCCGGAGCCACCGCTCGCCCGTTGAGAGAGCGAAGGCCAGCGACACCAAGGTGGCGGCGGCAGCGAGGGCGGCGTGCATGTCAACAGCCTAAGGGGGATCAGGGTCAGGGCCCCAAGGGGACAAGGCCCAGCGGCACTTTGTGAACAAGAGAACAAGGTCGGTAGCGTGGTCATTCGTGGAGCGCCAACGCCGGATACCTGAAGCCACTGTGGCCCGACTTCCTGTCTATTTGCGCACCCTTCTTGAGGTCCAGACCGATGGCGTCACCACGATCTCATCCGAGCGTCTCGCTGAACTTGCTGGAGTGAATGCCGCCAAAGTTCGCAAAGACCTTTCCTATCTCGGCTCCTTTGGGACTCGTGGCGTTGGCTATGACGTCGATCACCTCCTGGTTCAAATGAGTCGGGAACTCGGACTCACCCGTGACTGGCCAGTGGCAATTGTTGGTGTCGGAAACCTCGGCGCAGCGCTCGCGAACTACGGCGGATTCGGCGACCGTGGTTTTCCCGTCGCCGCATTGATCGATGCCGATCCGACCAAAGTCGGAACAACCTTTGGTGGCCACACGATTCGCCATCTCGACGATTTGCCGGCATTGGTTGACGAACTCGGAATTGCGATCGGCATCATCGCGACGCCCGCAGCTGGTGCGCAGGAAGTCGCTGACCGATTGGTGGCTGCAGGAGTGACATCGATTCTGAACTTCGCGCCAGCGGTGGTTACCGTTCCGGCGCAAGCGACCTTGCGCAAAGTCGACCTTGCCCTTGAGCTTCAGGTGCTGAGTTTCTATGGTCAGCGCGACTCCATCGGTTCGTCCTTGCGCGAAGAACTCGGTGTCACCGCTGAGGCAAAGAATTCGGCGGTTTGACGATGCCATTCGCTGAACCGCTCTATCCGGTAAATCTTTCGCTGGCTGGCCGTCGTTGTTTGGTGGTCGGGGGCGGACCCGTCGCATTGTCCAAGGCTCGAGAACTCGTGGTGTGTCGTGCAGTGGTCGATGTCGTCGCTCCCGAAATCCTCGAAGATTTCGCTTCGCTCGATGGGGTTATCTGTCACAAGAGGCCCTACGAGACCGGCGAGGTCGTCGGCTATCGCTTGGTCATCACCGCTACGAGCGATCCAGCGGTGAACCGTCAGGTCTTTCTTGAGGGCGAAGAAGCCGGGATCTGGGTCAACAGCGCCGACGATCCGGCCAACTGTGCCTTCGCTTTGCCGGCCCGAGTCCGGCAGGGACCTCTGTTGGTCACATTTTCCACCAGTGGGTCGTCACCGGCGCTCTCCACATGGCTCCGACGTCGCTATGGTCCTGAGTTCGGACCCGAGTACGCCGTACTGGTCGAGATCCTCACCGACTACCGAGCCCGGCTTCAGGCCGAAGGCACGTCGACCGAGGGTCTGGACTGGCAAGGAGCGCTCGATTCGGGAATGCTGGAACTCATCCGCGAGGGTCGCCTCGCCGAAGCCAAGGAGCGCCTCCAGGCGTGTCTGTCGTAGTCGTTGGACTGAATCACCGAACGGTTCCACTCGCTCTACTCGAGCGAGTCACAATCGACGACGCTCGGCTGCCGAAAGCGCTTCACGATGTGCTCTCACAAGACCATGTGAGCGAAGCCGTGGTGCTGTCGACATGTAACCGCACCGAGGTCTACGTCGTCGCTGAAAAGTTTCACCCCGCCTACGGCGACCTGCGCACGTTCTTCTCTGAACTTGCCTTCGCTGCTCCAGAAGAACTTGCCGATCACCTTTATGTGCACGATGCCGATGCTGCGGCCGGACATCTCTTCCGCGTTGCGTCTGGTATCGACTCGGCCGTCGTTGGCGAAGCCGAAATTCTCGGACAGGTTCGCCGGGCGTGGGACATTGCACAGACCGAGGGTGCGGCTGGGTCTCAACTCAATCTGCTCTTCCGTCATGCGCTTGAGGTCGGAAAGCGCGCTCGAACTGAAACCGGCATTGGTCGACACGTCGCATCGGTGTCCACCGCTGCAGTCGCCATGGCCGCGCAGCGCCTTGGTTCGCTCGAAGGTCGTTCCATCT
>CAIPQK010000200.1 GCA_903867185.1 uncultured Candidatus Nemicrothrix sp. | reverse complement strand
TTCGGTGCTGTCCATGGGGTCCCCCTGAAAGACGAGATGAAGACCGCAGCGTAGGCCGAAGGCGTAGGGAGTCGGGCCGCCAAGGAGCGATTTCAAGAATCGCCCGAATCAGAACAGGAGTAGGTTCGCACTCGACGGACCCCGCCGGTTGCTGGAGAGTGAAAGAGAGAAAGCGGTCATGGCTGAGTTCGAGAAGTTTGGCGCGATTGCCGATGGTCCCACGATTGATTCTTCGGGGGCCAGCGTGAAAGGCACCATCGATGGGGTCCTCACGCGGACAGTGGTTTCGCACGTTGACCATCGTGGTCGTGTCTATGAACTCATCAATATCGAGCGCGACCCTGAATTTTGGAACGATCCAGTCATCGCCAGTTACGTGTTCACAATCCGTCCCGGCACCTTGAAGGGCTGGGGTGTGCACGAGCATAAGGACGACCGCTACAACCTGATTTCGGGCGAGACGATGACCGTCCTTTACGACGCCCGCTTCGACTCACCGACCTATCAGCAAGTGCAGGAAGTATCGCTCACGCCGCAGGGGATTCGTCAGCTACTCATACCTGCCGGCGTATGGCATTTAAGCGTCAACGTTGCTGCTGAAGAAACGATGCTTGTGAATTTTCCTTCTCAGCCGTACAACTACGACGCACCGGATCGACTCACGATGCCGTGGTATTCAGACAGCATTCCCGTTGACGTCGAAAAGTATTTTCCCCGTCAGCAGTTGCGTCGGCCGAGTGCTGACTGACGATGATTGTTGCACTTGACGAACGTCCTGACGTCGTAGCAATTGTTCCAACCCTCGGCGGAAACATTTCGCGGTTACGGGACTGCCTTGCATCGATCTGTGCGTCCACGTTCGAAGGAAGGCTTTCCGTTGTTGTGGTGTGGAACGATCCGCGTCAGCCACTCGTCGAACTCGGTCCGGTAACCGTTCTTCAACCTGGGCTGAACCTGGGGTATGTCGGCGGCATTCGCCATGCTCAGCGCGCGATCACCGCGTCGCGACTTTGGATCATTCAAGATGACATGACCGTTGATCCGGAATGTCTTCCCTCGTTGGTCAATCGTCAGAATCGCCCGGACAATCCAGCAGTTGTCTCGCCGGTTTTTGTCGATGCCAACGGATGCGTCCCGGCCGGAAGTCGAGGCGGCGTCATCTCCAACGAAGGTCTGATGGAGTATCGATTTCCGTTCGCCGACACGTTGCCGTCTGCTCTCGACCTCAGTGTTCGACTTGATTGGCTGCAATTAGGCGGCTCGATCATTCGCAGCGATGCGTGGGATGCGGTTGGCGGAATGGATGCCTCGTTCTTCCCCGTGCAATGGGCCGATGTTGATTTTTGCTATCGATTGACGCGGGAGGGGATGAATATCGCGCTGGAACCAACTGCTCGATTCACCCACAAACAAAGCGGATCGACGCCAAACCTCTTTCTTCATTTCCTTGGTGATCGAAACGGCGAGCGGTTCCGGCGCAAGCATTTTGAAACGCTCGAGCAGCCCCACCCGCATTCCGGTGAGAGTGATCTCGAAACAGTTGCGCGAGAAGCGAGCCTGCTGACGATTGACTATGCCCAACATGTCGAAGAAGTTCGAAAAGGCCTTCAGGAACAGATTGCATTGCTTGAGGCTGGGCTCGTCGAACAGCTGCACGCGTCGAATGAAACTCTCGTCGCTACGCATCAGTCACTTCAGGCTGAACGCGAGGCGTATCAACACGAGATTGCTTCGCTTCGACTTGAAGTGGCCTCTCTTCACACTGGGTTTGAACAAGTCGCGAATAGTCGGTCGATGCGAATCACGAAGCCTTTGCGCTCTTTGAACAATGTTGTTCGTAAATTGCGGCAAAGATAGACAGATGCACGAGATCGAAATCAGTACCGACACCATTCGTCTCGGCCAGTTTCTGAAGTTGGCGAACCTTGTTGATTCAGGATCAGATGCCAAGTTTCTGCTCGCCGAAGGCGAGATCACGGTCAACGGTGAGGTTGAGATTCGCCGTGGTCGTCAGTTGCGCGCTGGCGATGTCGTCGAATTTGAAGGCATCGCTGCCCGGGTGATTGCTGGTTGAGTTCGAGAGTTACGAACGCTTGAGCACATCGGCCAATCCAGGAACCTCGATACCCAGAAGGCGAGCAGTGATCGCCGTGACCGGGTTGTAGAGGGCCATGGCGCCGATCGACGGGTCTCCTGATTCAGCGACGTACATCTCGGCCAACTTCACCATGACGAGGGCGAACTGGAATCCGGCAAGGATCTCGTAGAAATCGACATGATTCGCGGGACGACCCATGAGTTCTTCCCACAACGCAATGGTTTGCGCACGATCGAGCATGCCGGGCAGCAACGTTGCGCCTGCACTCTCAATTGAGAACTGCTGCAAGAACACCCACCAACCAAGATCGCTTTCGCTATTGCCGAGCGACACCATTTCCCAATCGAACACACCAATCACTTCGGTGTTGTCAGCGCCGCCATACATCTGGTTGCCCGGACGTGAATCGCCCCAACACAATTCGATGTGCTCGCCATCGTCGGGCCAGTTAGCAACGAGCCAGTCCCAGGCCGGATCAATGACGGCGTGCGCTTCGCCCTTCATCGCCCAGTTTTTGTAGTTCTGGAAATACCCGCGACGTTGTTCGGGCCCGAGTTTGCCGTGGTGCTTTTGATCAAGGTGGTCGAACCCTGCAGCCTTCCAATCGACTCGGCCGACACGCGTGAGCGCTTCGACACCGTTGTGGGCCCAACGTGCGCGCTGTTCGTCGGTCATGTCAACGACGAAACCTGATTCGGTATACGGCGGTGCATCGCCAGGGACGACACCATTTAAACGATCCATCATGAAGAACGGCCCACCAATGATGGAAGTGTCGCGTTCGGCCCAACGCGTGTTTGGCACAGGAACGTTCGAATGTTCACCGAGCAGTTTCATTGAGAGGTACTGCTGGGTTACGAGATCAATCTCGGGGAACAACAGACTCATGACCGGCTGACTACGCAAGACGAGTTCGGCATCGACCTTCTTGCCGTTCTCGACCCAGCTGGCGTCGAGCAGGAATGTCTCATTTGAGAAACCGCTTGATTGCGGGACAACGAGATTCGTAATGGTGACGTCAGTGGCCTCGGGCATCTGTCGAGCCATCCACTCGGTGAGTGCGCCTCGGATCTCGTCTGGATCGCGTTGACCTGCAACTGGCATTTCGTTCCCCCTGAATCTGAACAGACCGCTGGTCTGCTGGTGCGGGAGCGATGCTAGGCCGTGGACCGGTAGCGTCGGCCAAGGAAGTTCTCGCTGGGGGTGAAGGGGGAGTCATGGGAGCAGTTGAGGGACGGGTCGCCCTTGTAACCGGTGCAGCTCGGGGTCAGGGAAGGGCTCATGCCATTGCCTTAGCCAACGAAGGGGCCGATCT
>CAIPQK010000199.1 GCA_903867185.1 uncultured Candidatus Nemicrothrix sp. | reverse complement strand
TCGCCGAGCCAGATCGCTGAGCGATCAAGCAACCAAATGCTCACGTTGTGGCAAGTGTCGAGGACATCACACATTTGTTCTTGTCCGAGATAGATGCGGTCGAGCCCAACTTCAATGCGCGAAATAATCGTGAGGCTTCGTTCTGCGGCATCGGTGACCGACGCAAACGAATCGATCGCCGAAACCTCAAGCGGAAGTTCAACGCCACCCAGTCCCGCCAATTCGGTGGCGAGCACCAAGAGATCGGGCGGGTAACGAAGCGGTGGAAGCGTCCACGTAAACGCGAGGGGGAACGAGAAGCCTTCGATCGGGTCGTCGCCTTCGGGGATATCGAGCATCTTGTCTTCGAACCCGATCATGATTCGCGGGTCGACTTCGAGTGACAAATGGAGATCGAGCGGACCGCCGCAGGCATCTTCAGGGTGAAGGTCAATCTCCCAGGCTTGGCGCATGGAATAGGTCTCGATGAAGTGACGCTCATCGTGCACATGGAAGGCATGGTCGACGGCGTGGTCTTTGAGATCAGCGATGAAGCCGGGAACGTCGATGATGGCCACGGAGGTCAGGCTACCGTCGACCCCATGGACGACAGAATCCTGCTCGAAGTCCTCGATGAAACGGCAAGCGCGATTCGTGTCGCGCTCGGCAATCTCGACGATTGGGGTCTTGCTGGAACTCGTGATGGGCAGTACCACAGCGATCTTGCCGCCGACGCCGCAGCGCTCGAGGTGCTTGAACGCGCTGGGGTCGGGGTGCTGTCAGAAGAGTCCGGTCGTCATCGACCCGATGCCGACATCACCGTCGTGCTTGATCCGCTTGATGGTTCCACTAACGCCAGTCGTGGCATCCCTTGGTACGCAACCAGTCTGTGTGCCGTCGATGCCGATGGCTCGCGCGCGTCGCTGGTAATCAACTTGGCGACTGGCGATCGTTTCGAAGCGTTGCGCGGCGGGGGAGCAACGCGTAACGGAAACGCGATCACCACTTCGGGGGCAACGAAGATGCGCGAATCGCTCGTTGCGCTTTCGGGTTTTCCCGATCACTGGCTTGGTTGGTATCAGTTCCGTTCGCTTGGTGCGTGTGCGCTCGATCTGTGCGCAGTCGCGTGTGGTGTTGTGGATGGCTACATCGATTGCTCGTGGAACGCACATGGTTCGTGGGACTACCTCGGCGGGCTGTTGGTGTGTCAGGAAGCCGGTGCGGTCATTGTCGATGCAGATGATCGCGACCTTGTCGTGCTTGAACATGCCGACCGGCGAACCCCTGTTGCCGCTGCCACACCGGAACTTCTTGCGGAACTTGTCGATGCGCGTCGGAGCATCAAGCGCCCATAGGCTTTGCATATGGATCGATCAATCGGAGCACGCACCTATCGCTTGGCGTTGCGCGTTTTTCGATTGTTCCCGCGTTCGGTCCGACGCATCACAGTCCGAACTGTGTCGCCTTCGTACACCGTCGGCGCGATCTGTGTGATCGAACGACCCGACGGTGCCATCCTTCTTGTGCGTCAGGCCTATCGAAAGAAGTGGGGCATTCCGGGCGGCTTGTTGAAGCGCGGTGAAGCGCCCGAAGTTGGTGCGCGACGTGAAGTGTTCGAAGAAGTAGGAATCGCCGTTGAACTTGTCGGGCCGCCCGCAGTTGTGGTTGATGCTGACCCGCAACGCGTCGATGTCGTCTACCGAGCTCGACCAGTAGCACTGTCAGAACTCAGCGAAGTACGCCCGACGTCGCCGGAAATTGTTGAAGTGAAATGGTTCGCCCCCGATGCGTTGCCTGAGCTTCAGTTCGAAACTGCTGAAGCGATGGTGGCATTGGCAAGGGTGCGCGCCACGCACACAATCGACCCGGCGGCGGCGGAAAAACACCTCGACTAACGACGACTACGCTGGTCACCTTCGGGCGTTTGGCTCAGTTGGTTAGAGCATCTCCCTTACAAGGAGAGGGTCGGGGGTTCGAGTCCCTCAACGCCCACGAAGTTTGTCTGTGGCGCTTCGTCTCAATGGCCTGGTAGTTGGACCGCCGCAGTGAGGGCAAACCTTGAATCGCAGGCTGCGTCCTCGCAAATCCGCTTAGGCTCTCACTAACCGGGTTTGGAGATCTCGGCTCAGTGTTGAGCGGAGAGATTATGAACCGGAAGTTATTCCCGGGATGCGCCGTAGTTGTCGTGCTCATAATTTCGAGCTTGGCTTTTGCCCCTCGGCTAGGTGATGCGAGTGCGTTTCTCCCCTCTTCGGTCCCGGACGGGAATCTGTCGCTGACGGTAGAAATCCCTGCGGGGGGTGCTTCATTTTCGCTTCCCATTCGTGGAATAGCGTCAACAGTCACGATCGATTGGGGCGATGGCGTCGTCTTTATCGTCTCGGTTGATGGGGATGTTCCCCATACATATGCGAGTGGTGGTCTCTACTCGGTTGTCGTGAGTGGAGACTTCACGCAATTCGGAGATGGGTCAATAACTTGCCCAGGAATTGAATACGTCACCTCAGTTACTGAGTGGGGGCTGAATGGCACGACCAGTTTTGCTGGGGCGTTCAGGAATGCAAAATCGCTTGTAAGTGTTCCCACCGAACTCCCCACCACAACGCAAGTGCAAATCCTTTCGAACATGTTCGAAGCTGCAACGGCCTTCAATCAAGACATCGGGTCGTGGGACACGTCTGCGGTTACGAGCATGCGTGCACTCTTTCAGTCCGCCTCATCGTTCAATCAGGACATTGGTTCCTGGGACACAGCCGCCGTCACTGACATGAGTTCCATGTTCAACGGGGCTTCGTCGTTCAATCAGGACATCGGGTCATGGAACACTGCGGCAGTCACTGATATGACGAGCATGTTGGGTTGGACCCCGCTGTTCAACAACGGTGGACAACCGCTAGCGGCCTCGGGTAACTCGTGGAACACGCACCTGGTTACCAGAATGTGGGCCATGTTCTATGGCGCGTCGGCATTCAACCAAGACATTGGGAACTGGGACACGCGTCTGGTCACCGATATGGCGTTTCTGTTCTATAACGCGTCGGCATTCAATCAGGACATTGATTCATGGGATACCAGTCGTGTGGCCGACATGAACCGAATGTTCAGCGGTGCTTCGTCGTTTAATCAGGACATTGGGCCATGGGACATTGGTGGCGTCACCACGATGGCAGGAATGCTCGATGGAACTGGGCTCTCGGTCGCAAACTATGGGAACACGCTTAGTGGTTGGAGCGGCCAGATTCCGAATGTGAAATTGGGAATCGATCTTGGCGCTAGCGGACTTTTCTACGACGCTGCTGCAGAGAGTGCTCGGAGCGCGCTCGTTTCGATCGGCGGTTGGAATATCACCGGCGACATGCTCGCAGCGCCAGAACCTTCAACGACTTCGACGAGTGCTCCTTCGTCTACGACGACGACGAGGCCGTTGACCACGACAACGACGATGGTTCCTTCGACCACCACGGCGGCTCCTTCGACAACCCTGGGTTCGAGCGACGCCTCAACCCCCGTGCCCACTGATCTCGTTATCCCAGCGTTTACGGGCTGAACACAACCCGATCAGCGATTTGAGGCCCTAGGGTCCGATTACTGGCGGTCAGTGTGCCGTAAGTGAACTGGGCGTAGGGTTTGGTTGTCGACCGGCAAATGGTCTCTCGACTTTTAGTCGGGG
>CAIPQK010000198.1 GCA_903867185.1 uncultured Candidatus Nemicrothrix sp. | reverse complement strand
GTGAACGAGAACTCGAACATCTTGGTTTCGGTGATTGCTTCGGTCGGGCAGGCCTCGACACAGAGATCGCAATGAATGCAACGGAGATAATTGATCTCGTAGATGTACCCAAAGCGTTCGCCCGGAGATACCGGATCGTCAATCGGGTTATCGGCGCCACGAACAAAGATGCACTTCGCAGGACAGACACCGGCGCAGAGTTCGCAGCCGATGCATTTCTCCATTCCATCTTCATAACGATTGAGGACGTGGCGCCCGTGCACACGGATCGGCTTTGGTGCCTTTTCCTTCGGGTACTGCGTCGTTACTCGCTGCTTGCGACCAATCTGGCGCAGGCTGACGAGGAAACCTCCGAGGTATCCCATCAGTCCACCACCCCTTCGAGTCGACGTGCTTTAGAAGTCGCAATCGCGCCTTTGAGGAGCCCGTAACCGGTAAGCCCGACTACCGCACCCAGTGCAACCGTCACGAATCCGTTCCAGTGCTGATCACGAGCAACCCAGAACGTGGCCAGGAGGAGCAACCATCCGAGAGAAAGAGGAATGAGCACCTTCCACCCAAGGTCCATTAGCTGGTCGTAGCGAACTCGCGGAAGTGTGCTGCGAACCCAGACGAACAAGAACAGGAACGCTGTCATCTTGAGCAGGAACCAGATGATTCCCCACAGCCAACCTGGACCAAGAAGTGCGGGGCCGGCAGGGCCACCCAAGAACAGCGTGACGATGATGGCCGCCATCGTGACCGAGTTCATGAATTCGGCAACAAAGAAAAGAGCGAAACGGATAGACGAGTACTCGGTGTGATAACTGCCAACGAGTTCCTGTTCAGCTTCAACAAGATCGAACGGCGGACGGTTGAGTTCCGCCTGGCTCGCAAGCAAGAACACCACGAACGGAACGAAACCGGCTGCGATCAAGTTCCAATGAGGAATGAATCCGCCCCAACCGCTGCCGGCCTGAGCTACCACGATGCCGTGAGTGCTGAGTGTGCCGGCGGTGAGCACGACTGCACACACCGAAAGACCGAGCGCAGCTTCATAGGACACCATCTGAGCTGAAGCGCGAACAGATCCGAGAAGCGGATACTTCGATCCTGACGACCATCCGGCGAGCATCACTCCGTAGACCGCGATCGATGACATGGCGAGCGCGAAGAGAATGCCGATCGCCGGGTCTGCCAACTGCAGATACGTGGTGTGGCCAAACAGTTCGACCGAACCATCGTGGCCGTTACTGAAATCGCCACCAAAGGGAACGATCGTGAACAACAAAAACGCGGGAACAACAGTGAGGAGCGGCGCAAGGATGAAGACCCGTCGTTCCGCCCTGTCGGGAATGAGGTCTTCTTTGAAAAAGAACTTGATGCCATCGGCGAGTGTTTGAAGGATGCCGAATGGGCCAGCCGTATTCGGGCCAACGCGATTCTGAAAGTCGCTGACGACCTTTCGTTCGAACCAAATCATGAGCATGGTCGCCACCAGAAGGAACGCAAAAACAGCGACAACCTTGAGCAAGACAATAAGTACGACAGCGAGGTCAATCTGTCCGGAGAGAAGCGGATCGCCACTAAGCATTGACGACACCTCCACGGAACTGATTCATGGCACAGAGGTCCGAGTTCATGAAGCAGTCTCGATTCTGACCTCGGCCACAAGTTCATCGGCGGAAACAAGATCGCTCACGCGACCGTCGGCTTGGTTCACGATCATTGCGGCAACACCACGAGGCACGCCGGCATCGGATCGCACGAAGACCTTTACCGAGGCCTTTGCCGTACGAACAACAGCGCGTCCACCTTCGGCAACGCCCAATCGATCGAATTCCCACGGATTGAGAGAAACCGTCGAACCAGGAGCAAGCGGAGCAAGAGCGGGAGCCGACTGCACGAGAGTGCCTTGGTCGTACAACTTTCGTGTTGCGACGAGTCGGAACCCGTACGAATCGACGGGCGGCGACGCAATATTTGTGACCGGCGTGAACTGCACAAACGGAGGCAACGAACCGGCGACATCGGAATCGTCGGCGATCAGTTCGATGAGTCCTTCGGCATCGCCTGCACCTTCGGTGGTGTCGTCGGCAACATCAGCAGTGACATCGACGGCCGCGCCGTCTTCGGACATCGTGACGGTTTCGTCAACGATCACAATGTCGTCGTCGTCTTCATCGATGATCACAACAACATCGAGTGGGAGCAGAACACCATCGGGTGAACCCTCGGCAATGGCCTGATCGAGTGCAAGGTACGCCGGGGCGACTGCTGAGATCTCGGCGAGCACATCGGTGAAGTTCTCGAAACCAAGGTCTGTGCCAAGTCGTGAAGAAACTTCAGCGGCGAGCATCCAGTCGGCACGAGCGGTACCGGGCGGAGTGACGCGTTGCGAAAGGGTGCTTACGCGACCTTCGATATTGGTTGTCGTACCCGCCTTCTCGGCAAAGCCTGCGGCAGCGAGCACGACGTCGGCTCGTTTGCTTGACGAATTGAGTGCAGTGTCGACCGCAAGCACGGTGCGAGCACCGGTGAGGCCGCGCTCGGCCAAGTCGGCATCGGGAAAATCGGAGAGCGGGTCAGCACCAAGAAGAACGAGCACGTCGATGCGTCCGTCGGCGGCGGCCCGAAGGATGCCTTCGGTATCGAGACCCTCGGCAACCGGAAGTGTTGGCCAGATTTCGGAATACCACTCACGAGCATCGTCGAGAGTGACGCGCCCTGGAAGAAGACCGGGAGCGAGGCCCATGTCGAGAGCACCACGCACATTGGAACGACGGAGCGCAGAAAGGAAGGTGGTGTCAGGACGAGCGGCAAGAACTGTTGATGCCGCAGCAACCGTCACGCTCGCAGCTTCCGCCAACGATGCCCGACCGAGAACAACGGTGATCGGCCCCGTGGCTGCATTCAGAAGATTGCGCGCCGCTTCGAGTTCGGCGATGGAAACTCCGCCGATTTCGCGATCGATTGCTGCTGAACCCACGAGTACAGCAACCACATCGGCGGTTTCGCCCGGTCGTGGGTGCACCGATGCTTTTGTGAGAGAGGTAATGCCAGTCGAGCGCGGCGAAACTTCAACGAGGGTGACACGATCTTCAACTGCTGCATGACGGAGTCGGAGGAACAGAACCGGAAGTTCTTCCTTCACGTCGGGGCCAAGCAGCAGCACCGTGCCACCTGGCGCGCAAACCTCGTCGATCGTTGCGGCTGGCAGCCCGAGAACCGCGTGCGCAGGAAGACCATCGCCGAGTTGTGCATCGACGTTGTCGGTAGCGAGAACGCCCTTGAAGAGTTTCGACCAGGCATAAGCGTCTTCATTGGTCAGACGAGAACCGCCAATAACGCCGATTGACTGTGCCGATGAGGCGCCGGACAGGGCGTCGGCGAAACGGTTCAGCGCATCGGACCATTTCGCAGTGACAAGGTTGGACCCGTCGCGTACGAGTGGTTCGGAAAGTCGAGCGTCTGAGGTAACAACTTGGCTCGAGAAACGACCCTTATCGCAGAGCCAGCCCCAGTTGACCGGGTCGATATCGACACCGGCAAAACGTTGGACCTGATCTCGTGAGGAATCGATTGAAATACGACAGCCAACCGAACAGGTTTGGCATGTTGATTCGGTGGTCTCGAGATCCCAAGGACGGGCCTTGAAGCGATAGGTCGAGGCCGTGAGCGCACCCACCGGGCAGATCTGCACGGTGTTGCCGCTGAAATAGGACGCAAACGGTTCATCGGGGAATGTGTTGACTTCGGTGTTGTTGCCGCGATGAATGAAGTGAATGAGCGGATCGCCGGCAACGTCTTTGGCGAAGCGTGTGCAGCGATCGCAGAGAATGCACCGTTCGCGATCGAGCAGCACAAGGTCGCTGATCGGAATCGGCTTTTCGTTATGTCGCTTCTCTTCAATGAAGCGACTTTCTCCGGGCCCGTAGGCCATCGTTTGATCTTGAAGCGGACATTCGCCGCCCTTATCGCAAACCGGACAATCGAGCGGGTGATTGGCGAGGAGAAACTCGAGAACGCCGTCTTGTGCCTTCTTTGTCACTGCAGATTCAGTGTCGGCTTTCATTCCCGGCGTGCACTCGATCATGCAGCTCGGCTGAAGAGCGGGACCGCGACCAGTATCGACCTCGACCAGACACATACGGCACATGCCCACGGGCTTCATGCGCTCGTGGTAACAGAAGCGCGGAATGTAGGTACCAGCGCGTTCTGCGGCGTCGATAAGGAGTTCGCCCTTACGAGCGATGAACTCGACGCCATTGATTTCAACGGCGACGCCATCGATTGCGGTCACATCAGACTCAGCCATGCGAAGACGCCTTCGTGATAGTCACCGGGACCGAGTGACGAGCTTCTTCGGCCTGCGCAATGCGCGCCTCGAACTCAGGACGGAATCGCTGCATTGCAGACGCAATCGGCGATACCGCTGATGGTCCAAGCGGGCAGATCGTGGTCTGCTTCGGCGGCCAAGTGATTCCGGGAGAAATGTTGTCGGAAACGTCCATCAGCAAATCAAGATCGGTGGGACGACCGTATCCGTCCTGAATTCGTTGAAGAATATTTTGCAGCCACGTCGTACCTTCACGACACGGTGTGCATTTACCGCAGGATTCGCGAGCGAAGAATCGAACGACACGTAAACAGGCCTTCACCGCGTCGGTGGTTTCATCCATCACGACGACAGCGCCAGAACCGAGCATTGATCCGGCTCGATCGACGGTGACTTTCTCAAGCGGTAGATCGAGATGCTCATCGAAGAACCACGGGGCTGAAGCGCCACCCGGAATGAACGCTTTGAGCGCGCGATCGCCGAGAATGCCGCCTGCGTATTGAGGGGCGTAGATGAGGTCACGAAACGTTGTGACGCCGTATTCAACCTCGAAGACACCCGGGTTCTTCACGTGGCCCGAAACCGCAAACATACGAGTGCCGCGAGATGTTTCAGCACCAAGCGCAGCAAATGCTTCGCCCCCGTTCGTAACGATCCATGGAAGATTTGCAAGTGTCTCGACGTTATTCACGATCGTGGGCTGCATGTACAGGCCCTTGGCCGCCGGGAAAAACGGGGGCTTAAGGCGAGGCATTCCACGATTGCCTTCAAGACTTTCAATGAGCGCAGTTTCTTCGCCCACGATGTAAGCGCCAGCACCCCAGGTGAGCACGACATCAACAGAAAAGTCGGAGCCAAGAATGTTTTTGCCCACGTAACCAGCCGCATAGGCGTCGTTCAACGCAGTGGCAATTCGTTCTTGAGCAAGGGCCATTTCACCGCGGACATAAAGGAAGGCCTGACCACAACCGATGGCGTAGCTCGCAAGGAGAACACCCTCAATAAGTTGATGAGGGTCGCGTTCCATGAGGAGGCGGTCTTTGTAGGTGCCCGGTTCGGATTCATCGCCATTAACGACGAGGTAACGCGGCCACACATTCTCTGGAGCAAGGCCCCACTTCACACCCGCAGGGAAACCGGCACCACCGCGTCCGAGAAGAGTTGCGGTCTTGACCTCGTCGGCAACTGCGGCCGGACCCATAGAGAGCGCTTTGCGCAGCGCCTGATAACCACCAGTGGCTTCGTAACCAGCAAGCGTGTGGCTGTCGGCTTTATCAAAACGCGAGGTGATGATTCGAGGAGCATCAGTAATCATTTCTCGCCCTCCCCTGCGGCTGCGACCCAAACTGGCGTCGCCGTGTCTTCAGGAGTGACATTCCCTGCGCGCCGATCGGCCGGGATGTGCTGACGGATTTCGGCCAGTACTCCGTGAGAGGGGATATCGGAACGGCGACCATCGCGCAGATCACTCACAAGTTGATCAAAACCTTCGTTGGAAATGCGATGTTCGTAGCGATAGTTGACCTGAAGGCACGGGGCTTCGGTGCAGGCAGCGATGCACTCAACATCTTCAAGGGTGAAAAGCCCGTCGGAGGTGGTTTGTCCCGGACGAATCCCGAGTGTCTTTTCGGCATGTGCAAGGAGTTCCTCGCCGCCGCGCAACTGACAAGAAATGTTGGTGCAAATGTTCACCATGTAACGACCGACTGGTTCCATCTTGAACATTTCATAGAACGACGCCGTTCCGAGAACCTCGGCGGATGAAACACCAACAAGTTCACCAATATGAGCCATTGCTTCGTCGGTGAGGTGCCCATCTTGTTCTTGTGCGAGGTGCAACAGTGGAATGAGCGCAGACTTTGGTCGCGGGTAGCGCCCAATGATTTCGCGCGCGAGTTCAAGGTTCTCGTTCGTGAGGCGAGCCATCAGCGATCGACCTCCCCAAGAATGGGATCGACACTCGAAATGATGGCCACAGCATCGGCCACGAGACTGCCGTGCATGAGGTGCGGGAGGCTTTGCAGATTCACAAAACTTGGTGCACGAACATGCATGCGGTACGGCTTCGAAGAACCATCGCTCACGATGTAGCAACCAAGTTCGCCTCGAGGGGACTCGATTGCAACGTAGGCCTCGCCCTCGGGAACCTTGAAGCCTTCAGTGAAGATCTTGAAGTGATGAATAAGCGCTTCCATGGACTCGTCGATACGCGCACGCGGCGGCGGGGTGACTTTCTTGTCCTGAATGCGGTAGTCGCCCTTCGGCATGTTCTCGAGACACTGACGCACAATTTTCATTGACTCATGAATTTCAGCAAGTCGAATTGCGTAACGATCGAAACAGTCGCCAAAAGAACCGACGACAACATCGAATTCGATCTGATCGAACGCCAGATACGGCATGTCGCGACGGAGGTCCCAGTCATATCCCGTTGAGCGCAGCATTGGTCCCGTGACACCGAGAGCAAGACATTCTTCTGCGGTAATCGCGCCGACACCTTGCAAACGTTCACGCCAGATCGGCTGCTGATTCATGAGTGTGTCGTATTCAGCAAGACGAGGAGGAAGCATGTCGAGAAGACGCAGCACACCATCGCGCCAGCCGTCGGGAAGGTCAGCAGCAACGCCTCCGGGACGGATGTAATTGTGATTCATGCGCAGGCCGGTGACTTCTTGAAGGAAGCGAAGCGCTTCTTCGCGCTCACGCCAGCCGTAGAGCATCATGGAAACGGCACCGAGATCCATGCCGTTTGTCGCCATAAAAAGTAAGTGGGACGAAATGCGATTCATCTCGGTCATGAGCATGCGGATCCAGATCGCACGCTCGGGAACTTCGATATCGAGAAGCTTTTCGACGGTAAGCGAAAATGCCAACTCGGTGAACAACGGCGCGGCGTAGTCCATACGCGTCACGTTGGTGGGGCCTTGCAGATAGGTGAGTTCTTCACCAGTGCGTTCCATGCCGGTATGGAGGTAGCCAATGATCGGCTTACACCGGAGAACGGTTTCGCCCTGGAGCTCAAGCATGAGACGCAACACGCCATGAGTCGACGGGTGCTGTGGACCCATGTTGATGATCATGGTTTCGTCGTCAGAAACCTGTTCGCGCTCGGCAAGGAGTGCGTCGTTTTCTGAAAGTCGAAGGACTGCGCCCAACTCGCGCAACCGCTCCCCTGCAGCAACAACGCCGGCGGAGGTCAGTTCCTGAGCGCCTTCGGAGGTCTGGTTCACGTTTGTTGGAAGTTCGTGCGTCGCGGTCATGAGATCAACGATTCGCCGGAGCACCCTTGAACTGCACCGGGATACGACCAATGTCGTAGTCCTTGCGCAGCGGGTGACCAATCCAGTCCTCGGGCATGAGGATGCGGGTGAGATCGGGATGTCCCTCGAACGCGATACCGAACATGTCGAAGGTTTCGCGTTCCATTGCTTCAGACCCTGCGTAGAGCCCAAACGCAGTTGGAAGTACTGGATCGGATTCAGGTATCTGGACACGCAGTCGCAAACGAGAATGTTCGCGATGGTTGATGAGATTCACGACGACTTCAAAACGCTCAGGCGTAATGCCCGGAGGAAGTTCACGTGAGAAATTGGTGAGGTAATCAACGCCGCACAAATCGATGATCGAGTGATAGCCATCGGCCTGCAAGGTCGCCAACAATCCGGCGTACTCCTCGCGAGTTGGATGCAGCACAAGTTGCCCGTGCGAACGAGTCAGCAACGTTCCGAAAAGTGTCTCGGGTGCGATCTCGGTCGGGGTGTCAGCCTCGCCGTCTTGGGCGTCGACATCGGTCATGGTCAGCCCTGACCCAAGGTGACAGGCACAGGACCATTGGGACCAAGCTGTTCGACAACAAGGCCGGCGCCTTCACCCTTGCGGCGAGTGAGTTCACCATTTTTGATCTTGTCGTGCAGCGTGAGGATCGCGTGCATCAGCGTTTCCGGCGAAGGCGGACAACCTGGGGCGTACACGTCGACGGGGACAATCTGATCGACGCCCTGAACGATCGCGTAGTTGTTAAACATGCCACCCGAGGATGCACAAACACCCATGGAAATAACCCACTTGGGTTCCATCATCTGGTCGTAGATCTGGCGAAGAACCGGAGCCATTTTTTGCGAGACACGACCGGCAACAATCATGAGATCGGCTTGCCGTGGCGACGCGCGGAACGTTTCCATGCCGTATCGAGCGAGGTCGTAATGCGGTCCGCCGGCAGCCATCATCTCAATCGCGCAACACGCAAGACCAAAGGTGGCTGGCATCACGCTATGACGACGAGCCCACTTCACAAGCTCCTCGAGCGTGCCGGTGAAGAAGTTGTGGCTGAGCCCTTCAAGGCCTGACTCGAGGAGTCCGCCCGTAGATCTGGTCTCGTTTGACACTTATGCCGCCTCTTTGGTGGAACGGCCTTCGAGACCGACGCGACGAATAGTGCTTGTGGCGGTACGGGCAGGCGAAACGATGTCGGAGCGACGAAGGTGCTTGACCGGTCCCCAGTCAAGCGCGCCGTTGCCAATCAGATACACAAACGATTCGAAAACCGCTGCAGTGAAAATGAGCACTGCGGCGATTCCGTAACCGCCGAGTGAACGAAATACCACGGCGAACGGAAACAAGAAAATGATTTCGATGTCGAACACGATAAAGATCATGGCCACAAGAAAAAACTTCACCGGCAATCGTTCGGGTGTCGACTGATCGGGAACGATCCCGCACTCGTAAGGCGAGGACTTCGCTTCAGAAGGTTGACGGGGCGCTAGCAGTTGCGAGACCACGCGACTCACGGCGGCGAAAATGATCGCCAGTACAAGCATTGCGAAGATCGGCAGATACTGGCCCACGTTGTTCAGCTTTCCTTGCTCGCGGCTTCGGCCATCGCCTTGTTCTTCATGAGCGTCTTGTCACGGTTGTGCAGGGCCCAAGCAGAAAGGATGAACAGTGAGAAGCAGATCACGAAGTACAAGAACGGAATCACGCGCTCGTTACCGATATTGCGGATGAAGACAACCGAGATAACCGGCTTTGTGGGATCGGCTTTCGGAACCGGAGGCGCCTGACCAGGAACGGTTTCTTGAGGAATCACTTGTTGTACTTGAACCACCGTGAAGTGCTTGGGGTTCTTGATCTGAAAAGCCGATGAGACGCGGTGCCACACCCGACACACAATGCCGCCATCGGGGCAATCTTCAGCGAGTGTGGGCTTACCGCCGAATTGCCAAGTATTGAGTTTCTTGTAATCAGCGGTGGTCTTGAAAACTCCCGAAGCCACCAGTTCAACATCGGCTGCAGCCTGCGCTTCACCGGCATTGGACTGCGAGACAAGCTTCCACCCGTTGAGCGAATCGGGCGCAAGATACTGATTCACCACATCGGGGTAGTTGGTCTGAATATCAGACAACGATGTGCCGCTTGCGTTCGGAAAGTCCTTTGCCAGATCAGGATTGTCAGCAAGGATCTTGTCGGCCTTGGGCAACGATGCCGGATTCACTAACTGATTCACCGCGTCTGTTTTGGCGGTATCGCCGCCACCGTTCACATAGATCTCAACAGGCTTCCAACTCGGGAGATTTCCGCGTGGACCGATAGCGGGTGGGGTGAGCCACCACATGAACGTGAGAATCGCGAGCCAACCGAACAGGCCGGTGAGCGCTACGAGGAAACCAAGACGGGATCCGAGGTTGGTGCTGAGAAGCAGATACACCGAACCCATAAGAACCGAGACCCCAACGAGCACCACAAGGATGCCGCGAATACCTGGATCGAAAGAGATGCCAGCAATGATCTGGAGTGCATGCATCAGAGGCTCCGCTCGTAGGCGACAACTGCCGCGATCTGATCGGGCGTGAGCATGACCTGGTCCTGACTCATGATTGCGGTCTTGGGATCAACAGCGTTGGGATTGGTGCCGAAGCTGCCCATGCGACCGCTTGACCAACCGTTGGTGCCGTAGGACGTACCCATCTTTGGATACGCCGACACGAATTGTTCCTGCTTTTCGGCCACGGGGAACTGACGAATTTCCGACCCACCAGTGAGGTTGGGGCCCATAGCTCCACCGCCGGCGACTTTCGCTTTGCCGTAGGACCAGCCTGAGGTGTGGCAACGACCGCAGGCATAGGCGCCCGCAGCGAAGCCATCGGAATACCCAAGGTTGAAGATTGCTTCACCAAGCGTCTTGTACGAACCACCGGCAACAGTGCAGTTGTTCGCCGCGTCGGCTTTGCACACTTTGTCGAGTTCGTCTTGCACGGCCTTTTGCGACTCTTCGGCTGGCAACTGGATTGACGTGAGATACGCGATCACGTCGGCAATTTGTTGCTCTGTGAGCGGACCGCCACCGGGTGCACCCCATGCTGGCATCGGCGAATAACCGCGGCCGTAATTGAGGATGTAGGTGACCTGCTCGGGGGTGTAGCGATACATCACCGTGTTAAGGGCGGGAGCTTTCCACTGAACCTGATCGACATACGCGCCGGTCTTCGGATCGAGAATTGTGTAACTCGCCGCGCCACCAACGCCGTTGGGGCCGTGACAATTCGCGCACTGCGCGGCATTCACGTAAATATTTTCGCCGCGTGAGACAGCAACGTTTTGAAAGTCCTTCACCATGTCGGTTTGACGACTTGGTTCAGCAAGCCAATACAGCGGTAGTGCGAGTGCAATCACACCGAGCGCAACGAGACCAAGACCCAGTGTGCGGTCGAGCTTCTTCGTTTCGAGTTCCTCGTCGTCCATGTAGGGCTTGCGGTTCGGGGCAAGTTCGACTTCCGAACCAACCTCGGCGCGACCCTTGCGCACGTTGACGGCGATCGCGACGACAAACGCAAGAAGCAGTAGGACGGCAACGACATAGCCGACCGTCTTCTGTGCGCTGGCCAAGAGATACAGATCGTGCATCAGTGATGTCCTCCACCCACGCAATGCGGGCCTTCAGCTTCCTGGCCAGTGGTATTGGTACCGATTGCCGGACCTTGGAAGATCTGGCCAGTATCGACGGTGAGCACGCCACCCGTGACGGAGGTCGCGAAGCGATCCATGCCACGAGGTGCCGGACCACCCTTCTTTTCACCAGCCATGTTGTACTGCGAACCGTGGCACGGGCATTCGAACCACTGCGAGGTCGCACATGACGGAACGCGGCAACCGAGATGCGGGCACTTTTGATAGAGAGCGACGATGCCCGCTTCCATCGACGGAAGCACCGCTGCTGGGTAGACCTTCTTCGCCTTCTCGACCGCTGATACCGGATAGTTGGTCATCCACATTCGGCCTTCGGCGGAGTAAAGGAACCCCTTGCTCGCCGTGATCTTGGCGGAAATATCAGCCACATTGCCGACGCGGATCTTTGAACCAAAGCCGCCCTTCGGCATCGGCCAAAGGAACGCCAGAATCGCCGCACCAAAGCCCGAAAGGCTGAGGCCCATCAACACGATGATGGAGCGGTTGAAGAATTTGCGGCGCGAGATACCGAGTGCATCGGCGTCGGGCGGAACGAACGGCGCAACTTCGGTATTTGTTGTTGCCGGAGCGGCAGGCCGACGATCGAGCGCAGCGGACGCTTCCACCTGACGACCCGACACGCCAACAAGTTCAGCCTCGGGCTCAAGCGCGGTTGCCGACTTGTCGCGCTTGAGCGTTTCGCGGCTCAACGCACCAGTCGCACCGCCGCTGTCGCGACGACGTGAAGCAGCGAACAACACCACGCCGGCGAGCACGACGACGACGGGGATGACGATGACTAGAGGATTCATTTGGGGGACTCCTGCGTTTGCGCCATCACAACTCGAAGAACAGACCGCCAGTCCAAGGCGTCACAAAGTTGAAGCCAGGACCACGGAAGAAGGAACCGATAATGACAAGCACGGCCCAGAACATCATCTGAATCGTGAAAAGTGAGATCGCAAACTTGCGATCCTCGGGCTTATTTGAAGGATTGCGATCGATGTACGGAGCAAGAATTAACAAGAAGATGCCCATACCCGGAATGGTCACACCGGCGACCATGGGGTGGAACATCGTGAGAAGTTCCTGAAGACCGAGGAAATACCACGGGGCCTTCGAAGGGTTCGGGGTCTGGTTGATATTCGCCAGTTCAAGCAGCGGTGCATTCACGAAGATCGAGAAGATCAATGTGAAAACCGTGATGGCCAGCGAGGCAACAAATTCGACGGCGAGCAGATGCGGCCACGTGTGCACCTTGTCGATCGGGGTCGACTTGAGGTCCTGAATCGAGCCGGCCTTGACCACGGTAAGAAGGCGCTGCGTATGACCGCCAGGGCCAGTGGCCGTGGGGGGCGGGGCGGCATCGGCAACTGCGGTAGCAACTCCGCCGCCGGTTGCGGCAGGAGCGGTCGCTGGGGCGCCCGCTTCCTTGTTGGCCTTTGCCGACTTTGAACGAGCAAGCAAATGGGCCGGAATACGGCTGTCGCCTGCGCTTTCGGCAGCTGCGGGCGCTTCTGCAGCGGCCTCGGCGGGCGCGTCACCAGCAGCCTTGGCTGCTGCCTTGGCCTTAGCCTCTTCGGCTCGCTTGCGGAGATGTTCGGGGATCTCGGTCATGGCTCCTCGATCACAACGGTCCGGAGATGCCGCCGTCCTTGCGGACCCGCCAGAAGTGGATCGCAAGGAAGATGACGGTCACGAACGGAACAAACAACACATGCAACACGTACCAACGCAACAGCGTGTCGGTACCGATTTCCTTACCGCCAAGGAGCACGAATCTCACTTGGTCACCGAACACAGGGGTGTAGCCCATCATGTTCGTACCCACCGTCACCGCCCAAAGTGCGAGCTGATCCCACGGAAGCAGGTAGCCGGTGAAAGAAAGAAGAAGGGTCAGGGTCAGAAGAATGACGCCAATTACCCAGTTGAATTCTCGAGGTGGCTTGTAGGCACCGTGATAAAAGACGCGGGCCATATGCAAGAAGACCGACAACACCATGAGGTGGGCGGCCCATCTGTGCATATTTCGCACGAGCAAACCAAAGGCCACTGAGGTTTGCAGTGTGTAGATGTCGTTCCAGGCCTGCGCCGCGGTGGGGCGGTAGAAGAACATCAGGAAAATACCCGTGATGGTCAGCAGGATAAAGAGGAAAAAGCTCAGACCGCCGAGGCACAGGGTGTAGCTGACCTTGACAGCGTGTCGCTTCACCTTCACCGGGTGAAGGTGGTACAGCACGCTGTTCATGATCACGTACGAACGGTTACGAGGGCTATCGGTATAGCCCTTTCGGAACACCGAGCCTGGTCGGAAGATTGAATTCCAGGCTTGTGAGCCCTGCGTCTTGTCGACGACTTCACTGACGCGCTGTGCCGGGGTCTTCTTCCCGTTGGGGCGCTCCATGGTCTTGGCCAAGGCAGTTACTCCGTGTGAGCCGGAATCGATGACCGATTCCGGGAGGGTGGTTCGAGTTCAGAATGTACAGAAAAGGCAGAAAAATAAAGGAAAAGAGTAAGAACTAACCGAGGCGCATGCCATACCCATAACCATGGGTGGCCGTGCGTTGGTGGGAGTCACCATCAGCCGGCGCCGCGCCGACCTTTCCGAGAATGATGACACCTGTGGGACAGCGGTCGACGCAAAGTGCGCATCGGGTACAAACATCGTCGTCAATGAGGAAGACCGAATGGTCGCCTGGGTCGTCCCCCGGCATTTCGGTACCCACGGCCTCGTCAATTGAGGAGGTGCGAACCAAGTGGATGCACTTCCACGGGCAAATATCGACGCAGCCTTCGCAGGTGATGCACTCGGACTGATCGATATGGATGAATTGCTTGGGCTTGACCGCCTTCGACAGCCATTCCGCGTCGACTTCCCGCAGGACGTAATCGTCGCGGAATTCCGGCATCGGAGGATTGGCGTCAATGCGGGCCATGGTCAGCTCTTCCGGACCAGGGGTCGGCCGTATTCAGAGGTTGCGGTTGCCTGCGCCGATTCGGCTGCAGCGGCTCGCTTGCCCCGGTTCTGCCACCAGACCCAGAGGGCGATCTGTGCGCCGAGCAAGACGACGTAGATCAACACCGCTGCGATATCGCGGAGGGTCTGGTAGGTGATCGTGATTGGGCTCCAGCCCCCAAGCACCTGTGGCTTGAGGATCGACCCGGGACCAAAGAGAAGTTTGTCGGGACGCCAGCCCAGTTCGTTGCCCGCCCACGTGAGAAACAGATGCGGGACGAGCCCATAGGCCCAAAACATAAGGAAAAACGCATACACAGAGGCAACCATCGCCTCACCCCATGTGAGCGGTGTCCCTACTGGACGTCGCTTGGCCATCGGAATAACAAGTGCGGTCAAGAGGACCGTCACAATTACCGATGCGATGAACGCAACCACCCGGGTTGGCCTCCCTCGTGAACGTTTGCACAAATGGTCAGGACGTAACTGTGCCATGCCCGGCATGCCGGTTTGGCGCACCACTTGTCTAGCACCGCCGCGAGAGGGTTGAGACATTCCAAGGGGGTGACATTTCACCGGCCGGCGCGACGAACGTCACTCGCCACGCTCGAGGTTCGGCACGCGGAATCGGGAACGGCTGCGCGTGAGGACGGGGTCGGCTCACCCGGCCAGAACGATTTCACGTCACCGCGAAAAATTGGACCGTGATACTTGGCTCCGCCCTCTCCGCGTCGTCTAGGTTTGACCGCATACGGCAGGTGTCCGTCGGCTTCGCCGGCGAATCGGCCAAGATCACTGCTCCCATACTCTCCCCGTCCGCTTCGGAGGAACCGTGACCGAAGTACCCGAGCACCTGCTCAAGCGCTCTAAAGACCGTCGGACATCGCTCGACGGTGGAACCCCCGACGCCGCCGAGGCCGCGCCTGCTGCCGAAAGTGCCCCGATCGAGAAAGCCACTGCGGCCGCTGCGCCTGCCGCCGTTGCCCCTGCAGCAGCGCCAGAACCAGTTCCGCCGTATGTCGAAGCTGCGCTCAAGCGGAAGAAAATCCCCTACTGGGCAATGCCCGTTCTTGCTTTTCTTCCCCTGTGGGCCGTCATTTACATAGGCGGCCTTTCGCCTTCGTCGAATGGTGCGCCGTCACAACTTGCAACAGGTCAAGCGATCTTCTCCGCCAATTGCGCCGGCTGTCACGGCGCTGGTGGTGGCGGCGGTGTTGGTCGTGTGATGACCGACGGCAACCTGGTCGCCACCTTCCCCGACATGATCGGACAACTCCAGTTCGTGTGGCTCGGATCGAACGGCACCGGGCCCGCGGGCACGCCGTATGGCGATCCGGCTCGCGAGGGTGGTCAGCACACGACCCTCAGTTACAACGGCAACCCAATGCCGAACTTCGATAAGACGCTCAGCCAAAGCCAGTTGCTCGCCGTTGTTCGTTACGAGTGGGAAACGATTTCGGGTGGCAAGACCACCGCCGACGCCGCCGGCAACATCACCTACGCCGATGGAAAGCCGATGCTCGATGCTGCCGGTGAAATCATCACACCTGACGGCAAGCCACTCTTTGATGCAGCTGGCAAACTCACGATTCAGCCGAACTGGACGACGCCAACCGGTAGCAAGTCGTAATCATTTCAATCAATCAGTTTTGGAAAGGACCCCGCTTCAGCGGGGTCCTTTCGCGTTCCGAGCTTTGCAATCAGCGCGATGCAACCGCAGCTGCAGCCGCATGCGCAGCATCACTAATTGCGGTGAGTACTTCGTCGTCGTGCGCAAGGCCCGGGAACATGACTTCGTATGCACCTGGCGCAATCGCGACGCCCCGATCAAGAAGTTCATGGAAGAACGCCGCGTACAACGCTTCATCGGTTGTACATGCACTCACATAATCGGTTGGCGCGGTAGCGCCGAAGAACAATCCGACAAGCGATGCAAAGCGTGGAACGCAAACAGTGATTCCGGCAGCGGCGAAGGCGTTCGCAAGCGAACCGGCGAGACAATCGGCGCGCGATTCGATCAATGCATACGCGTCGTCATCCAGCAGCGAAAGCGCGGCAAGACCTGCTGCAGTTGCCAGTGGGTTTCCCGACAACGTTCCCGCTTGGTAGACGGGACCTAACGGAGCAAGGTTGTCCATCACGTCTGCGCGTCCACCGAATGCACCGACGGGCAGTCCACCGCCGATGATCTTTCCGAATGCAGTGAGATCTGGGGTAACGCCCAAAAGTTGTTGCGCTCCACCCCGGGCTACGCGGAAACCTGTGATCACCTCATCAAAGATGAGCAACGCGCCAACACGATCACATTCGGCGCGCAACCCTTCGAGAAAACCAGGTGCCGGCGGCACGAGTCCCATGTTCGCTGCGCACGGTTCGACAATGACTGCAGCGAAGGTGTCGTCGAGCGTAGGGACGACGTTGTACGGGGCGACAACGGTGTCAGCAATCGCATTGTCGGTAACACCAGCCGAGGCAGGAATTCCAAGCGATGCCATTGCGGTTCCACCAGAAACAAGGAGCCCATCGCTGTGTCCGTGATAGTTGCCAGCGAACTTGAGAATCTTTGGGCGTCCTGTCGCACCGCGGGCTACGCGAATCGCACTCATCGTTGCTTCCGTGCCGCTATTGACCATGCGCAACTTTTCACATGACGGAACGCGTTCATTAATTGCTTCAGCTAATTCGACTTCACGAGGGGTTGGCGCACCGAACGACGTTCCGTCGGTTGCTGCTTTCTGAATCGCTTCGATGATCTTCGGGTGAGCATGACCAGCGATGATCGCCCCGTAACTCTGAACGAGATCAAGGAACGTCGTTCCTTCAACGTCAGTTACCCGTGCGCCGCTTCCGCTGGCAACAAAGTACGGAGTTCCACCCACAGACCGAAATGCCCGCACTGGTGAATTCACGCCGCCGGGGATGACGCGTTGGCCACGTTCGAACAGCGATTCGTTTGTTTGTTTCATGATCTCAATCGTTAAGAAGTTCGGCGACTTCGCGCGCGAAATAGGTGAGGATCATGTCAGCACCGGCTCGCCGGATAGACGTGAGATGTTCGATTGCAACTGCATCGCCATCGATCCATCCGCGTTCCGCTGCAGCTTTCACCATCGCGTATTCGCCCGACACGTGGTACGCCGCGATGGGAACATCGACTTCTTGACGAGCCCTCGAGATGATGTCGAGATAGGACATCGCTGGCTTCACCATCACGATGTCGGCGCCTTCAAGTAGATCTTGGCGAATCTCTTCAAGTGATTCACGAGCGTTAGCAGGATCTTGTTGATACCCCTTGCGATCGCCGCCACCTTCGATTGTGACATCGACTGCATCGCGGAATGGACCGTAAAGAGCGGACGCATACTTCGCTGAGTAACCCATGATCGCTGTTTCAAGGAAATTTCCGCCGTCGAGTGCGTTGCGTAGTGCGGCAACAGCCCCATCCATCATTCCTGAAGGAGCAACCATGTCGGCTCCGGCAGCGGCTTGAGCAAGAGCCACCTTCGCGTAGAGATCGAGGGTGGCATCGTTGTCGACACTTCCGCGTCCATCGAGGACACCACAGTGGCCATGCGAGGTGTACTCATCAAGACAGAGGTCGGTGATAAGTACGACGCGATCGCCGAATGTGTCGCGTAATTCTCGCAATGCGATCTGAACAATTCCATTTGGATCCCATGCACCGGAACCAACCTCGTCCTTGTGCTCGGGGACGCCAAAGAGAATTACTCCTGGCACACCCAAACCAACAAGGTCTGCGACTTCAGCGCGAAGCGACCCGAGTGTGTGTTGAACAACACCAGGAATCGACGCAATCGGTTGCGGCTCGGTGATTCCTTCCCGCACGAATAATGGCGCGATGAAATCATCGGGAGAGAGACGTGTCTCGGCCACTAACCGGCGAAGAGCCGGAGTGCGACGAAGCCGTCGAAGTCGACGTTGCGGGAAACTCATCGACGCAGAGCCTAGGCACGCCGCTGTTTGCGGCCGAATCGAGGAGCACGACTGGCGCGTGGGCGCACTGTCGACTTTGGGGATCCGGGGTGAGCAGCCCGTTCAACGAGGGCATCAACGAGTCCGTCGATCGTGTGTACCTCGGCAATGACATCGACTCGAAGCCCAGCACGGTGCGCGGTGTCGGCGGTGATGGGACCAATGCAAGCCACCAATTTCGGCAACGTGTCGCTGCCAAAGGCGGCGATCCAATTTTCCACAGTCGACGACGACGTGAACGTGACGATGTCGGCTTCGGTAATGCGCGCTCGTTCTTCATCGGTGGGTTCAACGGGGATTGTTCTGTAGGCATCGACAACATCGACTCGCCAACCAAGGTCACG
>CAIPQK010000197.1 GCA_903867185.1 uncultured Candidatus Nemicrothrix sp. | reverse complement strand
GTGTCCGTTACGTCGGCGATCCGATTGTCGCCGTGGTTGCTGAAACGCGAGCCGCCGCTGTCGACGCTGCTGAACTCGTGATTGTCGAAATCGAATCACTTCCAGCAATTATCGATCCCCGCGACGCGCTTTCCGAAGATTCAATTCAATTGTTCCCACATGTCGGAACAAACATCGCTATGCATGCAGCGCATCACGGTGATCCGATTTCCTTTGATGATTGCGATGTCGTCGTCACGCAAACAACGGTGAATCAGCGACTCGCTCCTGCACCGATCGAAAATCGCAGTGCGATTGCCTGGTGGGAAGACGGACGATTGGTACTTGAAATCGGTTGTCAGGGAACTCATCCCATTCGAAACACCATCGCGGAAATTTACGGACTTGAGCAGGATCAGATGCGAGTCATCTGTCCCGATGTTGGCGGCGGATTCGGTGCAAAGGCTCACGCTGCGCCCGAAGCTGTCGTCCTTGGTGAACTGTCGCGTCGCACTGGCCGACCCGTGCGATGGACCGAAACTCGTTCCGAAAACATGACCGGCATGGGTCATGGACGCGGACAAATTCAAACCGTCACACTCGGCGGAACGAAAGATGGCGATCTTCTCGCGTATCGCATTGAAATCATTCAAGACGCTGGTGGCTACCCAAACATGGGAGCGATCCTTCCGTATGCCACCCGCATCATGGCCAGTGGCGTTTACGACATTCCTGCAGTGCAGGTGTCATCCCATTCGGTAGCCACCAACACGACGCCAACCGGTGCCTACCGAGGTGCCGGCCGACCCGAAGCATCAGCCGCACTTGAACGCGCCGTTGACCTGTTCGCGGATGAAGCGGGTCTCGACCCCGCCGACGTACGTCGTCGCAACTTCGTTCGTTCCGAGGCGTTTCCGTTCACCACTCCGACAGGCACGACCTACGACAGCGGCAACTACGAAGGCTCTCTCGACCGGGCCCTTGCCGCCGCCGGTTATGAAGACCTGCTTGCTGAACAAGCTCGGCGCCGAACGGACGGCGATCCTCGTCTTCTGGGTATTGGAATCGCAACCTACGTCGAGATCACCGGTGCTGGCGTTGGCAGCGAATACGGCTCAGTCGAAGTGCTGGCCGATGGATCGGCGCGCGTTGTCACTGGCTCGAATCCTTATGGCCAAGGCCACGTCACGGCGTGGTCGATGCTGGTTTCCGATCAAACCGGCATTCCGCTCGATCGGATCGAAGTTGTCTACGGCGATACCGATCTCGTTCCCACCGGCGAAACCACGGGTGGATCGCGATCGCTGCAAATTGCCGGTAGCGCTGTTTTCGACGCCACACAGAAACTTGTCGAGATGGCACGACATCGCGCGAGTGAACTTCTTGAAGCAGACCCCGCCGACATCGTGCTCGACACCGATACCGCTCGTTTCCACGTTGCCGGGACACCAGCGGTGAGTATTGGTTGGGAAGAAATCGGGGCGACATCAATCGCGGACGAGAACCAGTTATTCGCGCTCTCTGACTTCACCGCAAGCGGACCAACCTTCCCATTTGGCACGCACATTGCAGTGGTCGAGATCGACTCCGAAACCGGCAAGGTTGAACTCCGACGAATCATTGCGTGCGACGACGCCGGTGTCATTCTCAATCCGCTCTTGGTCGATGGCCAAGTACACGGCGGCCTCGCTCAAGGAATTTCTCAAGCGTTGTTCGAGGAAGTTCGCTACGACGAAGTCGGCAACCCACTGAGCACCACGCTTCTCGATTACCTCATGCCTTCGGCGGCCGAGTTTCCGCCTTTCGAACGAGTGGAGATGGAAACGCCGTCTCCAATCAATCCACTCGGCGCAAAAGGTATCGGTGAATCGGGAACCATCGGATCGACACCAGCGGTGCAGAACGCCGTCGTCGATGCTGTTTCCCATCTCGGAATTCGACATATCGATATGCCCCTCACGCCAGAGCGTGTGTGGCGCGCAATAAACGGACTCTGAAATGCGTATCGGTCTCTTCATTTCCGAAACAGGCACTCACGGTTCCTCAATCGAAGATCTTGTCGAAACGGCAACTTGGGCAGAAGCAAACGGCATCGACACCGGGTGGGTTCCGCATATTCCGTGGAGTCTCGACGCACTCACAGCACTCGCAATTGTCGGCCGCGAAACCTCTCGCATCGAGCTGGGCACTGCCGTTGTTCCGACTTGGTCACACCACCCCTACGGGATGGCTCAACATGCACTGACAACGCAGGCCGCCTGTGGTGGTCGCTTGGCCTTTGGTATTGGCCCCTCGCATCGCAATGTTGCCGAGAACTGGTACGGAGAAAACTACGACGCCGTTATCGAACATGTTCGCGACTACGTCAGTGTTCTCGATGCGTGCTCTGCCGCTCAGGTCGAAGCAAATGAAACAAGCGGCGGGCCAGGAGGAATGGGCGGAACGGTTTCATTTGCCGGCAACCGTTACACCGTTCAGTCATTGCTCGATGTTCCGGGTGCAACACCGGTGCCGGTGTTCCTTGCGGCGCTTGCACCACTTATGTTGAAACTCGCTGGAGAACGCGCTGCCGGAACCATCACCTGGATGTGCGATGAACACACACACTCCACTCATGTTCTTCCCCGACTTTCTGCAGCCGCAGAAGCTGTCGGCCGACCCACTCCCCGCGTCATCGCTGGACTTCCCGTAACGGTCTGCGAAGACATCACCAAGGGGAAAGAACTCGCCGAGCAAAAGTTCGGCATGTACCAACATATCCCGAACTACGCGCGAATGCTTGAACTGGGCGAAAGCGGATCGCCGTCTGAAGTCGCCATCATCGGAAACGAAGAACAAGTCGCGGAGCGATTGGCGTCCTATGAAGACTCGG
>CAIPQK010000196.1 GCA_903867185.1 uncultured Candidatus Nemicrothrix sp. | reverse complement strand
CCTATAACGCCAGCAACGAATTCAGAATCGCCCTCACATCTGTGTCGTGTCAGAGCACGTCAGAGTGTGTCGCAGTCGGTGTTGAGAACGCTGGTACCAACCACAATCGGACGTCTGTGATGGTGCGGGATGGCAACGCGTGGTCGGTCGTTTCGAGCCCCAATGCCGGCACCGTCGATGATCAGCTGCTGTCGTTGTCATGTGTGAGTGCGGATGATTGTGTTGGAGTCGGTTATTCGAAAAACGGAAATAGCGCGTTCGAGACCATGATTGTGTCGTTGACCCTCTACGTGCCTCCAACAACAACAACGACGACAACCGAGCCTCCGACAACGACGACAACTGAGGCTCCGACAACGACGACAACTGAGGCTCCGACAACGACGACAACTGAGGCTCCGACAACGACGACAACAGCTCCGGTGTCGACGACCACAAGCACTGTGCCAGGGTCAACAACGTCGACCACAGCTCCGGTTTCAACGACCACGAGTACGGTGATCCCGACAACGACGACGACGTCAGCTCCTGGGTCGACGACTTCGAGCACTGTGCGTCCGTCAACAACGACAACAACTGTTGCTCCGACTACCTCCACAACGGTCGTGGTCTCCGAGGCACAGGTCCGGCAGCTTCCCGTTGCTGTCCTCGCCCCAAATGTGAAAAAGATTGCGCGTGGTCAGCGGGTGCGGTTGTCGGGTGGTGGATTTGGTCCGCGTAAATCCGTCAATCTCTATGTGGCATCGGACCCGATCTACCTTGGCTCGGGCGTCGCCGATGAGAATGGTGTGGTCACCGTGGAAGGTGTGATCCCCGATGGTCTTGATGCCGGTGAGCATTCGCTTGTGTTGATCGATCCAGAAACCGGTGTCGGTTTCCGTCAGGACGTTTCGCTTGACGCTGCCGATTCGTCAAGTGACCTGCCGACTACGGGCGCAGACTCAACGCCCATGATGGCGCTGGGTGCATTGTTCGTGTTGGCCGGCGGCGGTCTGGCTCTTGTGGCCAAGCGGCGACGATTCATCTAGCGATCAGCAGTAACTGAACGGATCTGAAAGGGGATGGCGCTTCGGTGCCATCCCCTTCTCGTTGTTGTCACTGACCAGCTCTGCGCCTCCGTCAACGACTACAACGACTTCTGTTCCATCCGAAACCACCGCTCCTGCGTTGGTTGGCTGAACCCGGGGCACTGTTCGAGATCAATGCGGCTCCGTCGGGCCGTTTCACTTTTTGCTGAAACGAGTTCTGTCAGTGAACGGTGACGGTGTCGGTGTCGCGACCGGAACGGAGCACGGTGCCAGGCCGCGTTCCGGTGGGCGCTCCATCAGCCACAGTGACAACGCCTCCGACAAACACACGCACGATGCCAACCGAATCAGCGTGCATACGCGGCGAGCCGCCGGGGAGATCATGCGCAATTGTCGGTGTGGCGGTATCGATGGTTGCGGGGTCGAACACCACGAGATCGGCAATCCATCCCTCTTGTACCTGGCCGCGGTCGCGTAGCCCGAGATGACGTGCGGGCACGTCGGTGAGCGCTTGCACGGCGCGCTCGAGGCTCAACAACTTCCGCCCCCGAAGTGAATCGGCAAGCAGGCGAGTGGGGTAGGAGCCTCCGCACATGCGGTCGAGGTGCGCACCAGCGTCGCTGCCGCCGAGGATGACGTCGGGGTCATCCCAAAGTTCGCGTCGCATGTTCCAGTGAGCATCGTCATCGTCGGGAGCGCTTGGCCACAGGACCGTGCGGAGATCGTCGGCAATCACGATGTCGATGAGCGTGTCGAAGGGTTCGGCGTCACCGCGTTCAGCAGCGATGTCGCGCACTTTGCGGCCGGCGAGTCCCTCATTGGCAACGCTGAACGTGTCGCCAATGATGTAGTCGGCGAATCCGGCGAGGCGGCGGAACATGCCGGCTTCCTCACTATCGGCTCGGGCAACCATCATTCGGCGTGTTGCTTCGTCGCGCAGCATTTCGATGCGTTCCGCAACCGGTGCATTGAGGATCGGCCCCCATCCGGGCATCAAATTGAGAGCGCAGTAATTTCCAAAACTCATATTCATCGGAACGATTACCGGCATAGTGAGCGCTACGACGCGACCGCCGAGTTCGCGTGCGCGCTTCGACACTGCAAGATGGCGATCGACGCGACCGGGGTCGCGCGTATCGACAACAAGCAGGTTCCAGTTGAGCGGTCGGTTGGCCCGCACTGACATTGCTGGCAAGAGTTCGAGTTCTGATTCGTCGAACCCGTCGCTTGCTCCTTCAAAGATTCCTTCGAGCGTGGTGCCGGGCCATTGACCAGTCTCTTCACATAACGAAAGGATTTCTTCGCGGTCTGCGCCCTTCGCTGGCACCGGGTCGCCATTGCCGTCGCTATGAGAGCTTGAACAGTCCATCGACAGACCAAGTGCGCCAGCTTCGATCGAAGCGCCAAGCGCGCGGCGCATGTCATCGAGTTCACTCTGGGTCGCTGCTCGGAAATTCGCTTCCGCTCCGAGCACGTAACGGCGTAGCGCACTGTGGCCGACCATGAACCCGGCGTTGACTGCGATCGTTCCTTCAAGCGCATCGAGGTACTCGCCAAAGGTCGACCAAGACCACGGCACTCCTTGTTCGAGTGCATTGAGCGGCATGCCCTCGACCTTTGCCAGCATCCGTCGGATGTAGTCGGCATCTTGCGGGTGAACCGGGGCGATACTGAAACTGCAGTTACCACCGATAACTGACGTAACGCCGTGAACGTTCGACGGAGCGGCGAACGGATCCCAGAAAAGTTGCGCGTCGTAATGCGTGTGCATGTCGACAAAGCCGGGGCTCACGACAAGGCCAGTGGCATCGAAGGTCTCGCGCGCTTCCTCATGCAACGTGCCAGGTTCGACGATCGCCACAATGCGGCCATCACGAATACCAATGTCGGCAGCAACCGCCGGCGCGCCCGTACCGTCCACCACAGTTGCACCGATGATCCGATGATCAAGCACGATTCCCCCTCTTTGCCCCACTTGTTTTTGCCTACTTCTCATAAACTTAGGCCTTGTAGCCAGATGGCGGGCTGTCTAGCCGATTGTCGCGCAGAGGGCCCATAGGACCGTTTGCGTGGTTGACTGACGTGAGCGACAAAGGGGGATCATGCAGGCTTGGCGCGTACATGGAACTGGCGAACCACTCGAGGTGCTGCGCCTCGACGAAATCGACGAACCTCGGGTTGAAGATTTCACGGGCATGAGTATGGGATTGCCGGGGTGGATACCAACGGGTCCTGGGCTTGAACCATTCACTGATTGGGTAGTTCTGCGCATGAGCCATGCTGCGCTTGCCTTGCCCGACGTGACAATGGCGCGCGGCGACTATCCCGTTCCGATTACGCGTCCGTACATCACCGGCCAAGAAGGCGTCGGCGAAGTCATCGGTGCTGCGCCAGCGTGGCAACACATGATGGGTAAGCGCGTGGCTGCAGTCGCGATTCAGCCGTGGGGTTCGCTCGCATCGGTAACCGTTGGCATCTCAATGATTTTTGAAATCCCATCGGGAATGACCGATGAACAGGCTGCCGGTTTTCTCATCCCCGCGCACACGGCGTATCACGCAGCGATTCGGCGTGGAGAGGTGCGATCTGGCGAGACAGTTGTGGTCACCGGCGCAGCTGGTGGGTTGGGTTCAGCGATTGTTCAGCTCTGCGTTGCTCAAGGTGCGCGCGTAATCGCCGTCGTGGGAAGTGCTGACAAAGTTGCATTCTGCGAATCGCTCGGCGCTGACGCGGTTGACCATTCCGCCAATTCGTTTGTCGACTCGGTACGAGAATTGACCGGTGGCGCTGCAGTCGACGTGGTCATTGACCCAGTGCAAGGCGAGATGGGCTTGGCGGCACAGTCGCTCTTGCGACCCAACGGCCGTCGTGTTTTGTGTGGCCATGCCGGTGGGCTCATTGCCCACGACCCCCACTTCTACATGTACAACCACACGCTGATCGGGGCCACATTGGGGAGCTATCCACGCGAAGAGATGCGTCGGATCAATGTCGAAACGCAAGAAGCTCTGGAGAAATTGATTGCGGAGGGTCAGTATCGACCCACCGTTGAACGCGTTGTCGACTGGCTGGATGTGCCCGAAGCTTGCAATGACCTTGCGGAGCGTCGCACGCTCGGCCGTGTCGTGGTTCGTGTCCCCTGAAACACCGGAGGGCTACCGATTCCTTACAGGGTGACGACGCCTCTGATGTTGCGCCCTTCGGCAAGGTCATCGACAGCGGAATTGATGTCGTTGAGTTGATAACGCCGCGTGATCATCTCGTCGAGTTTCAGTTTGCCGGCGCGATAGAGATCGATCTGACGGAGAATGTCTACCGGCGGACTGCACATTCCGAACAGCGCGCCTCGAATGGTTTTCTGCATTCCGCCAAGAGCCAATAAGTGAATTGGGATTGCGGCTGGTTCGGAATTGGCGGCCATGCCGGTGACCACAACGGTCCCGCCTTTTGCGATCGCATCGAATGCATTGGCGACATCGGTATTTGTTGGCTGACCCATGCAGAGGATTGCTGACTCGGCGCCCTGTCCATCACTAATTGAACGAACGAAATCGGTGGCTTCGGCGATGGTCGAATAGGTGTGAGTTGCCCCTAGTGTTGTCGCCATTTCTCGTTTG
>CAIPQK010000195.1 GCA_903867185.1 uncultured Candidatus Nemicrothrix sp. | reverse complement strand
CCACGGGGTTGGGGCCTGCGTTAATTGCTGGTGACCCTGTGAGCAGCGCCATGGTCTTCGTGGGTCCACCGTTGTCGGCGAGTGCGCCGAGCATCGGGTTCGTGGATGTCACATTGTTTGTGCCGTTGGCGGTGATGCGAGGGTCGACTTCACCGATGAGTGAGTTGGTGGCGGTGAACGAACCGGTGTCGCTGAGCGTGCCTGAGTAGAGCCCGAAATCAGCAGCGCCGGCGACAGCCGAAGTGTTGCCCGAGACGATGGTTCCCGACAGCGTCACCACGGCTGCGGTGCTACCAACAGAGATGCCACCGCCGCCAAAACCAAGGTCAGTGCCTGCGGCGCTGTTTGCGCTGATGGTGGATTGGTTGATGGTGAGCGAGGACAAGGAGTTGCTATAGATACCGCCGGCGGCTTCTCCAGCGTTTGCAGTGATCGTCGAGTTGTTGATCGTCGCCGTTATTCTTTCGGAATCGAAATTCAAACCGGCACCGCTCACCGCAGTGTTGCTCGACACGGTGGTGTTGTTGATGTTGACGGTGATGGCGTATGGGCAATTGAGATTGAGTCCGCCGCCAAATTCGGCTTCATTGGAATCAATTGTGGTGTCGGTGATTGTGACGACAGCCCCATCGTACGAAGGAGACAGGGACAAGGCGCCTCCACGCCCTGACGCGGTATTGCCAGTGATCATGGAATTGGTGATCGTGACATTGTTTGAGCGGCTGGTGTAGATGGCCCCACCGAAAGAATCAGAGTGGTTGTTCGTGAATGTCGAATCACTGATCGTCGCGTCTTGGCCGTTGTGGATGTTGATGGCACCGCCATCGCTGCTAGCGGTGTTGTTCTCGAAGGTGGAATCGATGATTTTGAGTTCACCGCCGCTAACTCCGTAGAGGGCACCGCCCTTGTCGGCGGTTGAACCGGAGATCGTCACTCCCTCGAGGGTGAACGTTCCGGAGTTTTGGGTTTTGACCCGGTTCTTGGTGATGGTGAGGCCGCTGATGACTGCATCGCCGGTTCCGTCGATCAAGAAGAGGTTGTACGCACCGGGTGCTGCGGTGGTGGTGATGGTGAGCGCTGTAGCGCCTGGGCCAGTGATGTTCACTGCATCAGTGGTGATCGTTCCCTCTGTGAGGGTGATGTTGGCGATCGACGGTGCGAAGGTGATGGTGTCGCCATCGACGGCAAGTGCGGCCGCGTCGCGCAATGTGCAGTTGCCGAGAGTGACGTCGCTGCAGTTGCCGGCAACAGCGATGCCGTCACCGTTTGAGTCAACGGTGATCGTGGCCGACGCTCCGGCGGATCCGGCGAGCGCGGTGAGCAGAGCTGCTGCGCTGCCCGTCACGAGAAGTGCGCCGGCACCCGCGCTGCGAACACGATGGGCATGAGATCTGCGCGCTGCGCGATTGGCTTCAGTTGAGATGGATGCGAACGTGGTCATTTGCTCTCCACGGGTGTGAGGAAAAATCCACGCAAGCACCCTCCCGCGAAGAGATCTTTAGCGTATCTCGTTCTCCGCGTCTGGTAACTGGATAGTCGGCGAGCAATAAGAAGGCCCGGTCACTAGACCGGGCCTTCAACCTTGGAGGCGGCGCCCAGAGTCGAACTGGGGTACGGGCCTTTGCAGGGCCCTGCCTAAGCCACTCGGCCACGCCGCCATGGGGGCCTCACTCTAGCCGTCTACGGGAAGGGGTAAATAGTCCTCGATCGGAGCAATCGTGAGGCCTTGTATGGCGCACTGCCACAACAGAGCTCGAATGTTGTCGTAGAGGTCGGCAGTGAAATGAGCGAGAACAATGTCGCCGGGCTGAAGTTGATTGCCCTGTTGATACTGGATGCGACCATCGCTCAAGGCGGCATGCCAAAACAAAACCGCATTGATGCCGCAACTACCAGCAGCGGTTTGAGTTGCGCCATTGCTTACGCCGTAAGGCGCTCGGAACAAGTGGCCGGGAACGAACATGTGTTGACCAAGAGTGTCTCTCATGCCGCAAATTTCGTGGCGTTGCGCCGCAGCATTGAGTTTTGTGAGTTTCGTATGCGAGATGGTGTGGGAGTTGATTGAGCCGCCTGAGGCGACGGCGCGAAAGAAATAGTCGGGATCAGCGAGAAATGGACCTTGGTTCAGAAAAAGTGTGGCGGGCACCTTGAACTGTGCGAGCAGTTCTGGCACGCGTGGGTCGCGCGAGATTCCGTCGTCGATGGTGAGGAAAACCACGGGGTCAGCCGTGGCAATCGTGGAGATGACGGGCACAGCACCGGCCGCGGGAAGCGTGAGGACGGGTCCTTTGGGCCAAGCCGCAGTGGTTGTTGTGGGAGGCACTGTCGTTGGCGTTGGAGCGGTGGTGGGCGGAAGAGCTGATGTCTCGGCCACGGTGGTTGATGTGTTCTGGCCGGAGGGTTCTGTGGCTTCGGCACCTTCGATCCCGGTGCGGCCGCAGGCAGTGACGAGGAACGCGCCAACGATCAGCGTCGTGATGCCAGCGAAAGCAGCAATCACAGCGCGGGTTCGGTTCGAACGTCGCTGGCGAGACATGGGTTGGCAATGGTATTGCCGGGCCGGCTTGAGAGAAAGGGCGAAGGGGGCTGCTAGGGTTCGGGGCCTTGTAAGGACCCGTAGCTCAGTTGGCTAGAGCACTTCCTCGACACGGAAGGGGTCGCTGGTTCGAGTCCAGTCGGGTCCACTCTCAAGCACTTCGGCCGCCTTCAGGCGGCCGTTGTCGCTTCAGGCCAATTCAGTCGCACGCAGTACAGGGGGAAGCACCATGATCACGCCATTCGACGATTTCCCGATCCATCAGACCGGAGATCCGATCGTCCAGACCGTCAGCGCCGATCCGAATCACTACGACCGTTACTTCTTTAACGGCTGCGACCGAGACGGCGCTTTTTTCATTGGCGGTGCCATGGGGCACTACCCAAATCGTGGCGTGATTGACGCCGCGTTCAGTGTGGTGGTCGATGGAGTCGAGCATTCGATCTTCGCCTCTGGGGCAATGCCGCTTGGTCGTGAAACGACAATTGGTCCGATCTCCATTTCAGTGCCCGAGCCGTTGAAGGAAATTCGGTTCACCGTCGCCCCCAATGACGAAAACATATCGTGTGACTTGTTGTTTCGTGCGCGCACCGCGGTGATTGAAGAGCCGAAGCAAACCATTGTTCGCAACAACGTCAAGATCATGGACTACACCCGTCTGACGCAGTGGGGAACTTGGGAAGGCACGATCAACGTCAAGGGCCAGATCATTGACGTGAAGGCCGAATCAACCTTCGGTGTTCGCGATCGTTCGTGGGGCGTTCGTGGCGTTGGCGTGCAAACGCCAACAAACTTCACGCCTGGTGAAATGCAGATTTTCTGGTTGTGGGCGCCGTTGCACTTCGACGACATGTGTACTCATCTCGCCATGTTCGAACGCGCCGACGGCACTCGCTGGATGGAATCGGCACTTGTTGTTCCTGTGCTCGATTCTCCTGATGCGCCCACTTGGGGTGCTGACATTGTTGAACCTGAAGAGGTCGGCAACATTCGTTACGAACTTCAATGGCAAAAGGGCCGTCGCGAGATGGAATCGGCGGCCATCGAAGTGAGCCATGCCGATGGCACCGTCGATCGCATTGAATTCGAACCCCTCTACACATTCCGTATGCGCGGTATCGGCTACAGCCATCCTCACTGGTCCCATGGTTCGTTGCACGGAACCCTTGAAGTTGGTAGCGAATCGATTCCGTTGGGTGAGTTCAACCCGCAGGATCCTTCGTGCATCCATATCCAGACCCTTTGCAAGGTTCGTATGGGGGATCGAGTGGGTGTCGGCGTGCTCGAGCAGCTGTCGTTTGGCCCTCACGAGCCCACCGGGCTCACTGGCATGGTCGATGGTTGGAATCCGGCCTAACCACTGATGTGGTCGCTGCTTCGCCGTAACTCTGCGTTCCGAAAACTTTTTACCGCACAGGTCATTAGCTACGGCGGTGACTGGTTTGCCGCGGTCGCAGCTATCGGGCTCCTTCTTGAATTCACCGGATCAGATTTTCTTGCATCCGCATTTTGGGTTGCCCAAACCCTTCCCACATTCGTCATGGGACCGATTGCTGGTCCTGTGGCCGACCGGTTTGATCGTCGCAAGATTTTGATCGTTTCATCGTTCGCTCAGGCAATTGTTGCGCTGACGTTCCTCCTTGCTGGTCACGGTGCTCCATGGATCGTGTTTGTTGCCCAAGGTGGAGTCGCAGCATTGGGTTCGTTCTTTGGTCCTGCGGCGCAGGCTGGCGTCCCGAACATCGTGGAAGAAAAAGACCTCGCGACGGCGACGTCGATGATGGCCGCGACCTGGGGAGCAATGCTCGCGGTAGGTGCAGCGCTCGGTGCACTGTTTACGGTCGCGTTTGGTCGCAATGCGGCATTCATCGCCGATTCGGCGAGTTTTATTATTGCGGCACTTCTCATTCTGAGTATTCGCGAATCACTTCAAGCTTCGGGAACAGCCCGGGTCTACACCGAGCGGATGCATCCGATTCGTGACACTCGTGAGGCTCTCTCACACGCTCGTCGTCACCCAGCGATCATGGCGTTGATCGGATCGCATATTGGGTTCGGTTTCGGCGCTGGGGTTGTGGGCATGTTGGCCGTGCTGGCAACAGTGAAATTTCACGGCAGCGACGGAGCCATCGGGCTTTTGCTCGCTGGTCGAGGGGTCGGCGTCGTCCTAGGGCCACTACTTATTACGCGCCTTGTCGCTCGCGGTATTCATGGAGTGCTGCTGGCGTGTGGATTCGCGGCGATCGGATACGGAACGATGTACCTCGGCGTCGCGATTGCACCGTGGTTAGTGCTCGCGGCGATTGGCGTGATGCTGGCCCACCTCGGTGGCGGCGCGCAGTGGGCGCTCACGATTTATGGCCTGCAATTGCTCACACCCGATGAACTTCGAGGTCGGATCTTTGCTGCAGATGCTGCACTCGTGACGTTGGCGATGAGCCTGTCGCTGGTGTTCTCGGGACTTATGAGCGGTGTTATCGGCCCATCGGCAACGATCGCCATCATTGCGATTGCGAGTCTCTTGTGGGGAATCGTGTTCCTGATGTTGACCCGTGTGATTCGCGCTGAGGCGGAAGCAGAAGCGCAGGCGGTTCACTCGCTGCCGGTCGAAACCGAACTGACCTGATGTTCAGAGCTGTGGCTACGCCGGAACGACAGTGACGGGAATGCCATTCAGGACTGCATTGCCCGATAACGGATCGAGAAGTTCCGGATCGGTAAGCAGATTCGAGTTCACGCCTGGTCGTCTCGATGCGACCTGCGAAACCGTGCCGGCCATATCGTGGCCCCACCCGTGAGGAAGGCTTACGACGCCAACGGGAACTTCGTCGGTGACCTCGATAGGCGCAGTGACCGAACCAACTCGAGAGGCAATAACTGCGTCGGAACCATCGACAAGGGAAAGCCGTGCGGCATCATTTGGATGAATAAGCAGGGTGCAACGAACCTTGCCTTTCACGAGCGCCTCAACGTTATGCATCCACGAGTTATTGGACTGCAAATGGCGTCGGCTTATGAGTACCAGTCCGTCTGTGTCGATTGGTGTGTCGAGCGTTGTAGCGAGGCGAGCTAAGTCATCAACAATGATCTGCGGCGCAAGTTCAACGGTTCCTGATTCGGTGCGCAGCGCTTCAGGCAGCCGGGGTTGCAGCGCTCCGAGGTCGATTCCGTGCGGGTTCTGTTCGAACACATCGAGCGAAAGCCCATCGGGGACCGCACCGAACCAGTCGCCGCTTGACCCAGTTCGGATCATGACATCGAGAATGTGATCGATTGAGGTGCGCGATGGATTGGCTTTCACGATGGCGCGCAACTCTTCGACAGAACGATCGGCAAGAGGGGAGTCGGTGGAATCAATCGCTGACTGCAGCGCGCCGTCGAGCAACATCGCGTCGATGACCGCGGGGTCATTGCCGGCATCGGGGCCGGTGAAGATGAGCGAGAGTCGACCGAGGATCTCGTGTTCTTGCAAACAATCGGTGTCGAACATGGGCGGGGCCCATTGAGCGAAGTTACGAACGGCCAACCCGATAAATGCCATTTGATATTCGCTGCGCTCAAGTGCAGTGGGCGGGGGAAGGATCACATTCGCGTGGCGGGTGGTTTCGTTCAGGTACGGGTCGACGCTGACCATGAACTCCAATTCCCGCATGGCCGCATCGAGTGCTGCCGAATGCGGGGTGGAGAGAACGGGGTTTCCGCCCACGGTAACCATGGCGCGGATCTGGCCATCGCCGGGGGTCGTGATTTCCTCGGCCAAGCCGGCAACTGGGTACTCGCTGCGCACTTCGGGGTAGTTGCGCACACGGCTGTGGCGTCGTCCGATTCGAAATCCGCGCCCCCGGCCTTTTCCTCGACCGCTTTCATGTGGCGTGAGCGGGAACATCGCGCCACCAGGAGAGTCAAGATTTCCGGTGACGAGGTTGAGGGCGTCGACGGCCCATGCGGCAAGAGTTCCGAAGCCAACGGTTTGGGTGCCGATGCGTCCGTAGACAACGGCAGTCGGTGCGGCGGCGAGTTCGCGGGCCATGCGGGCAATGGTGTCGGCATCGATTCCAATGCGTTCGGCAACTGCACTCGGAGCGAACGGCTCAACGGCGTCGGCGATCTCGCGAAGGCCAGTGGTCATGCCTGGTGCTCGGCCAGCATCGATGAGATCCTCGGCAAACAACACGTGCAACATCGCACATAACAACAGTGCGTCTCCGCCGGGACGAATCGAGTGCCATTCGTCGGCGTTGGCGGCGGTCTTCGTGTGACGAGGATCGACGACCACGATCTTTCCGCCGCGTTCGCGTATGGCCTTCATGCGGCCAGGCCAATCGGGCGCAGTGGCCAGCGAACCGTTCGATTCGTACGGGTTGGCCCCAAGGATGAGGAGATGATCGGTGCGGTCGATGTCGGGCACCGCAATCAGGATCGGATTCCCAAACATCAAACCACTGGAAACGTGTTTGGGCATTTGATCGACGGTTGACGCGGAATACATCTGCGGACTGGCCATTGCCTGAATGAGTACGCGGTTGTAAATGACGGTGCCGAGTGAATGGACACTTGGATTACCAAAATATGCGGCCACTGCATGACGGCCGTGCCGATCTATGACTCCTTGG
>CAIPQK010000194.1 GCA_903867185.1 uncultured Candidatus Nemicrothrix sp. | reverse complement strand
TATCTCGACTTCGCCGAATCAATTGGCCGTCTTGGCGAGAACGTCGTGTTCGAGCGTTACGGCAACTTGTTCGACATGTACGAGCGCATCACCGACGAGAACCCGATGAAGATGCCGATGCGTATCTACCCGGCCTCTCACTACACAATGGGTGGTCTGTGGGTTGACTACAACCTCATGACCAACATCCCAGGCCTGTACGCACTCGGCGAAGCCAACTTCTCGGATCACGGCGCAAACCGTCTCGGCGCTTCTGCCCTTATGCAGGGTCTGGCCGACGGCTACTTCGTTGCTCCGAACACGATCGGCGATTATCTCTCGGGCTTGCTCGGCAAGACGCCTGTCGGCACCGACGATCCGGCGTTCGCCACTTCAGTGGCGACCGTTCAAGACGACATGCGTCGTTGGATCAACGTAGGTGGCACCAAGTCGCCGGAGTACTACCACCGTGAACTCGGCAAGATCGTTTGGGATTACTGCGGCATGGCCCGCGATAAGAACGGTCTCGAGAAGGCACTCTCCGAGATCCCCGCATTGCGCGAAGAGTTCGAAAAGAACGTTCGTGTTCTCGGCGATCCCGATGGCGTCAACCAGTCGCTTGAAAAGGTCGGCCGCGTTGCTGACTTCTTCGAACTCGGCGAATTGATGTGCCGTGACGCACTCATGCGTGAAGAGTCCTGTGGTGGTCACTTCCGGGTTGAACATCAGACCGAAGAAGGCGAAGCCAAGCGTGACGACGAGAACTTCTCGTTTGTCGGCGCATGGGAATGGGAAGGATCCGGCCAAGCCTCGACTCTTCACAAAGAGCCTCTTGTGTTTGAAACCGTGAAGCCCGTCGAGCGCAGCTACAAGTAACCAGGAGCCATTGTGAATCTCACACTCAAGGTCTGGCGCCAGAGCGGTCCTACCGATTCCGGCCATTTCGAGACCTACGAAGCAACCGATGTGAAAGACGAAATGTCTTTCCTTGAAATGCTCGACCTCGTCAACGAAAACCTCATCGACAATGGCCTCGAGCCGATCACGTTCGATAGTGATTGTCGTGAAGGCATCTGTGGCACTTGTGGCCTCATGATCAACGGTCAGGCACACGGTCCTCAGAAGGGCACCGCAACCTGTCAGTTGCACATGCGCAAGTTCCACGACGGCGAGACCGTCACCATCGAACCGTGGCGTGCCGCTGCGTTCCCGGTACTGAAGGACCTCATGGTCGATCGCAGTGCGTTCGACGCCATCATCGAGTCCGGCGGTTTCATCACCTCCGACACCGGTGGTCCTCGCGATGCGAACGAGATCCTCATTCCGAAGGCCGCAGCCGACACCGCCATGGACGCTGCGGCGTGCATCGGTTGCGGTGCTTGCGTTGCTGCCTGCCCGAACGGCGCTGCTCAGTTGTTCACGTCAGCCAAGCTGGCGCACCTCAACCTGCTTCCGCAGGGTCAGGCCGAACGCTGGAAGCGCACCGAGGACATGGTCGAGACCATGGAGATGTTCTTCGGTTCATGCACGAACTACGGCGAATGCCAAGAGGCGTGCCCGAAGGAAATCCCGATCGACTTCATCGCAATGATGAACCGAGACTTCCTCAAGTCAAAGCTCAAGAACCGCAAGCTGCAGGGTCAGCGCTGATCAGTTTCTGATTCGCCCACCTGGGGCATTCTCGCCCGGCGCCGAACCACTTCCTTATGGGAGTAGGCGGCGCCGGTCGTCGTTTTGCGGTGCTATTCGGCGAAGTGCTTGCCCTTGGGCTTGTTCCGACGGTGACGGATGAACTCGATCGCCACTGGCAGCAATGACACAAACACAATGACGAGAACTGCGATCTCGATGTTGTCGCCAATGGCGGGGAACGCCCGGCCGAGGGTGTATCCGAGGAGTGTGAGGCCACCACCCCACAGGACGCCGCCAATGACGTTGAACTTCACGAAGGTGCGGTAGTGCATGTTCGAGACACCGGCCACAATTGGTGTGAACGTTCGAACAATCGGGACGAATCGAGCGAGAACGATGGATTTCGAACCGTGCTTCGCGAAGAACAGTTCGGCACTCTCGACATAGGAAGGTTTGAAAAGTCGTGATTCGGGTCGCTTGAACAACGACGGCCCAACCTTCTTGCCGAAGAGATAGCCAACTTGGTCGCCAGCGATCGCAGCGAGGATTACACCAAGCATCACGACCCAGATATGTCCGCCAGCAAGTTGGAATACCTCGCCATTTTGCGAGATTTTGATGCCATAGGTCGCCAGCCCAGCCGTAAACAGCAGCGAATCGCCGGGGAGGAAGAAGCCGATGAGGATGCCCGATTCGGCGAAAATCACGATGAACAAGCCAATGAGTCCCACTGACTCAAGAAGCTTCTGGGGATCGAGGCCGACAGCGAAAATTGCATTGGTCATAGCGGAGAACATGGCGGGAACCCTAGTGGTGGGTCCTGCAGTGACCGTGGCACATCGGCCACCAAATCTGTGACCCCGATCAGTACCCGTCGGCAGGGTTCACGACTGACAACAGTGGTTCCTCGTCCAAATACAAACGCAGATTGTCGATGAACGTCGCGTACATAGCCTGAAACGCACCCGACCAGTTCCACGACACATGTGGGCTGAGCCGCACGTTAGGGTGCGAATACATCCAGTGCCCGTTAGGAAGCGGCTCGGGTTCGGTGGCGTCGATGTCGGCGCAGGCCACGATGCCGCTATCGAGCGCACGAAGAAGCGCATCGTCATCGATGATCGGACCACGAGCGACGTTGATGAGTTGCACGCCAGGCTTCATAGCGGCAAAGAGTTCATCGTTGAACAAACCACGGGTCGCGCCAGTGAGCGGTGCAACAAGAACAATGTGATCGGCATCGGCAACTAATTCGGTGACAGACCGAACCATTCGCACGCCATCAACGGGACTCGGCGCATCGGTATTGCGCATTGCGGTGACGTTCATACCGAACGGAAGTGCACGCTGCGCGAGTGCCGTTCCGATTCCGCCCATTCCGAGAATGGCGAGATTCGCGTTGTCGAGTGTCGCAAACGATGGCGAAGGAATGTTCCACTGTTTCGGTTGCTCAGCAACGAACGAACCCGGCATGCGCTTGGCGAACGAAAGCATGCACGCCATCACCCATTCGGAAATCGGCACGGCACTGAGCCCACGTGAATTGGTGAGGATCAGGTCATCACCAATGAGATGCAGTGGGAACTTGTCGATGCCGGTGCCGATGAGATGCACCCACTTCACACCACGACTGAGCGCGTCTTCCAGGGTCGGAACGCTTGTAGGCGTAGTGATGAGCACATCACCGACGATGCCTGCGTCGATCTCGCCGGCCATCGGAATGGCGATGACCTCGACCTGTGCGGCGAGGTCATCGGGAATATGAATGGCATCGAGCTGCCCGACATGGCTGAGAATGCGCAGCAACGTTCAGTCACCCTCAGTTGACGCTTCAGGTGCTGAAGCGACCGGGGCACTGGTCTTCACAGCGAGATCAATGACGCCGCCGCCGGCCTCATGGGCCTGAATCTCAGCGATAATCCGGGCGATTTCCGTGTCGGTCGTCGCATCGCCACGGCCAGAGTCGCGCAGGAAGACCAACGCGCCGAGGTCTCTCAGCAATGCATCCGACTTTCGCTTGGAGTTCACCCGATCAAGTTCGGCCTGGCCCTTGTCCACCGCCTGATTCACTGCAGTGGCAGCTTGGTTGCCGACCTCCATCACTTTGTCCATGAATCCCACGGCAGAACCTCCGGCTCAGTTGATCGCACGAGCGTACCGGACCACATCCCCGGGTGACCGAGCGATCCTCTCCAACGACTACCGTCCGAGCGATGCCTGAGTACCTCTCCCCCGCTTGGTTCACCGAAGCCGATGCACTCCTTCGCTCAAGCGAGGCAATGGCCGCGCAGTCGCAAGGTGTTCAGTTGGTGCTCGAGCAACGCGTTGGAGCGGGTGACGACGCAGCGGTTTGGCACGTGCAATTCGCCAACGGTGTCGTTTCTTTGACTGAAGGACCGGCAGTTGCAGCCGATGTTGTCTTCGCAAGCGATGCCGCGACCGCCGAAGGAATCCGCAATGGTTCGCTGAGCGCGCAAGCCGCGTTCATTGCCGGCGATCTACGCGTTGAAGGTTCAATCAACGCTCTACTCGAACACGCGGCATTGTTCGCTGTCCTTGAAGACGTACTCGGCCCGCTGCGCTAAGAACTAATGGAGATTAGATCGTTGCTGCCCTCGCTGAATCATGTGTACCTAAAACGCTGATTGTTGCTAAAGTACTGATGGGTCTCATTGGCGGCAGACAAAAAAGGCGGGATTATGAGAGCCTCAGCGCTCGGGTTAGTTGGGATCACGGCAATCACAACGTCTCTACCACTAGCACTTGGGGACGCGGCCGCTATTGAGCAGGGCGATTCATCACCGACTGTTAGTCAAAGCCAACGAGAACTCGAGGTCTACTACTCCGGTTCTCCGTTGATTGATTCAATCACCGGGGAGGTAATCGAATATAGCGATTCACGACAGCGAGCAATCTCAAATGATGTCGAGCAAATCACAGTGAAATCGTCCTTACCCCCACTTGCCTCGTCAACATCGACCATGACTCCAAGCCGTTCTAAAAGTCTTGATTCGCTGACGGTTGGGGCAGTCTGTCGGGGGACATGGTTTCGTCCCCGAGGATTCAATATGTATCCGGCGTACAGCGCCGATACCAAGAAAATCTATTTCGACCCTACGGGGAATTGGCGAGATGGATACGAGCTTCGTCGCGTTTTGGGCATGGAGTGCTTCGGCGACTTCGCGAACTGGAATGTACCGGCTTCTAACGTGTTCAAGGGTAGTAGTTCGCTAACTGAGTTCGGTAGCCAATTACTTATGACGAATGGTCAGGTCTACGAGGGCTGCTATTGGATTTCACCGAACAACTCCTATAACTGCGATTTCAAGATTGACGGTGCTCCAAGCAAACTGACGCCAAACGTAAGCAGCGAATACTGGTGGATGGTGCTGAAAAACTGGAGCTCCTACCAAGCACAATTTTTGATTGATTGCGGCGGAAATTTGATTGGCGGATGGAACCAGACTTCGACACTTGCTGACATCACCAATAGTTGTATCGAATATGGCCCTTTCAACCCATGATGAGCGCCGCCAAGCCACCTTCGCGGATCCTCGGGAGTGAGTGCTTCGTAGGTGTCTTCCGCGAGTATTTTGATTTGGGGCACGTTGATCTTAGTTCGCGCCTTGCCGAAGATCTCGCAATGGACTCAATCATGATGGTCGAACTGTTGCTGTTCCTCGAAGAGTTGGCAGAAAGGCCTTTGCCTGACCAACTGCTCGCAGAAATCAAAGTCGTTAGCGACATCTTCCACTATTACCAACTCTTTTCATCTCAAAACCATTCAGAAGCGTGACGACAGAAATCTCCTCTAGGCGACCATTGTGAATCTGAGCGAATACCCTCTCGTTGGACGCTATGTCTATTTGCGACCAATTGAGAACCGTGATTACGAGGTCATACAACGGTCCGAACTTGCGGGGACCACGGCCTTGCTTTACCGCCACTATGGCACCACACCGTCACCCGATCACTTTGTCTCCTCGCTTTGGAGCGGAGTCCTCGCGCAATACATGATTTGTTCGATTCACTCGAACGCCCCACTCGGAATGGCCACCTGCTATGGCGCCGACATGAAAAATGGGTTTGCTTATCTAGCTGCTCTGATATTTGCTCCTTACAGACGTCAAGCCTTCGTGCACGAAGGCATCGAGCTATTCATTTCCTATCTATGGAGGGCGTTTCCATTTCGAAAGCTTTACGCGGAAACAATTGAGCCAAATTTCTCAAAATTCTCGTCCGCAACAGACATCGGCTGGACCGTCGAAGGCCGGCTCTCGGATCACCAGTTTGTCAACGGACAGTATGTAGACAAGGTGATCCTCAGCCTCACCAGAGAACATTGGTCTCAACGGCTCACCGCATCGAGCCCACGATCTGGACTATTAGAACGCGTCAGAATCCTTGAAAATGGATCCTCGATTTTGGAAAATCGGAACACTACGTGATCAAGCGTTCGATAGTTGCACTTTCGTTCATTTGGCTAGTGGCGATGTTGATCTGGATCTCAGTGACGCTTCTCACTTCCGCCCGCTCCTCGGGGCAGATTTCGGAACTGATGAGGAACGTATCGTCCTCTTTCGAAGGGTCTGTGAGCGATTTTCCGACATTTATAGATCGGATCACAGCCATGAGCGCGACTGAGGACTTTGGTGGAGAGAAAGTTTCGACCGCGGTACCTCTCGTCAGAGGAGCGAAAATTCGGCTCGTAGCACCCGGTGTTGACTTTGTACGTTTCGTTTACATTGGGACCTCTATCGCAGATGGGCACTGCGTCCAAGCAACAGTCCATAGGGATAGCAAATTGGAAATCGGCAGTGTCGATTGCTCTTCGGTTTTCAGGTGATTTTCCCCGAAACCGGCGAAATTGAAAAAAGCTGTTCGGTGTCCCATCCAATGCAACTAAATCTTGCCTGCACACTTCTCCAGTTCGAATGCACCCCCACCTCCCAGACTTAAACGAATTGGCGAAAAAGACTTTGAGGTGAAATCAAAGACGAGATAACTGGTCGCGAATCCTTCGTCGATCCAGCGTGAAATCCAGGCAGAGTGCAATTTCGTCAACCATTTCTATGCGCCGCGGCACTTCATGAATCGGAAGCCTTTGGATACAGTGATCCCTTATTTCTGTGATTGCGTCTCGCAGGATGCCGTCTTGGACCAAATCTGATTTTGCTGAGATAAAGGCGACTATGTCTTGGTTACCTGCCACTCGGCCCGGTATTCCCAGCACTGCCGCGCGATCCACCATTTCATGGCGTTCTATGACCGCTTCGATCCGAGCAGGATCGATTCGCCGAGAGCCGCGCGAAATCATGAAATCTGCTCGTCCCCCGATAATTAGTTCACCGGTGGATATCGTTGTTGCGAAATCACCAGTGGAGAACCACTGCTCATGTGGGCAAAACCCGTCGTCGTTGAGCACGCCGAGTGCCATGGAAGGCGATTTCACTACCAACTCACTACCCGATTCAACTGTGTTGAGTCGTATTTCAACACCATGGACCGGTCGTCCAATCGTTGAACTGCGAATCTCGAGTGAATCCCAGGGACGCGACATGATTGCAACTCCGCCAAGTTCAGTCGATCCATAACCTATGGTGACCATGCAGCCGAGTCGCTCTTCAAGTTTCTCGACGAGTTCTGGGTCCACGAATGAGCCACCGATGCCGATATGCAATAGCTCCGGATGAGTGAGGCTTCTGTTGGCCGCTAATGAAGCAAATCTTGTTGCCGTGAATGGTGGAAGCCCAACGTTCGTTACGTGACAGTCAACGACGGAGTCCCAGACTGCTTGAGGTTCCAATGATTGAGGGATTACGAACATCTCGCCCATGGCGATTGACCGAAGCATCATTGACAGACCGGAAATTGATGTGATCGGCATAGCGGAGAGGAAGCGAAGTCCGTGCGGGTCACGTGCAGCGAGATCCACAAGCGCAACCGACCATTCGCTATCGATCAAGCCGGATTCACCGTGTAGCTCATCCTCAACCGATGTAGTGAGAATGAGGCTCCCCGCCAAGCTCTCGTCGTTGTGCACAACAAGCTTAGGGCGGCCGGTTGTGCCCGAAGTCGGAACCACAACCGAGAAGCCATCAACTGAATCTCCGTGTCGATGATTGATGCCCCGGACACCGAGCGCCACGTATCCGGGAAAGTCCTGCACCCGATCAACCATCAGGGTATCGCTCGCCTCATCAATGCATCCGAGGATCACCGAGCGACGAGCCAACATTGCTGCAAGGACACCCACTACTTGACTTGAGGGGTTTCCCGACAATTCAATGAAGTTCGAGCTACCAAAGTGCCTTTCAAATAACGAGGCCAGATTTTCAACCCGTTCGACAAGCCCCCGAAAAGTCGTCCTTCCCTCACCGCCAACAAGAGCGAATCCATTCGGATCGACTTCTGCACGACGCATTACGAGATCAATGACTCTCACATCCACTCCCCAGCCAATTCACGTCGCCGCCGTTTGAGCCTCCGCACTCGCAGCACTGTAGGCAAAGGGGGCACCCAGTAATTAGAACGGCTCACCATAAGTTGAGCCGTTCCATGAATTCTGTCCAACCCTTCGGGCCACCTGGCTACAAATCAGATAAGTCCGAGTTCCTTCACGCCGTCGCGCTCTTCAACGAGTTCGGCAACCGACGCGTCGATGCGGCCACGTGAGAAGTCGTCGATATCGAGACCCTGCACGATTTCGTACTTGCCATTGGCGCAAGTGACGGGGAACGAAGAGATGATGCCCTCGGCCACGCCGTAGGAACCGTCGGACGGAATCGCCATCGAGACCCAGTCGCCCTTGGCCGAACCAAGTGCCCAGGTGCGCATGTGATCGATTGCAGCGTTCGCGGCTGATGCAGCACTGGAAAGCCCACGGGCTTCGATGATTGCGGCACCGCGCTGCTGAACGGTCGGGATGAAATCGATTTCAAGCCAGGCCTGATCATTGACGAGTGCAGCTGCGTTCTGACCCTTGACTTCAGCGTGGAAGAGATCGGGGTACTGCGTTGCGGAGTGGTTACCCCAGATCGTCATCTTGGTGATGTCCGAAACGGTGGTGCCGGTCTTGGCTGCGACCTGTGCGATGGCACGGTTGTGATCAAGACGAGTCATTGCGGTGAAGCGCTCGTTCGGAATGTTCGGCGCGTTGTTCATCGCGATAAGCGCATTGGTGTTGGCGGGGTTGCCGACAACGAGGATCTTCACGTCTGACGCGGCATTGTCGGACAGCGCCTTGCCTTGCGGCTTGAAGATGCCACCATTTGCTTCGAGCAGATCCTTGCGCTCCATGCCCTTCGAACGGG
>CAIPQK010000193.1 GCA_903867185.1 uncultured Candidatus Nemicrothrix sp. | reverse complement strand
GCGCTTCACGAGTTCTGCTTCATCGGCATCATCAACGACGGACTGCGAAAGCATGCCCCGAGCGAGAAGAAGTGGCATAGAACTCGCGCTGATGATGTCCCACAGTGAGGAGAAGTCTGGGTGATCGACACCGGACTCGACCATGCGGCGGTAGCGCCAGACCCACGAACCATCTTCGAGTTGCAGGGCGTTATGCAGGATGCCGCGGCGCAGGGAGGATTCGGTTCGTGTCGGATTGAACTCGATCGTGCGCGCAAGGAGTTCATCGAAATTAGGAAACGATTCCGGACCGTTAATGAAGTTGGCGATCTGTTGCGACTTTGGTCCATCGACCCCGGGTGTGACGTCAACAAGAGCGAGGCGTTGCACGAGCTCAGGCGCGTGGCCGGCGAGAGCAACGCTCGTCATTCCGCCAAGCGACATACCCACAACAAGTTTCGCGTTGGGGGCGAGTTCTCTTATGGCAACAGCGATGTCCTCAGCGTTAGACGGAACATTGAGGCTTCCGTTCTTTCCGCCGTCAGAATGACCGTGGCCTGGGAGGTCGATCGCGACAAGCGGCCGGCCAAGGGCGAGGGCGACGGTGTCCCAAGTGTGAGCGTTCTGCGCACCGCCGTGCAAGAACACGATCTCTGGTGGCGCGGTTCCCCACACAAGTGCGCTGAGCACGCGTTCGGCATCGACGTTGACGCGGACTCGGCGAACTGTTGGAGGGCCATTCCAGGAAATGCCAACTTCGGTCGCGTTGTCTTTGAAGAAAGAAAACTCGTCGTAAGGAACTCGTTCAATCTTGGTCATTAGAAATCTTTCACGCCGGTCGACGACGGGCCTTGGCTCGCAGCGACGGGGGATCAATGGACTTGTCTTCCTCAACAACGTCTTCGCCGGGAGCGACGATTTGGTCGATCGCGTCGAGAAGATCGGCATCAAGGCGAAGTTCGGCGCACGAGATGAGATCGTCGAGTTGTTCCATTGTGCGCGGACCAATGATCACTGATGAGACATTTGGATGTTCCATCGCCCACGCAGTGGCGAGATGAGCAAGCGGAATGCCGGCATCGTCGGCAAGCGATTGAAGTGCAACCGTTGCGTTCATACGGGCCCGATTCTGAGGTGAATCGAGTTCTTGACCCCAACGTTTGCCCATCATCGCGAGGCGTGAGGATTCGGGGACGTCACCGAGTTCGCGGTAACGACCGGAAAGCCAACTTCCACCGAGCGGGCTGTAGGTGATGACACCCATGCCGTAGCGCGCGGTTGTGGGAAGCACGTGGCGTTCAATCCGGCGCTTGAGAATCGAATACGAGGCCTGCTCGCAGCGGAATTTCACGAACCCCATCTTCTCGGCGGTCCATTGCGCTTCGACCATCCGTTCGGTGGGCCATGCTGAATGTCCGGCGTAGATGATTTTTCCGTTTGTTGTGAGATTGGTCAGACCGCCCATGGAATCTTCAAGCGCAACGCTTTCGTCGAAGCGGTGCAGCTGGAAGAGATCAATACGATCGGTATCGAGTCGTCGCAGGCTTCCTTCGATTGCTTGAGCCATCCAACGACGAGAGTTGCCCTTTTGATTCCGGTCGGTTCCAACAGGGTGATACATCTTCGTTGCGATGATGAGTTCGTCGCGATGGCCGGCGATGGCCTTGCCGACGATCTCTTCGCTTTCGCCGCCCGAGTACGCGTCGGCCGTGTCAATGAAGTTGATGCCCGCGTCGATCGCCTTATGGATAATGCGGATGCATTCGGCGTGATCAGTGTTGCCCATCTGCCCAAACATCATCGCCCCAAGGCAATAGCGGCTGACAGAAACGCCGGTGGTCCCGAGCGATGTGTACTTCATTGTTCCCCCTGAATTGGTGAACGCTCCTTTGATGGAGTGCTCAGGTGATCCATGCTTGCCGAACTTGACCGTTGGGGTCAGATTCAACCGTGATGTTTCGTCCGAAGATGGCTGTGAAGCGGTTTTCCGTGCCAAAGGCTGGCCATTCAGTATCGCCCAGTGTCGGGACGCCATCGTTGGCGAAGTCCGCCCATGACCGCTGGATTACTGAGGCGAGAGACATCGCTTGTTCGGGATCTTCGATGAAGGTGTCCCAACCATCGACGTCGATAGTCGTGAATGGGAAGGGAATGTCGACGCCATGTGGTGCGCCCATGTCTGGTGACGCGGCCTCCCAATCAAAGCGATACATCCATGTTGGTCCGTGCGCGGATCGGGCTTCGGCAATGGCAAGTGCATGCAGCCACATAGCGGTATCGGTGTTGACTCGAGCCCAGACATCTGGTGGTGCTGTTGTTTCCGTTGCGGCGTAAGCGTCGATGAGTGCATCGACGTTCTTGCCAGTCGCGCCAAGTCGAGCGCGAAGTCCAGCGTCGTCGAGCGTTGCGGCCGCGGGATCGAACATCTTGAACAGGTCCATCTCGTCACGCGTCGTTCCGATGATGACAGGTACTGGGTTGAAGCCAGATGCGGCAGCTTCGAGCCAGGTTTGGGGAAGGATGACGCCATCGACGCAAGGATGGAATGGCATCGTTCCAACGGTCATGAACAGTTCGCCGGCGGCTTGTGCTTGCGCAGCGATGAGGTCTGGCCCCGACATCGAGCGCAACGCATCGATATCGACGTGGTCAAGGCCGGCGCAGCGAGCCACGGCCTCTGTCACAAGTAGGGCGCGTTCGCGATCCAGAAGTAGATCAGTCGCCCCGCTTTGGACGATCGCTCGTTGAAACTTGCCAACGGCTGTGGGCATAGCGAGAAGAGAAAGAACGCTGCCACCGCCGGCAGATTCTCCGAAGATCGTGACGTTGTCGGGGTCGCCGCCGAATGCGCTGATGTTGTCGCGAACCCATTCGAGAGCCGCCACCTGATCGAGCAGTCCAACATTTGGAGTGCACGACGGGTCGTCAATCACGAGAAATCCGAGTGCGCCGACGCGGTAATTGATGGTGACGACGACGGTGTTCGTTGCGGCGGCGAGTCGAGAGCCGTTGTAGACCGAAAGCGATCCTGCACCTAAAGAGAACGCGCCACCGTGGATCCAGACCAGCACCGGTCGCGAATCAGCGAGCGATGGGGTCCAGACGTTGAGGTTTAAACAGTCATCGGACTGATCGTCGCTGCCCATCCCTGGAACAAGTCCGTCGAGAGGGCCCCCGGTGGGTTGCCATGGGGCTGACCCGTATGTAGTGGCGTCGCGAACGCCTTCCCATCGGCGGGCCGGGACGGGAGGAGCCCAGCGCAACGGCCCCACCGGTGACTCGGCAAAAGGAATACCGAGGAACGCGGTGCATCCGGGATTGTCTTGGCCCTCTAGAGCGCCATTGGCAGTTGCGACAGTCGTCATGGCGAAAGGCAACCACATTCGATGGTCTGATGCGTGGGTTTGGCATCTAACGTGGCCCATATATGTCGACCGGGGGGTTGCACGATGACAATTGAAGCGAATGATGCAGCGCCCCTTGGTGCAGCTGCACTTCCAGAGGGCATTGCTTTGTCAAAGGGTGGCGCCGACGCGTGGTCGCCATCGATTACCCCGCCAATTGGGGTGGAACTCACCGATGAACAGAAATTGGCGTGCTCGTTTCGGATTCTTGCTCGTGAAGGGTTCAGCGAAAACATTGCCGGGCACATCACATGGGCCAACGCCGATAATTCGGAGATGATGGTCAATCCTTGGGGGCTTTGGTGGGAGGAAGTCTCTGCATCAGACATCTGTCGCGTTGATCCCGACGGAAACGTGATCGGCGGAAAGTGGGATGTCACTCCGGCCGTTCAAATTCACACTGAACTCCACCGACGTCGCCCTGAATCTCGTGTCGTTGTTCATAACCATCCGTATTACGCAGTGCTGTTAGCCGCGCTCGGACTTGTTCCTGAGTTTCTTCACCAACAGTCATCGATGTACGACGGTGAACTCGGATTCGTCAGCGAGTATTCGGGTGAAATCGATTCACCGGAACTCGGTGCCGACCTGGCCGAGCGAATTGGGAATGCCTCTGTAGTGATTTTGGCGAATCATGGCGTGATCGTGACTGCGCCGACGATTGAAGAAGCGACCTATAAATCGGCCACGCTCGATCGTCAATGCAAGCTCATGTACGACGTGCTCGTTGCTGGTCGATCAGCGACCACCGTGCCGCCGATTGTTCGCCCCGCCATGAAGGCGTCATTGCTCGAACGCGGCACCGAGGTTTATTGGGCCGGAGCGGTCCGTCGTCTTATCCGTG
>CAIPQK010000192.1 GCA_903867185.1 uncultured Candidatus Nemicrothrix sp. | reverse complement strand
TTGCCTTCGCGAACGTCTTTTACGTAAGCGTCGACGTTGTCGAGCGAACCAATGGAGTTGAGCATGCGAAGCACTGCTTCGTTGGCGCCGCCATGGCGAGGGCCGTACAGGGCAGCGGCAGCAGCAGCCGAGGATGAATACGGATCGGCATGGGCAGAACCGACAACACGCATGGCCGTGGTCGAGCAGTTCTGCTCGTGGTCGGCGTGCAGGATGAACAGCACATCGAGGGCCTTGGCCAGAACCGGGTTGGGTTCGTAGTTGGGCTCGGCGACTCGCCACATCATGGAAAGGAAGTTCGAAGTGAAGTCCAGGCTGTTATCTGGATAGACAAACGGCATGCCAACGCTGTGGCGATGAGCGCCGGCAGCAATGGTGGGCATTTTGGCGATCAGGCGAATGATCTGCTTCTGGCGACTTTCGAGATCGAAGATGTTCTTCGCATCGGGATAGAAGGTGGAAAGCGCGGCAAGGGTTGAAACGAGAATGCCCATGGGGTGAGCGTCGTGGTGGAAACCCTCCATGAAGCGCTTGCGCACGTTTTCGTGAATGAACGTGTGGTACGTGATCTCGTGTGTCCACTCGGCCATTTCGGTCTCGGTGGGGAGTTGCCCGTTAAGGAGCAGATAGGCAACTTCGAGATAGGTCGACTGCTCGGCTAACTGCTCGATTGGGTAGCCGCGATAGCGGAGGATTCCGTTTTCGCCGTCGAGTTCGGTGATGGAACTCTCGGCTGCAGCAGTTGTAGAGAACGACGGGTCGTAGAACCAGGTCCCTGGCATCAACTTCGACCATGCCGCTGAGTCAACACCGCCATTGACAATCGGAACTTCAACCGATTCGCCAGTTCGGTTGTCGGTGATGGTCACACTCTCGGCCACTCGTCGAACTCCTGTATTTCGTCGTCTTTTCGGATCCCCTGCAAAGGCATCCTAGTGGCCCCAGAGCAACGTTCGGTCGGTCGGACGTGAACGATTTGGAAACAGCACCCGACCGAACGCCAAAGCGTCGAAACCGACGACGTCAGAGGGGAGTGTTGTCGTGCGATCGGGGCTGGAGGCGTTCTCGTTTGTGATCGAGTGCCTCGAGAGCGGCGGCAATCTCCGCACGAGTGTCGGCCGGGTCGATGACGGCATCGATAAATCCGCGATCGGCAGCGATGTAGGGGTTGAGAAGGCGCGCTTCATAGGCATCTTCAAGAGCCTGGCGGTCGTCGTCGGCGATGCCGCGGTTGAGGATCTCGACCGCGCCTTTGGCTCCCATGACCGCGATCTCTGCCGATGGCCAGGCAAGGGCAAGGTCATTTCCCATGCGCTTTGAATCCATGACGATGTAGGCGCCGCCGTAACTCTTGCGCAGTGTGACGTTGATTCTCGGCACGGTGGCACGGGCGTAGGCGAAGGCCATTTGTGCACCGTGGCGGATCATTCCTCGCCATTCGAGATCTTTGCCCGGGTAGAACCCAGGCGTGTCGACAAGTGTGATGAGCGGGATGTTGAACGCATCGCAGAACGCAACGAATCGAGCGCCCTTTTGCGATGCCGGAATATCGAGCGTTCCTGCGAGTGCACACGGTTGGTTGGCCACGAAGCCGACCGGTCGTCCACCGATTGACGCAAAGGCAGTGACGAGGTTGGCTGCCCATGCGGCGCGCAGTTCGAAAAGTTCTCCGTCGTCGGCAATTGCTTGGATCACGGTGCGAACGTCGTAGGAGCCGGTGGGGGTTGCCGGGATGATGGCGCCGGCCTCGGGCGTCAAGCGATCGACGGGATCATTCGTAACTAACCGAGGTGGAAGCTCATCGTTATGGCCAGGTAAATAGTCGAACAGGTTTGTAACCCAGTCCATTGCGGCGGCCGCATCGGCAACAACGGCGGAAGCCACGCCGGTGGTGCGACTGTGGGCGCCGGCGCCTCCGAGGTCCATTTTGTCGATCGGAACGCCGGTGAATTGGCGCACCATGTGGGGACCGCTCACAAACGCGTACGCGTCTTCGGTCATCACCACATGATCGGCGAGGCCCAGAAGCAGCGCTGGTCCCGATACTGCTGGTCCGGAAACGGCCATCACTGTTGGGACAATGCCAGAGCAGGAACTCAATGCTTTGGCGGCCTGGCCCCAACCGTGTAACGCGGCGAGTCCTTCACTGATGTCAGCGCCGGTTGATGAAAGTTCGACAACAACGGGAAGTCGTTCCGCTAACGCGACGTGCGCGGCATTCGCAATGCTTTCGCCATCCCGCGGCGAAAGTGCGCCGCCTTTACCGTCTTCGTTTGCGTCGCCGCCAATTCGAACGCGAACGATTGGGCGCGGTCCACTCATCGTTTCAAGAACATCGATGTCGGCGTGGACGACGCCAGGCACCTTTGCTCGGAGATTGACTGCTCGCCCTGTGCTGGACGCGAACCTTCCGCTCTTGGGGGCGGAGTTGGCGGGAGGTGTCATCAATCGGAAGGCGGGTTGGAGGCAATTGCCGGGTGAATGCCCGGACGGCGGTCGCCTTGAGCGGCGACGACATCTTTGAGGACATCGGCTAGCACTCTGGCTGGAGCCGAGAGTAACGCCTGCCGGCGGGTGGCGAGTCCTACTGCTCGACCGGGGAGGCCCTCGACCGGAGCGGTATGCCAACCAAGGTCCGATCGGGTCGACACCGCGCTGGCAGGAAGAATCGCCGCGCCGAACCCTTCAAAGGCCAGTGAGGCCATAAGTCGCGTGCCATCCACTTCGGCTTTCACTGCCAAGACATAGCCACGTTCGGCAAACAACGCATCGAGTTGGTCACGGAACGGGCGGCCGGGTGGTTCGACGATCAGATTTACGCCGTTGAGATCGGCAAGTGTGATGTGGTCACGTCCAAACAACGGATGGCCCGCCGGGGTCGCAAGAATGCGGTCCTCGGTGAACAACACGGTTGAGACGACTCCAGGATCATTGGTAGGAGTGGTGAGAACGGCGAAATCAATTGCGCCGGTGTCAAGTTTCAGAAGAAGCGAGGCGGTGGTGGCATCGTGAACCTCAACCCGGACGAGTGGGTGCCTTGTAGCTGTCGTTTCGATGAGTAAGGGGGCGAGCCACCGGGCCGTGGTTCCGATAATGCCGATGCGAGCGGTCCCTGACACCTCGGATCGGACCGAATGCACGTCCGCGCTGAGCGCATTGAGTTCTGAGTAGATCCGCCGGGCTCGTTCCACCACGACGGTTCCCTCGGCGGTGGGGAGGCCAGTGGAGCGATCGATCAGGGTCGCGCCGAGTTCCTTCTCAAGCCGAGAGATATGGGCAGAAACGTTGGATTGCACGGTATGGAGCGATCGAGCGGCGGCGGTGAAGCTGCCGTGATCGACGACGGCGAGCAGGGTGGAGAGCTGGCGGAGATCCATCACAAATAATGATGGCATAGATCACCACAAACAGTTGGACCGATGGGTAACATGGGCGCACACTGTTCCTAGAAAGTGTCGGACTCAAGAAGCGGATCCCCCTCTGCAGAGTCCGTAGATGGTGTTGAGACTGTCCCCCCGGTTTCCACCTCCGCTCCGAAGCCGGCCCAAAGGGTCGGCTTCGGTCGTTTTCGGCCTACTGTCCCCGCTATGGAACGCGGACCAGTCATCATCGAAGCAGCGATCAATGGAAATCGGACCAAGGAACACAATCCGAACGTCCCAAGGTCACATGAAGAACTCGCCACCGACACGCTCGAGACACTCGCTGCGGGTGCATCGATCATTCACAATCACGGTGCGGTCTTCGGTGATCCCCGTGAAGTCGCCGAAGACTATTTGGCGGGTTGGATGCCAGTGTTTGCCGAACGCCCCGATGCGTTGTTGTACCCCACAGCGAATTTCACAAACGGTGGATTGAATTTCGAACACTTGCATCTGCTCGCCGAAACCGGGCTCATGAAAGTGAGTTTGTGTGATCCGGGGTCAACCAATCTTGGTGGTGTCGATGCTGACGGCATTCCGACCTCGGGCATCGTGTACTCAAACAGTTACGACTCGATCCGCATTCAGATGGAACAAGCTTCTGCCGATCGTGTTGGTCCTAGCCTCGCTATTTACGAACCCGCATTCATGCGCACCACGATGTTGTACTGGAAGGCAGGAAAGCTTCCTGCCGGCACAATGATCAAGTTTTACCTGTCGACTGATCGCGGATACATGGGAGCGCCGTTTGGTCTTCCGCCAACGCGCTTGGCGCTCGATGCGTATCTCGAAATGCTCGGCGATTGTCCGGTGCCGTGGGCATTGTCGGTTGTTGGTGGCGATCCAGTTGAGGCAGGACTGGCCGAATATGCCATCGAACGCGGCGGCCATCTTCACCTTGGCCTCGAGTTCTACGGTGGCGATCGTCAGCCGACGAACGCCGAACTCACGCGTAATGCTGCCGAAGTTTGCGAACGCATGGGCGTTGCTGTTGCAACTTGTGATGAAGCTGCAGCAATCCTCGGATTGCCTCGCGCCTAGTCGTTAACCGTTCTGGTTGTACTCGTCGCTCGTCGGGTCGCCCGGCGCGCCTGACTCACAAATGTTGATTGGCATCGAGATGAGTTCTTCATTGCTCACCCGGTAATAGGTGCCATCGGAACAACCAAGCTTCGGATTCACTTCAGAAAACACTCCTCCTGAGTCGTTTTCCCAACCCGGCACGGACCACACATGAACCATCCACTGTGTGGTGTTGAGCATGACGCCACCGACTGCTGAACACATTTCCTTTGTGACATCACCGCGATCGGCTCCGAAGGGAGCGTCAGTTCCTGCAGCGGAAAACTTGACGCAAACATTCGAGTGGTA
>CAIPQK010000191.1 GCA_903867185.1 uncultured Candidatus Nemicrothrix sp. | reverse complement strand
TTGGCTGTACCGGGGGTCGTCATCGATCGGTGGCGATCGCTGAAGCCGTTGCCGGAGCCCTTCGCGACGAGGGGTTCCACCTGCGGGTCACCCATCGCGACCTCGACCGCTGACAGCATTGCGGGCGCAATCTGCCGGCGGGGCGGTCAGGAATCGATCCGGCCAACGGCACGTGCTGTCTGGCGTAACGTCACATCATCTCAATACGTCGCCGTCGACAACCGACGGCATATCTAGGAGGCAGTGCCCACAATGACCATCCGTGTCGGCATCAATGGCTTCGGTCGCATCGGCCGCAATTTCTTCCGGGCGGTGAGGCAGTCCGGCGCTGATGTCGAGATCGTTGCCGCCAACGATTTGGGTTCGGTGCCCGCTATGGCGCACCTGCTTAAGTACGACACGGTCATGGGTCGCCTCGACGCAACTGTTGAAGCAACCGAGGACGGAATCCTTGTCGACGGCAAACTTCTGAAGATCACCGCCATTCGCGATCCCAAGGATCTTCCCTGGAAGGAACTCGGCGTCGACATCGTTGTCGAGTCCACGGGCTTCTTCACTGATCGCGATAAGGCCGCCGCCCATCTTGAAGCTGGCGCTCCCTACGTCATCATTTCGGCTCCGGCCACTAACGCCGATGCGACCTTCGTTGTTGGCGTGAATGACGACACCTTTGACCCGGCCAAGCACAAGGTTGTCTCGAACGCTTCGTGTACGACCAATTGCTTTGTTCCCATGATCAAGGTTCTCGACGATGCCTTTGGCGTCGAAAAGGGACTCATGACCACCGTTCATGCCTACACCGGCGATCAGAACCTCGTCGATGGTCCGCATACCGACATGCGTCGTGCCCGTGCGTCGGCCGCCAACATCACGCCTTCCTCAACTGGCGCCGCACGCGCCACTGGCCTTGTACTCGAGGCCATGAAGGGGAAGCTCGACGGCACCGCGCTTCGCGTGCCGGTTCCGGACGGCTCAATCACCGACTTCGTTGGCGTACTTAAGCGTGACGTCACCGTCGATGAAATCAACGCAGCATTCAAGGCAGCCGCAACTTCCGGTCCGCTTTCCAAGGTGCTCGTGTTCACCGATGAAGAAATCGTCTCCTCTGACATCGTTGGACAGCCCGCATCGTGCACCTTCGATTCGAAACTCACAATGGCCATGGGCAACCTCGTCAAGATCCTCGGTTGGTACGACAACGAGTGGGGTTACTCCAACCGCCTGGTCGACCTCGTGCAGGTCATGGCCCGCGCGGCGAAGTAGTACCGCCCGATGAGCGTTCCCTCGCTGGAGGACCTCGGCGACGTCAATGATCGCCGAGTCCTTCTTCGCGCCGATTTCAATGTGCCTATTGCCAACGGCGAGATCGTCGACGACTTTCGTATTCGTGCGGCGCTTCCCACCATCGACTACCTGACGTCGCGCGGTGCGACGGTCACGGCGTGCACCCACCTCGGTCGTCCGAAGGGTGCCCCCGATCCGAAGTATTCGGTCGAACCAGTTCGTCGTCGTCTCGCTGAACTCGCACCGGGTGTCGAACTGCTCGACAACCTTCGGTTCGATCCAGGCGAAACCTCGAATGACCCGGCTTTTGTTCAGAAACTAATTGAAGGTCAAGACCTCTACGTCAACGATGCATTCGGTGCCTCGCACCGCGCCCATGCGTCGATCGTTGGTCCTCCCCAGTTTCTTCCTTCAGCTGCTGGTCGTCTTCTTCAGCGTGAGGTCGAGGTGTTGCTGCCGCTGCGTTCCGACCCGAAGCGTCCGTTTGTGGTCATCCTTGGCGGGTCGAAGGTCTCCGACAAACTTGGTGTTATCGACGCGCTTTCAACTGTTGCTGATGCACTGATTATCGGCGGCGGAATGTGTTTCACCTTTCTTGCCGCTCAAGGTCACAGCGTTGGCGATTCGTTGCTTGAGGTCGACCAGATCGAAACGTGTAAACGATTCCTCGATTCCGATGTCACGATTCACATCCCGCACGATGTGACAGCGCTCGGCCCTGGCGGCGAAATCATGAACCTCGAAGCCGGGGGAGAGGTTCGTCAGCTTGGATCCGATGTTCCCGACGGATGGAAGGGGCTCGATATCGGACCCGGCACCGCATCGGAATTCGCCGACATCATCGCGGAAGCAAAAACAATCTTTTGGAATGGCCCAATGGGGGTATTCGAAGATCCCCGATTCGCTGCAGGAACTCGCGTCATCGCCGAAGCCATGGCAGAGGCTCGCGGTTTTACTGTCGTAGGTGGTGGCGATTCTGCTGCGGCTCTCGACGCATTCGGACTTGCCAACGAGGTAGATCACGTTTCAACCGGTGGGGGTGCATCGCTCGAGTTGCTTGAGAACGGTGATCTCCCCGGGCTTGAAGCATTACGAGGAGCAACAAATGGCTGACCGCAAACCACTCATCTCCGGTAACTGGAAGATGAACCTCAACCACTTTGAGGCCACGGCAACTCTCGACAAACTTCGTTACCTGCTTTCAAAGGATGACTACGAAGTCGTCGACGTATCGGTCCATCCGCCGTTCACCGACATTCGCACAGTGCAAACCTTCCTTGAGAGCGAAAAGGTACCGATCGCTGTCGGTGCACAGAACTGTCATTGGGAAGCAAACGGTGCGTACACCGGTGAAATTGCGCCGGGAATGCTGTTCAAACTCAATGTGTCGTATGTGATCGTTGGGCATAGCGAGCGCCGTGAATTGTTCGGCGAAGACGACATCGTTGTGGCCAGAAAGGCCAAAGCCGTTTTTGAAAACGGCATGACTCCGATTCTGTGTTGTGGCGAGACGCTCGAAGAACGTGAAGGTGAAGCCACTCGTGGCAAAGTCACTGGACAAATTCATGCTGGCATTGAAGCGCTGACGTCGGAGCAGGTGGCTGCGATGGTCCTCGCTTATGAACCGATTTGGGCCATCGGCACCGGTCGAACCGCAAGCGCTGAAGATGCGCAGCAGGTGTGTTCCTGGATCCGAGCCAAAGTGAAGGACATGAAGGGCACTGACGCGGCCAAGGCGGTTCGTATCCAGTACGGCGGGTCGGTGAAGGCAGGAAATGCTGCCGAACTCATGGGTCAGCCTGATATCGATGGCGCGCTCGTCGGCGGAGCAGCGCTCGATCCAGAGGAATTTGCCCGAATCGTCCAATTCCGGCTCTCCTGATAACGTCCTAACCCGTGTTGATCGCTGTCCTCATTATTCAGGTGCTCTCTGCACTGACGCTCATCTTCCTCGTACTGCTTCATAGCGGCCGGGGTGGTGGCCTCTCCGACATGTTCGGTGGCGGTCTTGGCGCGTCGGCAGCAGGTTCGACAGTGGTTGAGAAGAATCTCGACCGACTCACAGTGGTTGCAGCGGTGATTTTCATCTTCGCTTCGGTCGCACTCGCACTTCTGCTCGACAAGTAGGTCGCTATGGGTCGCACCGACCCGCCGGCCCTTTCGCTGCGCGATGTCACTCTGATACGCGAAGGGCGCCCAATTCTCGATCATGTGTCGTGGGAAGTCGCCGCACAGGAGCGATGGGTCGTTCTTGGCCGGAATGGGTCGGGAAAGTCTTCGCTGATGAAAATCGCCTCGCTGTATCTGCATCCATCTTCGGGTGATGTCGAGGTACTTGGCGAGAAACTCGGACGCACCGACGTTCGCTCTCTTCGTAAACGGATTGGTTTGGCGAGTACGGGAATGGCCGATCAACTTCGGTCCGATCTGACCTCTTCGGATGTCGTAATGACAGCGAAGAACGCTGCGCTCGAGCCGTGGTGGCATACCTATGACGATGCGGATCGTCAGCGTGCCCGGGACTGCCTTGAGCGTATGGAAATTGGTCGACTCGCAGATCGCAGTTTTGCCACCCTTTCTTCGGGTGAGCGTCAGCGTGTTCTTTTAGCTCGCACATTGATGCCCGAACCAGGTTTGCTGCTGCTCGACGAACCCACGGCGGGTCTTGATCTTGCCGGGCGTGAAGACCTCGTGCGTAGTCTCGGTGTGTTGGTTTCAGGCGACGACACGCCGGCAACGGTGCTCGTGACACATCATGTCGAGGAGATTCCCGAGGGGTTCACCAACGTTTTGTTGCTTCGCGAAGGAAAGGTTCTCGCAGCTGGCCCTCTGGACGAGATTCTCACTGAAACAAATCTTTCTGAGTGCTTTGAGATGAAACTAGGTCTTGAATACCGACATGGCCGATGGTGGGCATGGGGTACGGGCACATGAATAACGCGTTGGGCCTCATTGCCGTTGCGGTATTGATCGTCGCCAACGGTTTCTTCGTCGCCGCCGAGTTCGCGCTCGTTGCCGTTGATCGGGCCAAAGTTGAAAACGATGCGGATTCTGGCCGTCGTCGTGCCCAACTCGCCAAGGGACTCTTAAAGCACCTGTCGTTTCATTTGTCGGGAGCGCAACTCGGGATCACTGTCACATCGCTCTTGATTGGACTTCTCGCTGAGCCTGCAATCGCAGAGTTATTGCATCCCCTTCTTGAACCGGTGCTCGGAACCGCAGCCGTGACCGGAGTTTCGCTGGCAGTTGCAATTTTCATCGCAACTGTTGTTCAAATGGTTGTGGGAGAACTGGTGCCGAAAGGTCTGGCACTGGCTCGACCAGAAAAGACGGTGTATCTCCTCAGTCCTCTCGTCCGTGTGTACGGAGTTGTCTTTGGTGGTCTGATCAGAATCCTGAATGGGGCAGCGAACCGCACTGTTCGTTTGCTTGGCGTCGAACCGACAGAAGAACTGTCGCATGTTCGGACCCTTTCAGAGATGCAGATCCTGGTGAGCGCGTCGACCCGCGGTGGTTCGCTCGACGATTCGGCGTCGGTTCTTCTCACGCGGTCTATTCGCTTCGAACGTAAGAGCGCCGAAGACGTTTTAGTTCCACGTACTGCGGTCACAGCGCTTCGAAGTACTGACAGTGTCGAGGCGCTCGTCGAAGCGTCAGTCCGCACTGGTCATTCGCGGTTCTTGGTTTATCGCACTGACATCGACGACATTTTGGGAACAGTGCACGTCCGGTCAGTTCACGGTGTTCCACGTGAGGAACGGGCAACCACTCCAGTTTCCACGCTTGTTCGTGCGGTTCTTGCTCTGCCGGAGAGTCGAGACCTTGCTGACGTTCTGATTGATCTCCGAAGGGCGAATTCTCATCTCGCGGTTGTCGTCGATGAATACGGCGGAACTGCGGGAATCATCACACTCGAAGACATTCTCGAAGAGATCGTGGGAGAGATTGGCGACGAACACGATCGTCGGATGCCGGCAATGACGATTCCGGGCCGGCGAGACGAATGGTCACTCCCGGGTGGACTTCATCCCGATGAGGTTGCCGATCAAATTGGTTGTGTTCTTCCCGAAGGTGAATACGAAACCTTCGCTGGCTTTCTCCTTGACCAACTCGGACACCTGCCCGTTGCGGGTGAAGTCGTTGCGTGGGGAGAGTGGTCTTTCGAGATCGCTGAAATGGAACGTCGCCGAATTGCTCAGGTGACGGTGCGAACAACCCCATCGGAACAATCTGAGCAAATCGTGCAGAACTCAACGCCAGCCGACGACGAGACGGGGGCCTGATATGGGGCCCTTCCTTGTCATTGTTGTTCTTCTGGCGATCAACGGTTTTTTTGTCGCACTCGAGTTTGCGTTGGTGGGCTCACGCCGGAGCCGACTAGAGCCTCTCGCTGAGAGTGGTGATCGTTCAGCGATTCGCGCGTTGGCGGCGATGAAGGAATTGAGCATCCAACTCGCTGGGGCTCAACTCGGCATCACCGTGGCCTCGCTCGTGCTTGGTCTTGTCGGCGAGCCTGCAGTTGCGCACCTTCTCGTGAGCCTCGCTCAAAAAGTGTCGTGGATTCCCCATGCATGGATTCATCCGATGGCTGCGGTGCTGGGACTCCTCATCATCGTTTTTGCGCACATGGTGATTGGTGAAATGGTTCCCAAGAATCTGACGCTGACGCACCCTGAATCGGTTCTCAAGATCGTGAGTCGACCGAATCGGCTCTATCTCCTTGTTGCTCGACCTCTCGTCATCGTCCTTAACTGGATGGGCAACGTAGGAGTTCGACTCTGTGGCATAGAACCTCGTGATGAGTTGTCGGAATTGCACACCGCAGAAGAACTGGCGGTGTTGGTCTCGGTGTCGAAAGAGGAAGGCGCGATCACGGGTTTCTCGGCCGAGTTGCTTGCCGGTGTCCTGGAATTTGCGGGGCGCACTGTTGCCTCAGTGATGATCGATCGTCCGAATGTCGCTGCTGTCTCGATCGAAGCCACGCCGCGTGAACTTGAAGAAGCGGTGCGAACCCTCGGACACACGAGGCTGTTGGTCGTTGGTGATGGCGGAATCGATGATCCTCGGGGTTTCATCCACGCTAAAGATTTGTTGTCAGTCACTGAAATCGAACTCGACGAAACCTTTTCTCCACGGTTGATGCGTCGAGCTCTTCGGGTGCCTCGTGAACAGCATTTGAAGGAACTTTTGCTCGACATGAGGACTTCGAGGGTTCACTTCGCGCTCGTCGCAAACGACGATGAATCAACCGCAGGGATTGTGACCCTCGACGACATTCTCGAAGAACTTGTAGGCGACGTCGCCGATGAACTTGAACCCAGAGATTTGCCGACTGAGGAGTAACCCTCAGGCGCCGGTGGAGTGGTAGCCGCCGTCAACGTGCACGACTTCACCTGTGGTCTGCGGAAACCAATCCGAGAGTAGGGCAACGCACGCTTTTGCTACTGCGCTTGAGTCTCGAACGTCCCACCCCAGCGGTGCACGTTCATCCCAGACGTCTTCAAACTTCGAAAAGCCAGGTATCGATCGTGCCGCAATGGTTTTGATGGGTCCAGCCGCAACAAGGTTGACGCGGATTTGTTGTGGGCCGAGATAGCGAGCGAGATAACGGGAGGTTGACTCGAGCGCGGACTTGGCCACGCCCATCCAGTCATAGGAAGGCCACGTCACGGTGTTGTCGAAATCGAGGCCGACGATCGATCCGCCCTCAGTCATCAGTGGCGCAACCACGTCGGCAAGGGCCTTGAGCGAATAGGCAGAGACGTTCATCGCCACAGACACGTCTTCCCACGTGGCGTCCATGAACGTTCCTCCGAGACACACCGCTGGGGCAAAGCCGATCGAGTGGAGGGCCCCGTCGACTCGACCCCATTTCTTTGACAGATGCTCGCGAGCAGCATCGAGGTGCTCGGGTACGGAGACGTCGAGTTCAATGACCTCAGGTTCGACGTCGAACTTCTTTGCTGCCTTGAGCGTGTGCTTCATTGCGTTTCCCAGTCCGGTGAGGACGATCTCCGCGCCTTCCTGCTGGGCGAGACGGGCAACGCCAAAACCAAGCGAGGAGTCATTGAGCACTCCGGTCATCAACAGTCGCTTACCTTCAAGCAATCCCATGGGTCCTCCGATCGCGGCTAACGCAGAGACGTTACGTTGCCAAACCAATGATTCGGTGGAGCAGCACCGAGAGGGCGCGATCGTCCGCTACCGTTCGCTGAATGTTGATCGGAATCGTGGGCGCTACTGGCCCAGCTGGAAGTGCGCTCGGGATCAGGCTGGCATCAGCTGGTCACAAGGTCATCTTGGGTTCTCGAAGTGCAGAACGAGCCGCCGAGGTCGCCGATTCGATCATCGCGGATTGGCCTGACCACAATCTCGACATCACCGCGTCCGATAATGCCGGAGCTGCTGCTGCGGAACTCATTGTCATTGCGACACCATGGGATGCGGCATGGACCACCGCAAAATCGGTAAGCGAATTACTCGATGGCAAAGTCGTGATCTGTATGGCCAACGCCCTTATTCGTGTCGGACATGAATTCCAGCCACTGGTGCCGCCGCGCGGATCGGTTGCCGCCAGCGTTCAAGCCGCCGTGCCTCGTTCGCTTGTCGTGGGTGCGCTTCACCATGTGCCGGCCAAAGAACTTGCTGACCTCAATCACCCGATTGAAAGCGATGTTCTGGTGTGCTCAGACCATCCGGCGGCCAAGAAGATCTCAATGGACCTCATTAACGAGATGCCAAATATGCGGGCACTCGACGCCGGCGATCTCACTCAGGCCGCGCCGATCGAGGCGTTTACCGCAGTGCTCCTTGAACTCAACCTCAAGTACAAAACCCGCGTCGCTGTGAAGTTCACCGGAATCGACCCCGAAAAACTTCGATGACAATGGCAACTCCGACCGGCCCGATGCGCCTCTATGACACCGCTCGTCGCGAAGTTGTTGCATTTGAGCCCGGACCATTGGTGCTCATGTACACCTGCGGCATTACTCCGTACGATGCGACGCACCTCGGTCATGCGGCCACCTATGTCACCTACGACGTTCTCCAGAGGCGATTGCGAGACCTGGGTCACGAAACACGTTGTGTCCGAAACGTCACCGATGTCGACGACGACTTGTTGCGTAAAGCCCGGGAACTCGGTGTTCACTACCTAGACCTCGCTGCTGCCGAAACGGCTCGCTTCGATGCCGACATGGAAGCGTTAAACGTGGTCGAATGTTGGAGCGAGCCGCGTGCCACGAGCGCAATCGCTGACATTCGCGGATTCATCGGCATGGTGCTTGATCAGGGTCATGCATACGAGAGCGGCGGCTCTGTCTATTTCGATGTGAGCTCGTTCGATCGATTCGGCCAGGTTTCGCATTACACCCGTGAGCAAATGATCGACCTTGCTCGGCAGCATGGTGGAAATCCTGACGATCCAAATAAGCGTGATCCACTCGATTTTGTTCTGTGGCAGCCTTCGGCGCCTGACGAGCCAAGTTGGGAATCGCTCTGGGGCCCTGGCCGACCTGGTTGGCACATCGAGTGTTCTGCTCTCGCCTTGCGTGAACTCGACACCACGATCGATCTGCATGGTGGTGGTTCCGATCTGATCTTCCCGCATCATGAATGCGAAGCAGCTCAAAGTGAGGCGGCAACCGGTCAGCCCTTTGTTCGCCACTGGATGCATCAAGCCATGGTCCGCATGGACGGCGAGAAGATGTCGAAGTCACTTGGGAATCTCGTCTTCATCAGCGAATTGCGAAAGACCTGGGATGTCCGGGCAATCCGCCTCGCCATCGTTTCTCATCACTACCGCGATTCGTGGGAATGGGAAGACGAAATCATGCCGATCGCAGCAGCGCGGCTTGAGCTTTGGCTTGCCGCAACGATTGCTCCCGGTGCCGTCGATAGTGAGGCAGCCCTCGACGAGGTCCGCACGCGGCTCGATGACGATCTCGATACCCCAGGTGCAGTCGAAGCGATCGATCGCGCCGTTGAACGGGGAGAAGGCGTCGCAACAGCGGCGGAATTACTTGGCGTCTTCCTCGTCGGTGACCCTCAGCGCTGAGGTTGTCACCCCTTCCAGAGTTCTCGACAGCCTCGGGTACGCTCGCCGTCATGTCTGACGAGATCTTGATCACCCTTCCCGATGGCTCCGAGCGCTCCGTTCCCGCCGGCACCACCGTCGCTGGGCTCGCCTCCTCGATCGGTTCACGCCTAGCCAAAGCCGCAGTTATCGGATCCGTGAACGGAACCGAGCGCGATCTCGTATGGCCGCTCGAGCAGGGCGACGTCGTTTCGATCATTACCGAAACAGATGAACGCGGCCTCTTCACCATTCGACATTCAACGGCCCACGTGCTTGCTCAGGCCGTCCTCGATCTCTTTCCCGGAGCGACCTTCGCCATCGGCCCACCGATCGAAAACGGGTTCTATTACGACTTTGAACTTCCCGATGGCGGAACGTTTACCCCAGACGATCTCGATCGTCTCGACGCCCGAATGCGCGAGATCATCAAAGAGAAGCAGCCGTTCATCCGCGATGAAATCGCTGAAGATGCGGCTCTTGAACTTTTCAGTGGACACAAATACAAGTGCGAGATAATTCGTGGTGCTGCAGAAGATCCAATGTCGGCGACTGAGACTGGTCTTGTTCGCACGTATGAAAATCCGCCACGGTTTATCGATCTCTGCCGGGGCCCTCACGTTCCCGATACTGGTCGTCTTGGGCATTTCAAACTCATGCGAGTTGCCGGCGCGTACTGGCGAGGCGATGAACGAAATCCGATGCTTCAACGCATCTACGGAACTGCGTGGGCATCGAAGAAAGATCTCGAGGCCTACTTGGTGCGTCTCGAAGAGGCAGCCGAACGCGACCATCGCAAACTTGCGACAGAACTTGATCTACTGAGTTTCCCGTCAGAACTTGGCGGTGGGCTTGCGGTGTGGCATCCGAAGGGTGCGATCGTTCGCAAACTCATGGAGGACTACAGCCGTGACCGCCATGAAAAGGGTGACTACCAATTTGTTGTAACCCCGCATCTCGCCAACGCAAACCTTTTTGAAACCTCAGGGCATCTCGATTTCTATAAGGACGGGATGTACCCGCCCATGGAAATGGACAACGGTTCCTACTACCCGAAGCCCATGAATTGCCCGATGCACTGTCTTATCTATCGAAGCCGGCAGCGCAGCTATCGCGAACTTCCGCTTCGCCTTTTCGAACTTGGCACTGTGTATCGGTACGAACGGGCAGGAACACTGCACGGGCTCATGCGAATCCGCGGATTCACGCAAGACGACAGTCATATCTATTGCACCGAAGAAGAACTTCAGGACGAAATCGCATCGCTCCTTGACTTCGTAATGAGCGTCTTACGCGCTTTCGGCTTTACCGAGTTCACGGCCAACCTCAGTACGAAAGATCCCGACAAGCATGTCGGTAGCGACGAGATCTGGGACAAGGCCACAAATGCCCTTCAGGGCGCGCTTGAGAAATATGGCCTCGAGTACGCGGTCAAAGAAGGCGATGCCGCGTTCTATGGCCCGAAGATTGACATTGATATCAAAGACGCAATCGGACGCACGTGGCAGTTGAGCACGATCCAGTGCGACTTCAACCTTCCCGATCGATTCGATCTTGAATATGTTGCGGCTGACGGTTCGCGAAAACGTCCGATCATGTTGCATCGAGCATTGTTCGGCTCGATTGAGCGTTTCTTTGGCGTTCTACTCGAGCACTATGCCGGTGCGTTTCCCGCATGGCTCGCTCCCGTTCAGGTTCGGATCCTCCCTGTCCGCGACGACCACGATGCTCATGCACGTCTTCTTGTGGCCAGCCTTCGCGCACGCGGCTACCGCGCCGATATGGTCGAAGCCGATGAGCCGCTCGGCGGTCGGATTCGTAAAGCGAAGCTCGAGAAACTGCCGTACGTGCTGGTAATTGGTGATGACGACGTCGCTCACGCAACCGTTGGTGTGAATCCGCGCGGGGGAGAGGTCGAACGAAACGTCTCATTCGAAGCGTTCGTGGAACACCTTGCCGCCGATGTTGCCGGGCATTCCTGATTCATGACCGAATCGCCGCGTCTCGATCATCTGTGGGCCGGTTGGCGCCTTTCCTACATCACAGCAGTCACTCAACCGGAAGACACTTCGTTAGATCCCGATGAAAATGGATCATTGTTTGAGCGGGTGTTGGCGCTTTCCGATGACGAGGGAATGATCGTGTTCCGCGGAGCGACTTGTTCCGTTCTGTTGAACGCGTATCCCTATACGAGCGGACATCTTCTTGTGGTTCCGAATCGAGCGGTTGCTGACCTTGAGGATCTCGCTGATGAAGAACTCGAAGAGATGTCGCATCTTTCTCGGGACGCTGTCGTCGCTCTTAAAAGCGCGTACCGATGTGATGGCGTGAATGTTGGTCTGAATCTCGGCCGCGCTGCAGGGGCAGGGGTTCCGGATCATTTGCATACGCACGTGCTTCCTCGTTGGGACGCTGACAGCAATTTCATGACAGCAGTGGCATTGGCCCGAGTGCTTCCCGAACCGCTCGACGCAACGCTCGAGAAGATCCGGACTTCCTGGCCTCGCTGAGCGTTCGCATTTAGGTGGCGTTCGTCACATTGCCGGCAAATGTTCTGACGCATGCGGACATAACCCGAAGTTGCTGCAACACTCAAAGAACTCGTAGTCGCGGTCTAGAAGACCTACTGAGCGTTCGAGTTCTCGATAATCCACCCCCCCACTGGAGACATGATGACCCCCCGTTTGTTTTCCCGTCCGCTCGTTTTTGCTGCGGTCACTCTTTTCGCGTGCACAGCCATTTTCGTCTCTGCCTGTTCAAGTTCTGGCTCTTCGTCGTCCTCTGTCAAACAACGTGGGATGGTTGTGAGTAACGCATGGACTCCTGAGTCTGCGACTGCCGCTGATTACGGGTCGGTGTACGTAACGATTGAAAACACGAACGCGGTAGTGGACAAACTGTTCTCTGCCTCAGTGCCGCAATCATTTGCCAAAAGCGCGTCGGTTCAAGAATCCGTGGCGATCGCTGGTCCAGCGACGACCTCGATGAACGACGTCATCTCAGTGACGATTCCTGCAAATGGGACTGTCACATTTGAGCCGGGCGGCTATCACGTGATGCTTGCTGGGATTGCAGCGCCGTTGAAGGCTGGCCAGAAGTTCGACCTGAATCTTGGATTCATGAACGCTGGCATCATCAAAGTCACTGTCACGGTCAAGGCATCCTGATTTCGGGTGTGCGACCGTGGTCCTTTGAGGGCTACGGTCGCAGTTGATGTCTGAGATGAACGATGCCAATGCCTCCGGTTCGACAGCGCCGCTGAACGACGCAGAAATTCGCGACGCGCTCCCCGAAGATCTCAACGCGGCTGGGTTCGTCGGGCCGTATCTCTTTCCGAACAACAATCGACGCCGCATTCCCGCGTATTTGTATTGGGCGATCTCGTCAATTTGCCTGCTGATTTGGCTCCTGCGTCGCGAAAGCGATCCGGTTCTGATTAATCAAGGCGTCGTCATCGCCGCAATCGTTCTAGCGCTCATCGGTCTCTACAGTTTTATTGCCGGATGGAATCTCAAGGTTGACGAAAGCGACGCGCTTGTCGCCGCCACCAAGCAGGTGGGGTTTCCCGTTGGTCACGCATCGGCACAGATGGGGTGGCGTGGACTTCTCAGCCGACCGACTTGGCGAATCCTGCTCTATAGCGCTGACGATCCTCCGGAAACGCGTGGGCTCGTTCTCGTCGATGGCGTTGATGGGTCAGTTGTCGAGTGGTTCGTTGAAGACAACCCCGAGAACTGGGAAGAACTCGATTCCTGATTCCAGTAAGTGGTAGTCGTTAGAGTTCTCAGCTAATGGCTGCGAGTGTGCGTTCGATTTCACGAAGGTTGTCTGCCCCGACGTGCACGGCTTCTCGGGCAATCGCAAGTGCAGTGGTTGTTCCACCACCGGCAACCGTCGCTGTCCGAGACCAGTCAGATGACGGCATCGCCGCGATTGCATCGGCAAGTGAGTTCGCAACGTCATCGATCTGATCAAGAACCGACTCGAGCGTTTCGGTTGGATGCGACTCCCACGACCGGGCTGCACTCTCGGTCACCGCAGGATGCAGCGTCGGGCACTCGGTCATACGGATGTCGTGGAGCGCCTTTTCAAGGAGCACCCATGTTCCGAGACTTTTGATGGCAAGGTCGAGCGCTGAAACACCCTGCGGGCCGACCCTGAGCGCCTTTTCGGAAATCTGATCGTCGGCGATCGGGGCGAGGGTGGCCCTGTAACGCCGAGGCCAGGTTCGCATGGCAACCACTGCATCGGAAGGGGAGACCTGTGAAGAACCCTGTTCAGCCATAGGGGGAACGCTACCGGGAGGGTGTTCCCTTGATTGAGAGGGGCTCCTGCTAGCGTTTCGTTGTTCGAACGGTGCCGTTCTGCAGTGCCCACAAGGCGAGAGAACAGCCCAAACTGCCGCTGCAACCCCTGCGCGGCGCTTGCTCTACTGGAGGTAGCCATGCTTGACGGACGCTGGCGGACCAATATCGAAAAGGCACTAAAACCAGTCGGAGCAAACTTGCTCAAGATCGGGTTTACTGCCGACCGTCTTACCGCACTTGGTGTCGTGATGTCTGCGTGTGCCGCGGTGGCGATCGCTGCGGGATTCTTGCCGCTGGGTCTGCTTCTCCTCGTGCTGACCGGCCTGCCCGACGCTCTCGATGGTGCTGTCGCGAAAGCTGCTGGCACTGCCGGGCCCCGGGGAGCATTCTTCGATTCCGTTGCCGACCGAGTGTCCGACACGATGCTCCTTGGTGGTGTTGCTTGGTACCTGGCCGACACTCACGGCGGGCTTATGCCGTTGTTGCCGATGGCAGTTCTGGGAGCATCGCTCATTATTTCCTACGAACGAGCCAAGGCCGAGGCTCTGGGTTTCAACGCAAAGGGCGGCGTCATGGAGCGCGCCGAACGAGTCATCCTTCTCGGACTTGGTCTCTTGTTCCCAGTACTCCTGATCCCCATCCTTTGGGTGATGTTGGTTCTCACGATTGTCACTGCCGTCCAGCGATTCGCGAAGGTCTGGAGCCAGGCCTCGCAGGAGCGGCCCGCAGTGGCGCCGACACGCCGAGCTTCTCGGCGTCGTGCGGCCCGAGCGACTCGCGCTGGGTCTTCGCAGTGGCGGCAGAACCTCCAGGCGCGTCGACGCCGTTAGGCGCTCATGGCGCTCGATCCAGTCACCGCGGCCTATCGCGCGGGCGCAGCCTTCTCGCGGTCGGTTCCGCGACCACTTGCCGATCTCACTGCCAAGGGTTTAAGTCGCGTCGCGGCATCGGTATCAAAAGAGCGGCGGATGTTGGTCGCTCGCCATCTTCATCGCGCTGATCCAACACTTGATGGCAAAGCGCTCGATAGGGCAGTCGATGCAACATTCGACAGTTACGCCCGCTACTGGATCGATTCATTCCGACTCCCTCAGATGTCGCCAGAAGAAGTGGACTTTGGTTTTTCGTTCGACAATTTCGGTTACATCGCTGATGCTTTGGCCACTGGTAAAGGCGTGATCGCAGTGCTCCCTCATCTCGGCAGTTGGGAATGGGCTGCTTTTTGGCTTACGCAGGTGATGAAGGTGCCGGTTACGGCTGTGGTGGAGCCCATAGAGCCACCAGCGTTATTTGATTTCTTTGTTGATTTTCGACGCGAGTTGGGCATGAATATTGTTCCGCTCGGTCCAAGTGCAGGTAGCGAAATCCTGCAAGCGCTTGCTTCTAATCATGTCGTTTGTCTGCTTGCCGATCGAGACATCCCCGGCGATGGAATCGAAGTCGATTTCTTTGGTGAGAGAACAACGATCCCTGCTGGTCCAGTAACGCTGGCGTTGCGCACCGGTGCTGCTCTCATTCCGTGTGCGGTGTACTTCAACGAGGACACAGGACATCACGCTGTTGTCGAACAACCGATGGATGTTGTTCGAGAAGGTCGATTGCGCGACGACGTGCGTCGAATCACAATCGAATTGGCGAGCCGATTAGAGGCACTGATTCGTCGAGCACCGACGCAGTGGCATCTGCAACAACCGAATTGGCCGAGTGACTACGAAGCGCTCGAAGAGTTGGGGAAACCCCACCCAAGACCAGAGCGTGGTCCATCTTCGCTCGCTGCACGCGGCGAGAACTGAAATGCGCATCGGCATTGTGTGTCCATACAGTCTGACGCTTCCCGGTGGAGTGCAGGGGCAAGTTCTTTCTTTGGCGCGAGCGCTACGAACCCGCGGACACGATGTTCGTGTTCTTGGTCCATGTGATGGCCCACCGCCCGATACCGGGGTCACTCCGCTCGGCGACAGCCTCCCCACTGCAGCCAACGGATCCGTCGCTCCAATCGCGCCTGATCCTTCTGCGCAACTTCGGACAATCCGCGCTTTGCGTGACGAACGGTTCGACGTAGTCAATGTTCATGAACCGCTGGCACCGGGTGTTTCGAATACCGCACTGCTGTTCAAGTCCCAGCCAATTGTTGGAACGTTTCACGCAGCGGGGGAGAGTGCTGCCTATCGCTGGTTAACGCCCGTGGTCCGCTGGCTTGCTCGCAAGATTGATGTGCGATGTGCGGTTTCCGCCGAAGCGCGAGACATGGCAGTCCAAGCCGTCGGCGGTTCGTATGAATTGCTGTTCAACGGGGTTGACCTTTCTGCTTATTCCGGCGCAGTCACCATGGCGCCGGAACCCCGGACAATTCTTTTCCTCGGTCGCCATGAGCCCCGCAAAGGACTTTCGGTCTTGCTCGATGCAATGGGAGAACTTCCTGCTGGAGTTCGGCTTGTCGTTGCCAGCGATGGTCCTGAGACAGAGGAACTGCGACGGCGGGTGGCGGGCGACACTCGGATCGAGTGGTTGGGTCGAATCTCAGAAGCTGAAAAGATCCAACGCCTTCGAACTTCGGATGTCTTCTGTGCTCCGTCGCTGGGAGGTGAGTCCTTCGGGGTGGTGCTTCTTGAAGCGATGGCGGCTCGTACCGCTGTTGTCGCTAGTGATTTGCCCGGATATGCCAACGTTGCTCGTGCTGATCGAGACGCGCTCCTGGTCACGCCTGGTGACTCTCGTGCGCTTGCAGGGGCATTGCGCTCGGTGCTTGATGATTCGACACTGCGTTCATCACTGGTGTCTTCCGGCGCCGAACGGGCCGAAGGGTTCTCGATGGATTCTCTCGCTGAACGCTATGAGGCGATCTTCGAGCAAGTGGCAATACGCCGGTAGTATGGCGTTGCCCTATTCCCTGAGCGAAGGTTTTGTGTGACCTCCACCCTCGAGCAATCGACGCCTCGTTCCGCAAGTTATGGGGCTGCTGCCGCACTTCCACTGGCACTAGCCGGGCTTGTGCTTACGGCTGCTCTCGCTGTTGTTGGCGGTCTCATCGGACTGGTCATCGGACTGGTTGTTACCGCTGTGGCTGTCGTCGCGCGGATGCGCACGTTTGCCGAGGGAATCGATGCGGCGATCTTGGGGCAACTCGGCGCAACGCCAGCCACCGGACCAGACGCTGCAGGATTGCGCAATTTAGCGGAAGGGCTTTCGGCGACTGCCGGCGTTCCGCTTCCCGGACTTTTCGTTCTCGATACACCTTCGGTGAACTTGCTGGTGGTCGGTACCGATTCTGAGCATGCAGCGATCGTTGCAACTTCGGGATTGTTGAGCCAGCTGAGCCGTGTTGAACTTGAAGGCGTTGTGGCTCGTGCATTTGTTCAACTGCGACAAGGTGATGTCTTTGCCGCCACGATGAGTCTGCGTCTCGAGTCGGCACCAGCCACGCGTTTCTTTGCTGGTCTGCTCGGGCACCGTTCAAATCTCAATGATGCTGATCGCGATGTTTTGGTTGATCGTGCTGCGGTCATGCTCACTCGTTATCCTCCGGGACTCTTAGGAGCCCTTGGGGCATGCCTTCGTGTCGGCGCAATGGTGTCTGCAGGATCACCTTCGCTTCGCAGACTCTGGCTTGTTGACCCGATCGCTGTTGATGCCGATGCCCTTATCCACCGTATGGAAGCGCTCCGATTGTTATGAATAGAAAAAAACTGGCACTGATCATTGGCGGCGCGGTAGCTGTTCTGCTTATCGCTGGCGGCGTGGTGTTTGCTCTCACCCGTTCAGATTCGACGAATGACGCCGGCTCTGAGCCGAAAGCTTCGACGACCACGACAACCGCACCCTTACCTGTCTGGCCACTGACGGGCGTCGCTGATGCAAAAGCCAGTGGGCCAGCGCATCCGGCAATCGTTGTGAAAATGGACAACAGCCCCGATGCTCGGCCGCAGACAGGCATCAATGAAGCCGATGTTGTTTATGAACTACTTGTCGAAGGCATCACTCGATACGCCTTGGTCTTTCACTCAAACTTGGCAGATCCAGTGGGTCCGGTTCGTTCCGCTCGTTCAAGCGACATTGATCTCGTTGCTGATCTTTCGACGCCATTGTTTGTGTGGTCCGGTGCAAATGGCGGAGTGATAGGTGAAGTTCAAGCTGCTGTGCGTAAAGGCATCCTTATTGATGCTTCCTATGACGCAGCGGCTCCGGCCTTCTATCGGTCAAACGATCGACAAGCTCCCCACAATCTGTATGCGCACCTGCCGCAGGTTCTTGAATTGAAGGCACCCGACAAGCCGGCGAATCCCGCGCCGATCTTTAACTTCCGCAAGGTCGTAGCTGCTGGTGCCACCACAACGACATCGTCATCGTCATCGACGACGTCGAAAAAAACAGAGTCGACAACAACAACGATTGCTCCGGTGACGACGAGCACAACACTTCCAGGCGCACTGGCTCCGGGCTTCACGCTCGACTTTGGCGGCGTTGCTGTCGACTACGTCTGGAATCCCGCAACTCAAGGTTGGTCGCGGCTCCAAGTCGATCAAACGCACCCTCGGGCGAAGAGTCCGACTCTTGACACCGCCGGAGTTCAGGTTTCCCCGGCCAACGTCGTTGTCCAGTTCATCGACTATGGCCAAAGTCCTTCCGACAGTCGGTCGCCGATGGCGCTTACTGTGGGTACGGGCAAGGTATTGGTCTTCACTGATGGTCGTGTCATTGCTGGCACCTGGTCACGTCCGACGGCGGACAAGCCAGCTACCTACACGGCGGCCGATGGATCGCCGATCCTGCTCACGCCTGGGCGCACATGGGTGGCGCTTCCGAGGGTCGGTTCGGCGATTTCTTTGCTCGACCGAGCAACCGCCGATTCGTACCTCGCAATCAAGGGTTGAACCGCTTCGACTTCGTTTGGGTGGGGTCTTCGCCCGTAGACTGCGCACATGGCTGATCTGACTCCCGGGATCATTTCTCGAACAACTGGCACCGACCTCGTAAAGCGTGGACTCGCTGACATGCTCAAAGGCGGCGTCATCATGGACGTCGTCGATCCGGCTCAGGCGAAAATCGCCGAGGATGCCGGGGCGGTTGCGGTGATGGCACTCGAACGTGTGCCGTCCGACATTCGTCGTGATGGTGGCGTTGCTCGTATGAGTGATCCCGAGATGATCCAAGGTATCCAGGAGGTCGTGAGCATCCCCGTGATGGCCAAGGCGCGCATCGGCCATATCGCCGAAGCACAGATTCTTCAGGCCCTGCAGGTCGACTACATCGACGAATCCGAAGTTCTCACGCCCGCCGACGAGGCCCATCACATCGACAAGTGGGCATTTGATGTTCCGTTCGTTTGCGGCGCAACGAACCTTGGTGAAGCGCTCCGCCGTATTTCTGAAGGGGCGTGCATGATCCGCTCAAAGGGTGAAGCCGGTACCGGCAATGTTGTTGAGGCTGTTCGTCATCTTCGTTCGATCCTTGGCGACATTCGCAAGATCACCACCGCCGATCAAGCGGAACTTTTCGATTGGGCCAAGCGCCTCCAAGCCCCACTTCCCCTTGTCCAGGAAATTGCTGAAACGGGCACGCTTCCTGTCCCGATGTTCTGCGCTGGCGGTATTGCAACGCCTGCCGATGCATCGTTAGTTATGCAACTTGGTGCTCAGGCCGTCTTCGTTGGTTCAGGCATCTTTAAGAGTTCTGATCCTTCGCTGATGGCCAAGGCCATCGTCGAGGCCACCGCCAACTACCTCGACCCCGACATCCTCGCGAAGGTCAGTCGTGGCCTTGGCGACGCAATGCCCGGACTCGAAATCGGAACGCTCGAAACCAAACTTTCTGAGCGGGGTTGGTGAGCCGCACTGCGGCGAACCGTTCCTGATGACTACTCGTGGATCGGAGCCCCCAGGTGGCTCTTCCCCGTATTGGAGTGCTCGCGCTGCAAGGCGCGGTTGATCTACACGTCCACGCGCTTGAACGCCTTGGTGTCGAAACTGTTGAGGTGCGACGCGCCGAGCATTTAGCTCGCGTCGATGGATTGGTGCTGCCCGGTGGCGAATCGAGCACCATCTCGAAGTTGTTGGTTATCAACGAATTATTCGAACCGTTAGCGCAACGTCTGAACGACGGCATGCCCGCATTCGGAACCTGTGCCGGAATGATCATGTTGGCCTCGGAAATTCTCGATGGTCGTGACGATCAGTTGTCGTTCGGAGCGATCGATATTTCGGTCCGGCGTAATGCGTTCGGTCGCCAGATCGATTCATTCGAAACTGACCTCAGTGTGATCGGACTTCCAGAGGCGCCGGTGCATGCAGTATTCATCCGGGCCCCAGTCGTCGAACGTGTTGGTCCCGAAGTAGAAATTCTTGCGGCGGTGGAGGAGGGGCAGCCCGTGGCCTGCCGGCAGGGAAACGTATTGGTGACCTCATTCCATCCTGAACTGTCGCCCGATCTTCGACTCCACGAACTCTTCATCAAAGGGATGGCAGGATGACTGCGCTCCTCACCTTTTCTCACCAGTAAGAGAGGCATCAATGTCTGGACATTCCAAATGGGCGACGATCAAGCACAAGAAGGGCGCTGCTGACCAAAAGCGCGCCAAGGTGTTCGCCAAACTCATTCGTCAGGTCGAGGTTGCGGCGCGTGAAGGCGGCGGAGATCCTGCGATGAACCCTGCACTGCGCACGATGTTTCAAAAGGCTCGTGATAGTTCGGTGCCGATTGACACCATCGAACGCGCCATTAAACGCGGCACCGGTGAACTTGAAGGTGTCACCTACGAACAGATCACCTACGAGGGTTACGCGCCCCACGGCGTGGCGATCCTGATCGATGTCCTCACCGACAATCGCAATCGCACTGGAAGCGAAGTTCGAACTGCTCTGAAGAAGACCGGTGGATCGCTCGCTGAGCCCGGAGCGGTGGCTTGGCAGTTCGAACGCAAGGGCGTCATCATCCTTCCCCGCGCTGCAGAAGAGGACGACATCATGATGGCGGCTCTCGATGCCGGTCTGGAAGATCTTGCCGACGAAGGCGACACATGGAAACTCGTCTGCGCACCTACCGATCTTCCGTCAGTGCGCACTGCTCTTGAAGAAGCGGGAATCGCTATCGAATCTGCCGACTCCACAATGGTGTCAACGACGACAGTGATGCTTGACACGGCAGATGCCGCGAATTCTGTGCTGCGAGTTATCGATGCCTTGGAAGACGATGACGATGTCCAAGACGTCTACGCCAATTTTGACATTCCCGACGAACTCATGCAGGAACTCGGCTGATCACGCGGTCGTCACCTAGAGAATCCAACGGAAGAGCGAAACCACAACTGCAACAACTGCGATGAGGAGTAACAATCCTCCGCCGTACCAAGCACAACCCAGTCCGGTGAACTTCAACCAGTCTTTGCTGTGGTCTTCTTTCGGTTCATATGGCGTTCCCATTGGACCTCCGATCGTTTTCGCGAACCGTAGTTGGGCCCGAGGTGTTGCGGTGGGTCACGCGTGCCGCTCTAGCGACGGGGTCGTCGAGGCGGTGCGCTTGCCCGGGGAGTAATCGGCTCGGCGGAGTCGGTTTCGGCATCGAGTCGGCGCCAGGCTTCGACTCGTTCGGCCTTGAGCGTTCCGTCGGCTAAGGCGGAGGCGATTGCACAACCTGGTTGGCCTTCGTGTTGGCAATCAGCAAAGCGACAGGTTGAAGCGATTTCATCGACATCCACAAATGTTTCGGCAACGCCGTCGGTATCGGCAATAAGCCCGACTGCGCGGATGCCGGGGGAGTCAATGAGGACGCCCCCGCCGGGGAGTAGATGCAATTCCCGCGTTGTCGTTGTGTGCCGACCTTTGCTATCGCTTTCACGAACATCGCCGATCGTGACGACGTCATCGCCGAGCAAAGCGTTCACGATGCTCGATTTTCCCGCTCCCGATTCGCCAAGCAGTGTCACGGTGTCGTGACCAATGATCGAACGGATCTCCTCGATGCCGATGCCTTCCTTTACCGAGGTCACGATGACGTCGATTCCCGGGTGCGCGGTGCGAACCTCGTCGGCAGCTTGCTGAGGATCAACCTCGGATGCGCCATCTCGCGATGCTTTAGTGAGGACGACAACTGGTTCTGCTCCAGCATCACGGCTGATGGCGGTGCCTCGCTGGATACGCCCATCTTTTACGGGGCGGTCAAGTCCGCACACGAGCAACACTTTGTCGATATTTGCGGCGAGTTGTTGTTCCCCGTCGCCGTGAGCATTGCGACGACGTAAAAGTGATCGGCGGGGGAGCACCGCAATGATCTCGCCGTTTTTCAGAGCGACCCAGTCGCCGACGGTGGGTTGCGGTTCAAGACGAAGCGTAAGCATCACTGTTTCGGTGCGCCCGGGTAGAGCAAGGACGAGAGCGACCCCGTGGTGTTGGAGTACTCGTGCTGGTTCGGCGCCTTGCGCAGTCGACGCCAACGACGTTGCCCAGGTGGGATCCCAACCGAGTGGGACCAATGAGTCGAGTGACGAACTCACAGGTTCATGATTCCGGAACGTTTCCAGTGGTCACGTAGGTGTCCAGACGCGCAAGCGTCTTTTCCATTGATGCGAGATTCTTTGCGGGCGTGTCCTGCTTCTCAAGGAGCCATGCCAGCGGGCTCGGTCGCCAGTCGAAGGTTTCGGTGACCTTGGTGCCGCCATCAACTGGTTCGAGCTCGTAACGCCAAACGTGCTGGCCGATATGACGCCAACCGATCTGCTTGCCTTCGTCGAACTCCACGACCTTGTTGCGCATGGTGGCGTGAAAGCTCATCTTCATCCCAAACTTGGCGCCAAGAAAGAGACGAGGCGGGTTGCCCTTTGCCCCGACAAGTGTTCCGGAACCATCGATGATCGAATGTCTCGCCGGATCAGCGAGGACCTCGAAGATCTCTTGGGATGGTGCTGCGATGACTCGAGTTGTTGAGATGTGACGCTCTGACTTTGGAGTGCTCATCTTTTCAGTCTCTCAGGCTGCTGCCTTTGATGTGAGTACATCTGGCAATGCAGCCTCGATCGTGCGGTGGGCGAATGAATAGCCACTGGCCTCGAGGACCCCAGGAAGCACGCGAGTGCTGGTGAACAGGAGCGCATCGGCGAGTTCGGCGCCCAGTAGAAGCTTGGGGCCGAACGACGGCACTGGAGCAAATGTCGGACGATGCATGGCCTCGCCGAGAGCTTTGGTGAACTGGCTGTTGGTGACTGGAGCCGGTGCGGTGGCATTCACGGGACCACTGATGTCGTGATCAAGCAACCATCGGATTGCTCCGATTTCATCGGCCATCGAAATCCAGCTCCACCATTGTTTGCCCGAGCCCATGCGCCCGCCGAGTCCAAAGCGGAAGAGAGGCAGCATCTTGGCGAGCGCTCCACCGTCGGTGGTGAGCACGATGCCGGTGCGCAGGAATGGCACGCGGATGCCGGCCTCGGCGGCGGGTGCGGCGGCGGCTTCCCATGCAACACAAACTTCCGCCAAAAAGTCATGGCCCGCAGATGCTGATTCATCGACTGCACTGTCGCCGGTGTCGCCGTAGAAGCCGATCGCTGATCCGCTAACCATCACTGAGGGGGGAGTGGTGAGCGACGCAAGAGTGCGCGCAAGAAGTTCGGTCCCCTTAGTGCGACTTTCGAGAACCTCGCGCTTGTAGGACTCGCTCCAGCGATGATCGCCGATACCTGCGCCGGCGAGGTGAACCACTCCGTCAACACCTTCAAATTTCGATGCCTCGATTGTTCCGGCGGCTGGATTCCATTCGATTGCATCGGGTGTCGCAGGATTTGATCGGCGGACAACAGGAATGACCTGGTGTCCATCTGCGACAAGGGACGTTGTCAGTGCCCGGCCGATGAGGCCTGAGGCTCCGGTGATGGCGATCTTCACGAGGACTCCTGATGACGAGGGATGGGGAGGTAGAGAACGGTCTAGTCCGAGGGTATGCCCCATGCTGCGGGATCGGGCGGTCGGGCCGAGAGTCTGTGGCCGATACGCTCAGAACCTCATGAGCACCCGGAAACTGATCCTCTTGGCACTCGCATGCGGCTTGGCGATACTCGCCGCGGCAGCTGCACAGTTATTCCTTGCCACCCGCTGAAAATGAGCTGAGCATTTGGGTTCAGCCATTGCGCCCGTAACGGTAGGCTCGGGCTCCCCGTAGTCGCGATAGAGGTGGTCCCAATGGCCGAGAACTTCGACGTCGTCATCATTGGCGGCGGTCCCGGTGGTTATGCCGCCGCACTGTATGGAGCATCGGCAGGGCTCACTATTGCGTTGATCGAGAAGAACCGCATCGGTGGCACCTGCCTCAACGTTGGCTGCATCCCCGCCAAAGAATTGCTCGAGACCGCTTCGATTCGCCGAGCTATCGAAAGCGCTGCCGCTTTTGGCCTGACCACGTCGGAGCCAGTCCTCGATTTCTCGGTGACCCAAGTGCGCAAGCAAGGCGTCATTGACGGGCTTGTCGGCGGACTCACCGGTCTTCTGAAGAAGCGCAAGGTCACCGTCTACGACGGAATCGGCACGTTGCACGCCGGTCACGTCGTCAAGGTCTCTGGTGGCTCGTCTGGCGATGTCGAACTTCATGGCAAGAATGTCATCTTGGCTTCGGGTTCGGTGCCACGCACCATCCCCGGTTTCGACGTCGATGGCGTCACCGTTCTTACCTCTGACGAATTACTTTCGCTTCAGAAACTGCCAGCAACGGCCGTTGTGATTGGTGGCGGGGCAATTGGGTGCGAATTCGCCTCGATGATGTCCGACCTCGGTACCGCAGTGACCATTCTTGAGGCGCTTCCGCAGATACTTCCTGGCTGTGACGAAGATGTCACTCGAGTGGTGCTGAAATCATTCAAGGACCGCAACATCACGGTGCGCACCGGCGTTTCCGTGCAAGGTCACGACCCCAAGTTCGCGGGCGGAACAACTGTGAAGTTCGGCGAGGGCGAATCGGTCGATGTCGACATGGTTGTCGTTTCGGTTGGCCGCCGTCCTCTTTCAGAAAATCTCGGACTCGATGGCACCGCAGTTGCGGTGAGCGAACGTGGTCACGTGGTTGTCGACGAACATTGTCGTACGGGCGAGCCCGGGGTTTGGGCGGTTGGCGATCTCATTGCCACGCCAGCTCTTGCCCACATCGGTTTTGCAGAGGGCATGTTGGCCATCCGCGACATGCTGGATGAAGACCCGACTCCTCTTGATTACTCAAAGGTCCCGTGGTGCATCTATTGCCACCCCGAAGTCAGTTTCGTCGGACACACCGAAAAGTCCGCCAAAGAAGCAGGCTTCGATGTGATCGTGAGCAAGCACCGCTATTCAGGTAACGGCCGTGCGCTCATCCTCGGCGAAACCGAGGGAATGGTGAAGGTCATCGCCGAGAAGCGTTCCGACGGAACGGGCGGTCGGTTGCTCGGCGTTCACATGGTTGGCCCTTGGGTCACTGAACAACTTGGTCAGGCCTACCTCGCATTGAACTGGGAAGCCGACGTCGACGACGTCGCCGCTTTCATTCAACCTCACCCAACGTTGAGCGAATTGTTTGGTGAGAGCGTCCTCGCTCTTACCGGGCGCTCGCTTCACGGCTGAATCCCGGAGGATTCCATGGCAGAGATTCAACTTCCGCAACTTGGCGAGTCAGTGACTGAAGGAACCATCACGAAGTGGTTCAAAGCAGTTGGTGACTCTGTTGCTGAAGACGAGGTCTTGTTCGAGGTCTCCACGGACAAAGTTGATTCCGAGGTTCCTTCGCCAGTTGGTGGAGTCCTCACCGAAATTCGTGTGGCCGAAGGCGACACCGTCGACGTTGGCACTGTGATCGCTGTTGTGGGTGACGGTGCTGGCGTGCCTGCTCCGGCTCCCGCCACTGCAACTCCTGCGCCCGAGCCCGAACCGGCTCCCGTTGTTGCACCTGTTGTCGAGACGGCACCGCAACCGGCGCCTGCTCCGGTTGCGGCTCCAGCGCCTGTTGCTGCTCCGACACCTCCGCCTGCGCCTGTTGCGGCTGCCGCACCGGTCGCTGCGCCTGCGGCCTCGACCGCCGGTCAAGTGCTTTCGCCGATCGTTCGTCGTCTCATCAGCGATTACGGCTTGGATACCTCTCGAATCACCGGCACCGGACCCAGCGGACGAATCACACGTTCCGACGTTGAACTCGCAATTCGTTCAGGTGTCGCGTCTACAACTCCCGCATCATCTGCTCCCGCTGCGGCTTCCAGTGGTCAGCGCCGGGCAACACCCGCGCCGCGTTCGGGTACGGGCGACACTGTCGAACCACTCAACAACATCCGCCGTCGCACAGGCGAACACATGGTGATGTCGAAACAGGTCTCGCCGCACGCCTACACAATCGTTGAAGTCGATTACGAGAACATCGAACGAGTTCGCCGAGCGCATCGAGAATCGTTCCGAGCCGAAGAGGGTTTCGGTCTTAACTATCTGCCGTTCATCTCACGAGCTGTCGTCGATGCATTGCGTAACTACCCGCATATGAACGCTTCGGTTGGTGACGGTGAACTCATCGTCCACAACTACGTGAATCTGGCCATTGCCGTCGACCTCGATTTCACGGGTCTCTTGGCTCCAGTCATTCACGAAGCAGACGACAAGCGACTTCGTGCCATTGCTCGCGACATTAACGATCTCGCCGCACGCGCTCGTTCGAAGCAACTGTCGGCCGACGACATCTCGGGCGGAACGTTCACACTTTCCAACTCAGGATCGTTTGGCAGTCACCTCGTGCTTCCGATCATTAATCAGCCGCAGGTGGCGATCATCTCGACCGATGGTGTGCATCGCAAGCCCGTCGTGGTCGCCGGCATCGACGGGAGCGAATCAATAGCGATTCATTCGGTCGGCATGTTGGCGATGAGCTGGGATCACCGTGCTTTCGACGGTGCCTACGCTGCAGCATTTCTCCGTGACGTCAAGGAAATCCTCGAGACCCGCGACTGGGAAGCGGAGCTCTAATCATGGCGACGGCCGGGGAGACCCCCACCGTCGGCGCTTCACCCCTGCGCGTCCGCTGGCTTGGGACGGTTCCGTACGCCGAAGCCTCTGATCTGCAGCACGCGTTTTTCGAGCACGGCAGCGACGACTGGTTGTTGTTGCTCGAACATCCGCACGTCTACACGCTCGGGGCAAATGCCGATTCTGCCAATGTGCTTGTCGATCCGGCATCTGTTGGTGCTGAGTGTCTGCGCACTGATCGCGGTGGCGACGTCACCTATCACGGCCCTGGCCAGCTCGTCGGCTATCCGGTGTTGTCCGTTCCCGGTAAGCGCGGCGGGGGAATGGCTGACACGGTCGCCTACGTGCGATCGGTTGAAGAACTGGTGATCGGCGCCTTGAACGATCTCGGACTAACTGACGTTGGTCGACTTGAGCAGTACCCAGGAGTGTGGGTCGCTCCAGAGTCGGAGAATCCTCGCAAGATCGCCGCAATCGGCGTGCGACTGACCCGCGGTCGTTCGATGCATGGCTTCGCGATCAACGTCGATCCCGATATGTCGATGTTCACGCACATCGTTCCCTGCGGCATTGCCGATAAATCCGTGACCTCCCTTGCGCAGGAAGGCATCGACGTCACGATGTCCGAAGTTATCGACGCTGTCGTTCATCGGGCAGCAGCGATGTGGGCAGTCGACCGAGATGTCGATCGGGCCGACATCATTCGTCGTGCGACCGATGGTGATGACGATCTGTCTCCCTTTAGCCGGGGCATGGGTGCTGGTCTTCCTGTGAAGACGGGGGCCGATCATCGAGCAGGTCCGTCATTGCGTTTGCAGGGCCGCTTGGCGCAAGCAGGCGTGGTCGATGGAATCGATGTGATGGAACGCAAGCCTGAATGGATGCGCGCCAAGTTAAACATTGGCGCTCGTCCGCTGGAACTCAAAAAAACATTGCGAGATCTTCAACTGGTCACCGTCTGCGAAGAAGCGGGCTGTCCGAACCTTTCCGAGTGTTGGTCTGACGGCACCGCGACGTTCATGATCAACGGCGAACGCTGCACACGAAAATGTGGATTCTGTTTGGTTGACACGCGGCTACCCGAGGCACTCGATCCCCAAGAACCTGCAAGGGTCGCTGAAGCCGTTGCTCGCATGGAGCTTGACTTTGCCGTTGTCACGACCGTCGCCCGCGACGACCTGCCCGACGAAGGTGCGGGCGCGATGGCGGACACAGTTCGCGCCATTCGCGATCGCAATGCGGGTGTGCAGGTCGAGGTTCTCATTTCTGACTGTCGTGGGCAGGCCGCTTCCCTTGATCTCATCTTCGAAAGTCGTCCCGACGTTCTCAACCACAACGTAGAAACCGTGCCGCGCCTTCAGCGGGCAGTTCGACCTTCGGCCGGCTACGCACGCTCGCTGGCAGTCTTGTCCCGGGCAAAGCGAGCCGGTCTTCTTACCAAGTCAGGTCTAGTTGTAGGAATGGGCGAGACCGACGACGAGATCGCATCGGTCTTGGCTGATCTTGCGGGAATCGGAGTTTCGATCGTCACGATTGGCCAGTACTTGCGGCCAACTTCGACGCACCTGCCTGTTGACCGTTGGGTGACACCTGAGCAGTTCACTTCGTATGCAGAGATCGGCCGTGAACTCGGCATTGATCATGTGGAATCAAGTCCGCTCACACGTTCGAGTTTTCATGCAAAGCAAGCAGCAGCCGAAAGTGCGGTAGCAGTTTCTTTGCATTGATTGCGATGGTGATCTTTAGCGTTGGCATCAGTCTTGGCCGATATGAGCCAGAAGTGTAGATAAGGTACGAAAACTGGGCTGGAGGCTCTGAATGGTGAGCGAATCTAAGTACTTCGACCGCAGTTATTACCGCTCCCAGATTCGTTCATTGGACGGAAAGTTTCCAAAGAATCTCTTCGGGCACTACGACGAGGTTGGTTGGCGGATTGGACTTGATCCCCATCCAGAGTTTTCAACGAATGGCTACCTTGCTGACAACCCGGACGTTCGGGGAGAGGGGATCAATCCGCTCATCCACTTCGAACGATGGGGAAGAGAAGAGAAACGCCAATCTGTGTCAGTGGCTGACTACGAGAGCCGAACTCGGGCGAACAAACTGGTTCGGCGAGTGGAACTTTTTGATCTGGCGTATTACCGATCTCAGTTACCAGATGAACGATTCCCAGATGTCCTGAGCGCGCTTGATCATTATCTTGCGACGGGGTGGCTCGACGGACTCGACCCCCATCCGTCCTTTTCGACCCGCGGCTATCTGCACGACAATCCGGAAGTTGCCGAGAGCGGCAATGATCCGCTCACCCACCACGTTCGCCACGGGTTGAACGAAGGACGACCGATCGTAGAACCGCTTGAATTTGCGCAGCCTGGGTACAAAACGCCTGATTCGCCATGGGCTGCTGATGTGAGGGAATCACTCGGCGTGTATTTGGAGCATGTTGGGATCGAATTCGACGTCGCTGAAATTGACCTTCGTGCCGGCACGCTCGATTCCCAGGCCGAATTCGAATGGTTCGATGCGGAGTTCTATCTTCGAAATTATGCCGACGTAGCAAATGCCGCCATTCCTGCGTTCACGCATTTTGTGAATTCAGGCCACCGTGAAGGGCGCTTTCCTAATGCGGCAATCTATGAAGAACGCTCCCTTAAGGACAACATCCAACGGGTACTTCTCGCGAGGACGTTGTCGCTTCATTCCTACGACGGAGCGGCCGAAAGTGGTGCGGAGATTCGTACCGGCGCCGAAGTCGTCACGGAGATTCTGGATCGTCAACTGATTGCGGGTACACGGGTGGTCATATCGTTCGCCCACGATGACTACGTCGAGCATGTGGGCGGCGTTCAGATCGTCTCGGCTCAGGAGGAAGTGAAGTTTCGGGAACTCGGAGACGTCTATATTTCGGTTTTTCCGAACAGGCTCTTTCTCGCACTGAGTTCTTCATCTCCAAGAGAGTTCCTCGTCCGATGCCGCATCAATGGAGAACTTTTCGATTCAGCGTTTCCCTTGGTCGAATTTTCTGCTGCATTTTCTCAGCGGTTTTCTGAGAAAGAAGTGGTTATCGTCGTGCACTCGGTGCTTGGACATGCGCCAGAAGCAATTCGGCAGTCGATGGAGGTGCTTCAACCATCGGTTGCATGTTGGTGGGTTCATGACTTTTCTGCCCACTGTCAGAATTATCGGCTGACCAGAAATGGAGTGAATTGGTGTGGAGACCCGGCTCCCGAGAGTCAGTCCTGCCAGCTGTGTGCGTATGGTCCCGTTCGTGAACAACACGTCAATCGTGTTCGATCGCTTTTCGAGGGTGTTGCCTGGACCTTCGCAGCGCCATCTGAATTCGCGGCTGATCAGTCGATGAATGGGTCTACGCCGCTTCCTAGTCGACCATTGGTGATTCCTCACGGAGCAATTCGGTGGGATGGAGCTTTGAGGGAGCCCTGCAGCGTTAACGACAAAGTTCGCGTTGCATTTGTCGGTCATCCCGCAGCAAGCAAAGGTTGGAATCAATTCACAACTTTTGTTTCCGATGTAGGAGTGCATGCCGATGATTTTGATTTCTTTCACTTCGGCGTCGAATCTCGGTCAGTTCCCTCTGTGACATTTATCGAACTTCGACCAAGCATGGGCGGCCGCTCCGTCACAACGGAGCTACTTTTAGAGAACCGAATCGATGCTGTAGTGAACCTTGTCGAGGGGAAAGAAACCTTCAATTTCGTAACGTTCGAGGCAATGGCGGCCGGCTGTTGTGTAGTGGCATCCCATGGGTCCGGCAACGTCGTAGTTGCGGCAGAAGGAGAAGGTCTCTTAGTACAAGTTGAAGATGGCATCATGGAGTTTGACTATGAAGCGATCCGAGACGAGATTCGTCGGAAACGCAGATGCGATGTCGGTAGGTTCGAATTCACGGGATTAACCCCTGCGCTCCTTTCGGTGGTGTCGAATGGCGCTTGAGATTTTCACCTCCGCAAACCTCGCCTATTTGGCGCAAGCTTCCGTACTTGCTGAGTCGGTAAAGCGTTACGCTCCAGACGCAAAATTCACGCTTGTGCTTGTCGATACGTTTCCAGCCGAGGATTCGCCGCATGGGCAACGATTGCGCAGCGGTTTGTTTGACGAGGTTCTTACCTCCGAGGACCTGCTCGGCGAAGCACACGACTCGTGGATTTTCGGGTACGACGTGGTTGCGGCGTGCACTGCAGTCAAGGGACGAGCGCTCCTGCGATTACTCGAGCGTGAACATCCGGTTCTTTACCTTGATCCAGATACCGCTCTTTTCGGTCCGCTTTCCGATGTTGAGAATGCTTTGAGTGAGGCTTCAGTCTTGCTGACCCCTCACCTACTCGATGCGTCGGCTCTCGATAGTCACGCAGTTGAGGAGGAAATATCCACTCTTGCGCATGGGATCTACAACTTCGGAATGTTCGGTGTGAGTCCTTGCGAGGAAGGCATTCGATTTGCTGAGTGGTGGGCGAGTCGTTTGGAGAATCATTGTGTCGATGACATTGCAAGAGGATTATTCGTTGATCAGCGGTGGGGGGACCTCATCCCGCCGTTTTTTCCGAACTGCTTGATCTTCCGGCAGGCCGGATTCAATGTTGCATCGTGGAATATGCACCAGCGGCATCTCTCGATTGACGACCGAGGTGACTATCGGGTGAATGGCGACCCTCTCGTGATGTATCACTTCACAAAGGGTCTGGGTATTGGTTTCGAACGATCGAAGTTGAAGATGGAGCAGAACCCTCTAGTCGCAGACCTTTGGCGTTGGTATCTCGATCGAATCGATTACTTTTCGAGGGGAATGGAATCGCAGCGATGGTCATACGGTTTCTACCGAGATGGAACACGAATTCGAGATCAAGAGCGGAGCGAATGGCGGTCTTTAGTTCCCGAAGAGCGTCCGACCGATCCGTTTAATCGTTTGCTGTCGTGATGGCTGATCCGTTGCTGGTGCCCATTAACCTCGGTGTGATGATGAATGACCGTCTTGAACGAGTCCGAGCGGCAATGGCCGATCAACGAGTTGATGTGTGTTTGCTTTCCGTCGGTCCCGACCTTCCTTGGCTCACCGGTTACGAAGCAATGCCTCTTGAGCGGCTCACGATGCTCGTCGTGCCCCTCGATGGGGAGGCCACGCTGGTTGTACCGTCACTTGAAGTCGCTCGTGTCGTGCCTCGTGACGATCTCTTCGCCATTCGCCCATGGGGTGAAACCGACGACCCGACCACGATTGTTTCGGATCTCGTTGGCGCTGCTCAAAGTGCCGCAATTGGCGAACGCACATGGGCACGCTTTTTGGTTGAACTCCAGCACGCTCGTCCTGATCTTTCCTTCATCACCACGTCTTCGGTAATCGGACCATTGCGTGCCGTGAAAGATGCCTCAGAAGTTCTCGCTCTGCGTGCGGCCGCTGCCTCTGTCGACCGCATCGCTGGCCAACTGCAAGGGGGCGAGATTCCGCTTATCGGCCGAACCGAAGCAGAAGTTTCGGCGGATCTCGGCCAACGGATTCTGGCTGACGGTCACCATCGAGTGAACTTCGTGATCGTTGCCGCGGGGGAGAACGCCGCAAGTCCACATCATGAACCAACATCTCGTGTCATTAGGCCCAACGAAGTTGTGCTTTGTGACTTTGGTGGAACCATGGCTGACGGAAACGGAATCGGCTACTGCTCCGACATCACTCGTTGTGTCGTGACGGGTGAGCCAACGGCGCGCATGACTGAGGTGTATGAAATTCTGGAACGCGCCGAGTCGGCTGGCAGAAATGCGGGCGGTGCTGGTGTTGCCGCCGAAGCCGTCGATGCAGTCACGCGTTCGCTCATCGACGATGCCGGCTATGGCGAATGGTTCATGCACCGCACAGGCCATGGCATCGGTGTTGAAGAACACGAAGATCCCTACATCGTCCGTGGAAATTCTGCCCCGCTTGTCGTTGGAAATGCGTATTCGGTCGAGCCAGGGATCTACCTCCCTAACGAATTTGGATTCCGCCTTGAAGACATCATCGTGGTGACCGAATCGGGGGCGGAATCAATAACAAACGCCGATCGGTCATTGGTGTCTGTCGAAGCATGACAAAGTGACGACCCATGATTGATTTCGACGCCGCCTCGCTCCTGCTTCAGTGGGCAGCCGGTGGGCTTCTGTTCCTCTGGGTTACAACGCGGCGCAGAGAGGTCTCTCTTGGCTACGGATGGCTTATGCGCGGGACATACCTGCTCATGGCGGGCGGAGCCGCGTACATCGGAATATTTGTGATCGAGCCGTTAGTCGTGCGAGATGTCGCTTCAGTGGGCGTAGTTCTCGCATCGGGATACGCGCTGGCCTTGTCGATCGTTCGCCGCAAAGCGGGGGTATCGGGGCAAGTCGCATTGGCCGAGAGCCGCACTGAGCGCGTCGCAGCGATGACGGGCATCGAACGCGAGGTCGCTGAAAAGGATGCGACTGTTCGTGAGTTTGACCCCCGACTAGATCTCATCGCTCCGATCATTGGTTTCGTGGGGGTCTTCGCTGCTGGACTCGAAGCCGGTGGCCCAGCTTGGCTTGCGGTCTCACGATTCGTCGTCGGGGCACTGTTCCTCGGCGCCGTTACCGATGCCATGCTGCTTGGTCACTGGTATCTCGTGCAGCCGGGCTTGGCTCGAGGCGCACTGCTCGAGCTGGTCTACTGGACGGGTTGGCTCTGGGTTCCTGAAGTGGCCTTGCTGCTCGTCCCAACCGGAATGATCTCGGCGATCAACGGAACGATCGACGACGGTTACAACGGACTGCTCACCTGGTTCTGGGTGATGTGCGCGATTACCACCATTGGTTTGATCATCACGACACGCCTCGCGCTGAAAGAACGCGCGTATTCCGCGGTGATGGCGGCAACAGGATTGCTGTACTTGGCGATTCTCACTGCGTTTGGGACCGACTTGGTCGCAAGGGCGCTGCTGTCCTCGGCCAACTAAGTCTCAGCGGGCGACGAAGTACTTGGCCTGCGGATGATGGCAAATCAGCGCTGACGTGGTTTGTTCAGGCTGGTATTGGAAGCCAGTGTCCTCGTTGACCTCGATGCCAATGCGTCCCGCATCAAGAATTTTGGCAACACGTTCGTTGTCTTCAAGATCAGGGCATGCGGGGTAACCCCACGAATAGCGTCCACCGCGATATTGCTGGCGGAAAAGGCCTGCGAGCGATGGGCCATCATCCTGGGCGAAGCCCCAGTCTTCGCGCATGCGGCGATGCCAATACTCAGCAAGCGCTTCAGCCATCTCGACGCCGAGGCCGTGCACCAAGAGGTACTCCTGGTAGCGGTTCTCCTCGAAGAGTTTCGCGGCGACATCGCTGACGCGTTGACCCATAGTGACGATATGGAATGCGGCGTAGTCGACATCAGCATCGGTTGGCCGGAAGAAGTCGGCGATGCACATAAAAGGGGCTGATTGTTGACGCGGGTAGTGGAAGCGAGTGAGCTCTTCCGAGCGAGTCGCGTCAGTCCAGACGACGAGGTCATCTCCGTCGCTATTCACTGCGAAATACCCATAGACGACCTGGGGAATGAGCATGTCGGCAGCTTTCGCCTCAGCAAGTTGTGATCGCAGTGTTGGACGAATTCGATTCTTGAACTCTTCGTCGGTTTCCGTGACGCCGTCGGTTGTTTCAGGCCGGAATTGCCACTGGTTTCGGAACAGAGCGGTTTCGTTGATATATGCCGCAATGTCGTCAAGCGAAATTCCCTTGATGACTTTGGTGCCGAGAAACGGGGGAGTGAAGATCTCGTTATCGGAGGTCACCTCGGGCGATCGCAGCGGAAGGTCCTCGGCGGCCGTCACCGTTTTTGTGCCAGAGCGTGCTGGGACCTTGCTTTCGCTGGGGACTCGACCCCAATCGAAATCGTCTGGCTCGGTGCCGCGCTTGATGTCGCCAATTCGGTCCATAACACGAAGACCCTCAAATGCGTCTTTGCCATAGAACAAACGACCCTCGTAGACCTCGCGCAGATCGCGTTCGACGTAACTACGTGTGAGGGCGGCGCCGCCGAGGAGCACAGGGATGTTCGAGAGATTCCGCGCGTTCAATTCTTCGAGATTGTCTCGCATGATGAGTGTGGACTTCACGAGAAGTCCGCTCATGCCGATGGCGTCGGCGTTTACCTCGACGGCCTTCTCGATCATCTCGGCAATCGAAATCTTGATTCCGAGGTTGATGACCTCGTAGCCATTGTTGGTGAGGATGATGTCGACAAGGTTTTTACCGATGTCGTGGACGTCGCCCTTGACGGTGGCGAGGACAATGCGGCCTTTGCCCCCATCGTCGACTTTTTCCATGAACTGCTCAAGATGGGCAACCGAGGTCTTCATTGTTTCCGCTGATTGGAGAACGAACGGAAGTTGCATCTCTCCGGTGGCGAAAAGCTCACCCACGACTTTCATTCCAGCGAGGAGCACATCGTTAATGATGAAGAGCGGTTCCATGCCTTCGCTCATTGCTCGGTCGAGATCGGCTTCGAGGTTTTCGCGCTCGCCGTCGATGATTCGCTGGCTGAGAATCTTTTCGATCGACCAGTCACTACGGTCTTCTCGGACAACGTCAGCGGCCTTCACATCGGCGAAGATGTCGAGAAGTTTCGTAAGTGGGTCGTAGCCCTCGCTCCGGCGGTCATAAATGAGATCGAGGGCTACCTCTCGTTGCTCATCGGGAATTTTGTTGAGCGGCATGATGCGGGCAGCGTGCACGATCGCCGAGTCGAGCCCGGCTTTGACGCATTCGGCAAGAAACACTGAATTGAGTACGTGGCGGGCGGCAGGCTTGAGACCAAAGGAAACGTTTGAAACCCCAAGCGTTGTGAAAACGCCAGGCAATTCGGCTTTGATGCGTCGGATTGCTTCAATCGTTGCGACTGCGTCGCCGCGTAGATCGTCGTCACCCGTGGAAAGCGGGAACGTGAGCGCATCAAAAATGAGATCGCTGGGTTCCAAGCCGTAGCGATTTACGGCGAGGTCGTGAATGCGGTGGGCAATTCGCAACTTCCATTCAATATCTCGTGCTTGTCCTTCTTCATCGATGAGAAGGCAGATCACTGCTGCGCCGTATTCGGCGGCGAGTTTCATAACCCGATCAAGACGACTGCCTTCAGTATCGCTGTCTTCGAGATTGGCAGAGTTGAGGATTGCGCGACCCCCGAGCCAGGAAAGTCCCGCTTCCAAAACCTCAGGTTCCGTCGAATCAAGCACGAGCGGAACGCTGGACTGCGTGGCGAGCAATTTGGCCAACTCATCCATGTCGTTGGCCCCATCGCGTCCGACGTAGTCGACACAGACATCGAGAACGTGTGCGCCCTCGCGTACCTGGTCTTTGGCCATCTGTACGCATGTATCGAGGTCAGAATCAAGAAGCGCCTCACGGAACTTCTTCGAGCCATTGGCGTTCGTTCGTTCGCCGATGATCATGAACGAGGTGTCTTGTTCAAACGGTACGAGCGAATAGATCGACGTTGCGCCGGCCTCGTGTAGTGGTTTACGTGGAGCCGGAGTGAGATCGCGGCATCGTTCGACAACAGCTGCGAGATGCTCGGGGGTTGTCCCGCAGCAGCCGCCAACGATGTTCACACCGAGTTCAGTGATGAATCGTTCGTGGTGATCGGCCAGACCTTCTGGGGAGAGGTCGTAATGCATATGTCCGTCGACAACACTGGGTAGACCAGCATTTGGAATGCATGAGATCGGCATGCGTGCGTGGGCGGCGAGATGGCGAAGGTGTTCGCCCATTTCGACTGGTCCTGTCGCACAGTTGATGCCAATCACATCGGGGTGGAGGGGGTCGATTGCTGCAAGAGCCGCCGCGATTTCCGTTCCGGGCAGCATGCGGCCCGTGAGTTCCATCGTGACCTGCACCTGAAGGGGGACTTCACGACCCTCTGCTCGCATCGCTCGGCGAGAACCGTTCATGGCGGCCTTCACCGTGAGGAGGTCGAACATGGTTTCAATGATGAGGAGGTCGACGCCGCCTTCGATCAGTGCCCGTGCCTGCGCTTCGTAGTGGTCTCGGAGTTCGGCATAGCGAATCTGGCCGAGTGAAGGGAAGCGTGTACCTGGCCCAATTGAGCCGGCAACCCAGCGGGGTCGGTCTGGTGTCGAAAAGTCATTTGCGACTCCTCGGGCAAGGCGGGCAGCCGCAACGTTCAATTCGTGAACGCGATCGGCGAGGTCGTATTCGCCTAGTGGGATAGCGAAAGCACCGAACGTATCTGTCTCGATGACATCGCAACCGACTTCGAGATAACGAGCGTGGACATCAGCGATTATGTCGGGTCGGGTAACCACAAGGAGCTCGTTGCAACCCTCGAGATCAGGTCCGCCAAAATCCTCTTCGGTAACGCCACTGGTCTGAATGCAGGTGCCCATGCCGCCGTCGAAGATGACGACTCGGTCATGGATTGCCTCAAGGAATGTGCTCACCGTGGATCTCCTGAAGATGGACTGGCGCGGAACGAGGATCGGTTGTGATCTCGCCGCAAGCCGGGGCATCACGCCCTACCCATCAGGTCAGCTTCGGCTCTCACACGGTAGCAGAGCAGGGTCGCGATCAGACGCTGGAGGCGGGTCAGCTGCTCGGCTGCCTCTAGGCTCGCTTTCGTGAAGATCTATACGCGTAAAGGTGATGACGGCACAACCGGACTGCTCTACGGCGGTCGTGTCGCAAAAGATTCAGCGGCGCCGACTGCCTACGGCACGGTCGACGAGTTGCAATCGTTTCTCGGACTTGCTCGTGCGGAAGCCGACGCCGAATTGGGTGACCTGTTGGTGCACCTTGAACGGGACCTCTGGGTTCTGATGGGCGAGCTCGCCGCCGACCCCGGTAGTCGCGACAAGTTGACCGCAGGGGCAACGCTCGTGACCGACGACATGGTCACCCATCTTGAAGAATTGATCGACAGCACAAGTGCGAAGTTCGAACCGCCGACCGAGTTTGTGGTTCCGGGTCAGAATCGAATCGGTGCACTTCTCGATGTCGCTCGAACGGTCGCTCGTCGTGCCGAGCGCGACAGTCTTGCGGCTGCTGGTGCCGGAAGCGCAGTCGTTCCCTATCTCAACCGCTTGTCGGATCTGCTTTGGACTCTTGCCCGCTGGCAAGAAGGAACGTCGTTGCCAACGCGGTCCGTGAAGCCATAAGTGATCAATTCGTTCTCCTGAACCCAATAAAGAGGTCCCCGTGTCTCTGAAGATTTCTCCAGCACGTTCCGTTCCTGCGAGTGTCGATGCGGTCATCGTCGCTGTTGGGTCGGAGAAGAGTTCGGATCGGGCTCTCAAAGCTCGCGGACTACCAGTTGCGGCGTTGCATACTCAGGGATTCACTGGGGCAGCCGATCAGACAGCATTCGTTGTTGACGCCAGTGGTCGTTCACTCATCGTTATTGGTGTCGGACCAATGAAGTCGGTCGACGACAATCGACTCCGTCGGTTTGGTGCACAAGCTGTGCGCGCTGGATCTCGTTCTAAGCGAATTGCTGTCGACGCAAGCGACCTGCTCGGCGAGGGCACGGCAGCTGAGCGCACAACAGCGT
>CAIPQK010000190.1 GCA_903867185.1 uncultured Candidatus Nemicrothrix sp. | reverse complement strand
AGTCGCTGCTGTTGCCATCTGTGCACTAGTTGTCGGCACACTCGTGTCTATGAATTCGGCGCATTCGACGTCGAAGTCATCGACAGCTTCGTTGACTCTCTACACAGCTGTTACCAAATCAGAGGTACTTGATACTGGAAGTACTGGCACGACTGATGGAGACGAAACCTTTATCTATGGAACGGCATCTCTGACCCCGAACGGTCCGTATTTCGGTGATGAGGTCTACATGTCGGTCACCGTTCGCGTAGATATAGCGAACAACCGAACATGGCGTGATTCGACGTGGGACTACTCGCTTCCAGAGGGCACAATCATGGTGAGTGGAGTCATCGACTCGGTTATCGGGAAGTCGCTAGGCAAGGGCGACGTTGTTCACTTGGTGATTCTCGGCGGAACGGGGATTTACAGAGGCGTTCGTGGAGAGATGATTGGAACTGTTGAGGGTGACAGCCCTCCGATTCAAAAAGCCGAGTTCTTCTTTGTGAAGTAGGAGACCCATGCACGAGACCAGCCTGTCCAGAGGGTCGCCAGGACAGTGAATAGCGCTGCTCGCCACGAGCGCCGCCGCTGGAGTCGGTTCCTTCCCGAAAGCTGTCTAACGGCTCCCGTCGGGGCGGTACCGTTGCAGCAGTTCCAGCCCGGATGGCGGAATTGGCAGACGCAGGGGGCTTAAACCCCCCGACTCGCAAGGGTTTACGGGTTCAAGTCCCGTTCCGGGCACAACTTCTTGTCACAGCGCCATTACGTGTGAGTGGCTGAGGTCGTTTCATTGGATGTGGGGTCAGGAACTTCCGGCTGCCGACGTGGCAGCAACGTCACAAGTGCGCACAGGAACGCCACTGCGGCCAATGCGCTCACGGGGTAACTCGAAACTCCCCAAAGATGGGATGGTTCATCGATGACTCGATTCCCGATCACGACAAGCACGCCAGCTGCACTCATTGAGAGGAAAGCAATTGGGGCGAGCCAATCGCGCCGATGGTTTCGAATCCACCAGGCTGGAAGGAGGAGCGCTGAGCCAATGCCAGTGCACCACATTGCACCGACGATGACTCCAGTTGCGAGAAGTGCTTTTGCGGGCTGGCCTTCACGAAGAGCATCGAATTGACGCTTCTTTCGGTCGGGCCAAAGCGCCATGATTACTACGGCAAGCAGAGTGAAAAGTCCAAAGACTGTGCCAATTTTGAAGAGTCGATCAGGAGCAAAGCGCAAGTGAACGGCACCGCCATCGCCGTCGGGAAGCACAAACCCTTGACGCCATCCATCAATCATGATCGGCGCGAGTTTCGTGCCGTTCAATGTTGCTTCCCAGCCCTCGTTGAATGTTTCGTTGACGACAAGCAAACCTTCCGACCCAGATGCAACGGTGACCGTTCGATCGTTTGTGCCCCAATGATCGATGGTGAGGGCGCGTGGCATTCCAGCCGTTGGTGCCATTGTCGGAGAGTTGCCGATCACGATGCGATCGATGGTCGCGAGTGACGAGCCACTGGTCACGTCAAGCAACGTGGCGCCTGCTGCAAGTGAGATTGCATCGGCTCCGCAAGGAAGAAGGTCGAATGGCGTGCCATCGACAAGTGCGCCCGTTGTTGTTGTGATGGAGTAGGACATCGTGTTGGAACCGATAGTGACGGTGGGGCCAGACCCGCAAGCTACTGCGTATGGGGTTGCACGATTGATTGGTCCCGGATAGAGATCTTCGACGGCGGAAATATCGATTGAGCCGAATCCCATTGCTCTTGGAGATGTCTGGTTTCCAATAGGGACTGGAGCGTAATTGAGGGCGAGACTGATTGAGTCGGTGGTAAGAGGCGCAAACTCGACGTTTCCATCAGGTCCAACTGGTGCACGACGAGTTTCGCTGTCTGTGTAAATTACGACGTCGGTTGGTATCGCTTCACCCACGCCGCGCACGAGTTGGAGCGACGAAAGTGTTCGCTGAGCGCCCCAGTACATTTGAATAAGTGAGCTACCGCCAACTTCGGTGATGTCGTTGCCACTGCGCCAGTGAGTCGTACTGTCACCGTCTACGAGATTACGAGGACCCGCATTTGGATTCTCGCCCCAAGTGCTGTCGGCGGTGATGGAGAAGTTTGGTGCGGTCCCAAGCCACCGGAGCAACTGTTGCCCTTTCGTTGCCGACCCTGATGTGAGGACGTGGAACTCGCCGTTTTTAGGAACTGTGAACTCTCGTGAGATCCGAGACTCAGAAGAAAGCGAAACGATGGGTGATGTGGCCGCTCGATTTCGTGTGAATACCCAGGCTGGGTCGGGCGATCCGGGTATGGAAAATTGGCTATTGAGTTGATCGGGAACAACAAGGCGGGGAATGACCGGTGTACCTGGCAGCGTCAGTTCACGGATGCCGATGACATCATCTGCTGCGTAATAGGAACTGCGGGCAATAGAAACTTTGACTGAGGTGGTGATGCCTGGGAAAATATTGAGAGATTGGTTGGTTTGGATCGGCAAGAGCGTCGTTGTCGCTTCGCCGGCGTCAGTATGAACTGTGACCTCAATAGGCGACAACTTCGCGTAAGGGCCGATATAGAGCGCTACTTGGAGTTGATCGACTGATGTTGGAGTTGTGAATTCGGCCTCTATGAATGGATCGACCGGTCCCCATGCATCGAATCCGTTGACTTTGTCACGGCGCGGAATCCACCAAGAGGCCGAGTCACCATCAAGGACATTGGCGGGGCTAAAACTAGGGATATTGGTAAGAAAGATTCCCGGTCCAACGCTTGACGCGGTGACGGACGAAAATCCTGCAAGTTGCAGCACGGTTCGATCATCGGCATTCTCGCCTAGCGGAACCGTGTCGTCGTTTACGCCATGGATGTAGGTCTTGTTGTGGCGATTGAGACCGTAATTGATCGTGGATGCTTGGTTGCCGTCGGTGATGATCCACTGCGTAGCTTGTAAAGGCGAAATGATGTGGTCGCGGACAAGAAGGTAGGGGCGATCTCCGAAGATTGATTTCGGAATTGCAAGCGTCGAACCGATATCGCCGCTCAGCCATGCTCCCGACGAAGCGGTGTACGTATTTGCGACAGCGCCGCCTGGTATGGAGTAGATGTCCAACTGTTGAAGGTCCATAAAGCCGAAGCCCCGATCACCGAATGATGCTGTGAGCGTGAATCCACTGGCAACCATCGCGTTCCGAATTTGCTCTGGTGGGGGTGCGCCGTACTTTTCCGAGTGCTGGTCGTTTGGAACAACAACGGAGGTGAATCCGCCGCGTCGTAGGTAGTCGATGAGGCCAGTGTCACCACCTCGCTCGATGGCGATCTCGGTTGTATCGAGATATTCGATGATGTTGGTGCCGCTGAGTGGCGCTTGACTTCGTGTCGCCCAAGTGACATCAGATCCCCATTCAATTGGAATCTGCGAAGTGAAACCCCATTCGAAGTCGCCTTCGGGAATACCGGGAAGGACGAGCGTACGACCAGGTGAGTTCTGTGTGAGCCAGTCATTGGCGTCAACCCATGCCTGTGGAATTTTCGAAATCCCCGGGCCACGTGTGAGTGAATTTCGCCAAAGCGGCCAAGCGGCGAGCACGAGAACGCCAAAGAAGATGACTACGACAAATCTCTTGAACCACAATCGAGTTGTGACGGGATCAAAGTCAAGAATTTCAGCGAGTATGTGGGCGATGCCTAACGCAATCGGCAGAACAATCAGAGGTTGGAATTTGTAGACATTTCGAAACGCATTGAGAGCCCCATCAAGGAGGCTGCGATACTGGGATGCCGCTGGATTACCGAATAGTCCGCCAAAACCTCCGCCTACTGCGACGACTCCAAGTAGCAAGCAGGTGAGAAGGAACCTCCGCTCAGGCAGTTTGCGACGGATGAGACCAGCAATACCGACTGAAGCTACGACAGCCGTGGCAAGGATCGGGAGAGCACGTGAGGTAAGAGCGGTACCGGACGGGTTTTGTTCTCCGGGAAGACGCGAAACCCAGTCTGCAGTGCCTCGGAGGACCTCAAAAATTGAGGTTGGGCCCGTCGTTGCTGCGGAAGTTTCGGTGTACTGCAAGATATTTGCGCCGTACCTCGCAAGAAAATAAAGCCCGACAATCCACCACATCGTTGCCAGCGCAACAGACAAGAACCACCACCTCATCAAACTTGCCCGACGAGGACCTCGCGATCGAGTGAGGAGATAGAGAACTGGAACGGGGAGCACAGCAAGGGTGACAGCAGCATTGGCGCCACCTATAAGTGCAACGGCGATAGCAGATTGCGCTGCGGCCCTGCGTGTGGAGCCAGTTGTCGAAGTTCGAACAAGCGGGAGGAGTATCCACGGAAGGAAAATGATCCCCATTGCGAATGGTGATTGCCACGCGACACGCGTGAGGATGACTGGAGCGGTCGCGTAGGCCAATCCGGCGGCGAGACGAGTTATGGGTCGCCCTATAGCGAATGCGTCTGCGAGGCGTACAAATCCCCAAAGTGCAATTGAAATGAGCAGGTAGACGAAGATGTGTTCACTGATCCACGTCGGGAGATGTAAAAGCTTGGCGAATCCAAACCAGATGTCGAAGGGCAACCAGTATCCGTTTTGCTGGGACTGGACCATTCCCATATCCCAATAGGGATTCCAGAGGTCGAAACCTCTTGCAGCCATCGTGAATGGATCAAGAACTCGATCGAGTCGGGCAAGATAGAAGATCTCGCCGAATCGCTGGAGGAACGTGCCGACGAAAATCGGCATCGTCGCAAATGCAATCCACTCCGCCGGAGTTGTCGATATTGGCGAAGTTTTTGGCTCTGATGGGTGGAGGCTGATGCGTGGAGAGGTCATGGTGGTGAGGAGACGGATTTCTTAGTGGTCTTGAACGTTACGTTCGAGTAGCAACTCGAACGAATCAACCGCGCGATCCCATGTAAACGATGCTGCTCTGGCTTTGGCCGCAACCGACATTTGGGATCGGCGGTCTGCATCCGATGCAAGAGAGATCCATTGCGCGACAAAGTCGTCCTCATTCTCAGCGAGGTAACCGGAGACTCCATTGTCTATAGAGTCTCGAACGCCAGCAACGTCGAACGCAATTGCCGGAACCGACGCTGCCGCTGCTTCCATTACGACGGTGCCCCAACCCTCGTGATGTGCAGGATGGACCAAGAGCCAGGCCTGAGAGAGTTCCTTGCGTTTGCGGTCTTCATCCACCCATCCCGTGAACTCAACTTCGGGGCCAGCGAGAGAGCGGAGGTCGTGGAGTTCAGGCCCGTCGCCGACGATGATGAGCTTGCCGCCGGTGGTCGGTTGCACGGAGTTCCACATTTTGAGAGCAAGTTCGATTCGTTTATGGGGAACAAGTCGGCTGAGTACGATGAAGCGCGGCTCTTTCGAAGGTGCGGGCTCGAGCGGTTCGAAATCGAGTCCCATTTCGATAGTCGTGACGAGTTTTGGGTCGATGCCGAGGCGGACTAGTCCATCCGTTGTCGAAGTCGAGACGGAAACGAATGGTGATTGTTGGTAGATGCGAGGCATGAGTCGGCCTTCGAGCCATCGTCCGACTGCGGCGATCGGTCCGGGGAACTGCATTGCCCACTGTTCCGTATGAATGTGATGAACCAAGGCGATGACAGGCTTTCGTTGCCACAGCGGCGAGAAATAGGGGATGCCGTTCTCAACGTCGACAACGATTTCGACTCCGCTGGAGCGGCGGAGAAACGCGAACGGCGCTCGCAAGTACTGCGAATAGTTGCCGCCAATTCGTATGCTGCGGTACTTGTGTTTCCCTGTCGGTCCTCCGTGAAGCAACTGAACCTCGTGGCCGCGCTCAGTGAGTCTCGAAGCGAGTTGATCGATGACGACTTCGGACCCACCAGCTTGGGGGTGGGCTGTGTCGCGCCACGCAAGAAAAATAATCCGCATGAGTAGGTCGAGTCTCTAGCGATCGGCCGAAGAACTGATTGGTGTAGGTATCGAAAGCCCACTCCGCGTGGCTAGGCCCTGAACTCGAGCGGGTCGGGTGCGAAAACGAATTGGGATGAGATCGAGTGCTGTTCGAACGGAATCTCGTACTGGCCGAACAGCGGAGTAGTCGCTTGCTACCCACGTGACGGGTGCTTCGTCGATGGAGTACCCAAGGGCGACGCCAAGGCGAAGGATCTCGGGATCAAACGCGAAGCGGTTGCTTTCAGAAAGCGAAAAGAGAAGTCGGGCAACGTCACCGCGAAAAGCTTTGAAACCACACTGCGAGTCATGAATTTCGAGTCCAGTCGCCAATCGCATCAACCGATTGAATGTTCGGCCCATGAGTTTTCGCAGGTGACTTGATCGCTTCACGATTGAGCCAGGCACGCTTCGCGATCCGATCACGATGTCGCACTGCGAGAGTCGCTCGAGAAAATCATCGATGTGATCAAGGGAAGTCGAGAGGTCAGCATCCATGAAGAGGACTACGTCGGAAGTGGTCCTTGCAACGCCAGCCCGCAGCGCCGCTCCCTTTCCGAGATTCTTTGGAAGATGGACGATCTCTATGCGGTCATCGCCATGAGTGAGGTGTTGGGCGAGGCCAGCGGAATCATCGGTGCTTCCATCGTCAACAAGGAAAATCTCTGTATCCGCGTCGGGGAATTGGCGAATGATGTGAGCGAGCGTGGTCGGCAGAGAGCGAGCTTCATTGAACATCGGAATTACGATGCTTATTTTCTGAGCCACGTTGTGAATCCTAGTGTGGGAGCATCTCCCTAAGCGCCAGCGATATTTGAGTTATGTTCTATCGAAGACGTGCATGGGGGGATTGATAGTGAGTAGTGCGAATAGGGCTGCGAGTGGTTCGAAACGCGGGTTCCCTACGAGGGTGCTCTCGATGGTGATCTCGGCGGTTCCCTCGTCTTTGTTTCACCCCGCGGTTGCGTTTTTGCATTTGCGGGCGGAGCCGGAATTGCGCACGATTGTCGGTCGTTGTGACCCCTCGGGAACCGCGATCGACGTCGGAACATGGTACGGGCCTTGGACGTATTGGCTTTCAAAACGAGTGAGAGATGTTCAATCGTTTGAGCCGAATCCGAAAGTGTCGGCGGCACTTCGGCGCGGTGCGGCATCAAATGTGACCGTTCACGAATGCGCCGCTTCAAACGTTCAAGGAACTGCGGAACTAGTTCTGCAGAGTCGCAGCATGGGTGCCGAAGGTACGGCGACGATTGTTCCAGGAATAGAGGGTGTTTCCTCGCACTCAGTAAGAACCGTTCGTATCGATGATATGGGTTTCATCGACGTTCGATTTATAAAGATCGATGTTGAGGGCCACGAGAATGCTGTCATCGAAGGAGCTCTCAAAACGATAGAGCGCGATCATCCGGTTCTGTTGGTCGAACTCGAAGAACGAATGTCCAAAATCGACCAAACGATCACGACCATGTCAGACCTCGGTTATGAGGCTCGTTTTATGATGAACGATGTCTGGATCTCAACGAAATCGATGGATCTCGCAGCATGGCAGCGAGAGTTCACTCGTACGCACGAAATTCAGAGTTACTTGCAAGCCGTCATCCGCGAGAACGGGTATGTCCACGATGTCGTGTTCGTTCATCCTCAAAGTACCTGGGCACCGTGGGACTGAATCGGGCCGTGGTTGAAGTTGTGTCTAGTTGATAAGTGGGTCGCGTGGGAGTCCGAGAATGCGCTCGCCGATTTGGTTGCGCTTGATTTCGGATGTGCCGCCAGCAATCGCAAGGGCACGGTGCATGAGCTGCAACGTGCCACCCATGAATCCTTCGTCCTCGAGGTAGACGCCGGTGGCTCCGGCCAGTTCGAAGAGAATTGCGGCAGCTTCTTCCGCGTTTTCTGAGAGTAAAAGTTTGGTGACTGCACCCTCTGGTCCCGGTTCGCCACCAGCAACCGCACGTTGTGCGCTGCGCACATTGAGCGTTTCGGCTGCCTGTGACCGAGCAGTTGCTCGGCCGATTCGACCTGCGCCACCCGAAAGGCGTTCGGGGTTGGCGTCGAAGGGAGCAAGGAATGATGCCGGTGGAATAACCATTGCGCCGTCGCCACTGCCGATGCTCACGCTTTCATTGCCGAGTGTCCCGCGAGCAACCGTCCATCCGCCATCGACTGGTCCAACAACATCGTCATCAGGAACGAAAACATCGTTAAAGAACACTTCGTTGAATTCGGCGCCACCGTTCACCATTCGCAGCGGTCGAATTTCGACGCCTTCAGCGTGCATGTCGACAACCATGCATGTGATGCCCTGATGCTTCGGGAGATCGGGATTTGTGCGCACGGTGATGAGGCCGAAAGCCGCAAGGTGTGCGCCAGTCGTCCAAACCTTCTGACCGCTCACGAGCCAACCGCCGTCGACGCGCGTGGCTTTTGTCTTTACACCCGCAGCATCGGATCCGGCATCGGGTTCACTAAACAGCTGACACCAAATGAGTTCCTGATTAAGCGCGGGCATGATCCAACGTTCCAACTGGTCGTCGGTGGAGTGCTGCGTGAGTGTGAGGATCACCCAACCAGTGATTTGGTAGCTCGGCCGTTTGAATCCGGCGCGATTGAATTCCTCTTCGATGACGAGTTGTTCAATAGCGCTTGCTGCACGACCCCACGGCTTGGGCCAATGTGGGACGGCGTATCCCGAGGCCACGAGCGCCTGGACCTGCTCGGTCCCTTGAAGGTCGGTGACTGCCTCAATTGCTGAGCGAGCTTCAGATCGGAATGCTTCGGCTTCGGGCGGAAGTTCCACAGAGCGCACCAATTTCACACCCTTGCGGAGGAGGGTGGTGATGTCGATCGCCGCTTGTTCGGCATCGATAAGCGCTTCAATCGCAAGTGCGCGTCGCAAGTAGAGGTGCGCGTCGTGTTCCCACGTGAATCCGATACCACCGTGGACCTGAATGTTGAGCTGTGCGTTCCGGTCGCCGGCATGGGCAGCAGTTGCTGCGGCCATTGCTGCGGCGTAAGAGAACTGTTCGCCACCTGCGGCTGCAGCGCGTGCAGCATCCCAAACTTCAGCAGTTGCGATTTCTGTTTCAACCAGCATGTTTGCGCAGTGATGCTTTACCGCTTGGAACATGGCGATCGCTCGTCCGAACTGCTGACGTTCGCGCGCGTAGTCCGCAGCCATATCAGTTGTGGCGCGTGCGACGCCGGTTGCTTCAGCGGCAAGAAGGAGCCGTGCAAAGTCGATAAGCGATTGTGCGCCGCCGGGAACGATGATCGCCTCTGCATCGTCGAAGGTGACTTGAGCGCTTCGGCGAGTGAGATCGAGATTCGCGAGGAGGCGAACGTCGACACCCTTTGTTGTTGCGTCGACGATCGCAAGATCGCTGCCCACGGTGACAACAAACAGATTGGCAAGAGCACCGCTCAAGACCGTTTTTACCGTGCCGGTAACGCGGCCGGATTTGGAAGAAAGTGCGTCTCCAAAACCGATACCGGCGACAACTGAACCATCGGCCAGACCCGGAAGCAGCTTGGAGGCGAGATCAGAGGGAGCAACCGCAGAAATCGCCGCGCTTGCGATCACTGTTGCGACGAAGGGGCCTGGAGCGATTCCTGCCCCCATCTGTTCGACAACAACAACAAGCTCAGGCATCCCGAATCCAGAACCACCGTGCTCCTCGGGGATGTGAAGACCGAGCCATCCGAGTTCCGCAAGAGCAGACCAGAAAGTCGGCATCGTTTCTGCTGAGGCTTCGAGAAGCTCCCGAGCGGCACCTCGTGAATCGTGCCGCTCAAGAAAGTCAGCGGTGACGTCAGAAAGCGTGCGGTGGTCTTCGGTAATGGCGATCGACATTGAGGTGCTCCAGAACGAGATATAGGACTGCGGCAGCGTATCTACCTAATGGGGGACGCACCCATGCGGAGAGGCAGACCAGAATGGGGTTATGAAGACCGACGCAATCATTCATGGGGATCTGGCCAGCGCTGCGGCCTCAATTCGACAGGCGGAGGACGCCGGATTCGATGGAGCTGTCTCGGTTGAGATCTCGCATGACCCATTTTTGCCACTCGCTTTGGGGGCGGCTTCAACTGAACGTATCGATCTCATTACCGGAATCGCAGTGGCATTCGCCAGAAACCCGATGAACGTTGCGGTGCTGGCCAATGACTTAAATCGGCTCTCGGGCGGACGCTTCATCGTGGGTTTGGGAAGTCAGATCAAGCCTCACATCACTAAACGATTTTCAATGCCATGGTCGGATCCCGCTGCCCGCATGCGCGAATTTGTTCTGGCGATGCGTGCGATTTGGGACTCATGGGAGAACGGAACTCCTCTGGAGTTTCGTGGCGACTACTACAAGCACACGCTTATGACGCCAATGTTCAGCCAGGGGTCAAGCGAAGTTGGAAATCCACGCGTCTTCGTTGCCGCTGTAGGCCCGGCGATGACGGCCGTTGCCGGAGAAGTTGCTGACGGACTGATGGCGCATGGCTTTACAACACCTTCGTATCTGCGCGATGTCACAATGACGAATCTTGGGAAAGGACTCACCCGTTCCAATCGTTCGCGCAGCGACGTTGAAGTGACTATTCCGATCATGTCGGCAGTTGGTCGAGACGAAGCCGAGATCGCTCCCAAGAGGGCCGCAGTTCGTCAGCAACTCGCATTTTATGGTTCGACTCCCGCCTATCGCGGTGTACTTGAGCACCACGGATGGGGCGAAGTCGGCGATGAACTCAATCGACTTTCTAAGCAGGGCGAATGGGTAGCGATGGCCGATCTGATTACCGACGAGATGCTTTGTGAATTCGCTGTGATTGGCGATCTCGAATCCGTGAGTGCCGAGATCAAACAAAAATTCGGCGGACTCGTGGATCGAGTGCAGATGGGTCTCAGCGATGATCCGTTGAAGATCTGATTCATCCTTCCGCAGTACGCTCTCCTCCTAGGAGACGACGTTGTCACCGCTGGGTTGGGGGATCAAATGAGCGAACGCAATAAATCGCTAGTCGAACAGTTCTTTGTCGCCGGACGCGAGGTCGACCGACTGTCGTTCATGACCGAAGATGTTGAGTGGTGGAACGGTCTTGGAAAGTTTCCCGCTGCGCCTGGGCAAACCGATTTTCGCGGCAAGGAAGAAGTCGGCGCGCGGATTTTGGGACGGGCGCCGTCACCGCCGCAACCAAACGGTCGACGAATCGATCGCTATGACCTTTCGACGATCAGTTTCCATGACGTCCACACAATTGCCGATGGGCCCTACGTCTTCCGCCAACACCGCTATAAAGCGACGACCATCGGCGGCAAGCCCTACGAAAACGTCTACGGATTCCTCTTTCGATTCACCGACGACGGACTGATCGATCGTATTTGGGAACACTGGGGAACCCTGAACGCCTACGAGACGTTGTTCCAGGGGCCACTTGTTGTCCACGACCCTGATGAGATTCTGATGACGACGCCATCGGTTCGTCAACGACTTGATCTTGAACGGCCTGTCGATCGTGATGTGATCAGTGAATGCATGGAAATTGCTGTTCACGCGCCCAATGGATCAAATCAGCAGCCATATCGGTTCATATTTGTCGACGACGCCGAAACCAAAGCGAAACTCGCAGCCATCTATCGCTCCGCAATGGCCGACTTCATCGGTCGTCCTCGGACTGATGCTGCTGAAGATCGAGTTGACCGCACGTCCGACGCGCAACAGCGCATTGCCCGCAGCGTTGCTTACCTTGCCGAGAATATTGAGAAGGTTCCGGTGCTTTGTGTTCCGATCGTTGCGGGTCGAACCGATGGGCACGGCTCTGGAGCCCATGCTGATCGAACATCAACGTTTTGGCAGGCGGGGCGCTGGGGGTCGGTCGTACCCGCGCTGTGGTCATTCATGCTTGCGCTTCGATCACGTGGACTTGGATCTGCTTGGACAACGTTGACGTTGATTCGTGAACGAGAAGTAGCGGAGGTCTTGGGAATTCCTTATGACGACTGGATGCAAGTCGGCCTGTTCCCAATTGCCCACACAATTGGCACGGACTTCCGCATCACCCCCCGCAAACCTGCCGAAGAACTCACAAGATGGAACCAATTCCGCAGTTCGTAAACGCGGTTTAGGTCTCTAAGGGCAGAAGTGATTCGGCAAGAGCCCCGAGTTCTGAATCTGGGTCAGCATCGCCCACGAGGGGAATGATTACGAACTTCGACGCGCCGGCGTCGATGAATTCTTTCAACAACGATGGAAGTGCATCTCGAGTTGGAATAACGGAACGGGGATCAAGTCCCGGACGACGGCGTTCGATGAGATCGACAAAACGCTGGGGGAGTGGTCCATCCGAATACGAGATGAGTGCGCCGTAATGCTGTGGGTCCATCGTGCGGTCGAATTCTGCTGCAGCGGCTTCAATCACAGGAATTGATTCGGCAACGTCAGTGGGTGAGCAGAACGAAGGCAGCCATCCGTCACCAACGCGACCAACGCGTCGGAGTTCGCTGGGGGCGATGCCTCCGAGCCAAACATCGAGCCGAGATTGTGTGGGGCGAGGTAACACCTGAACATCATCGACAGAGAAAAACTCTCCGTGGTGTGAAATGACTTCGCCAGTCCAACATGCGCGCATCAACGCGAGCGCTTCATCATGACGACGACCGCGTTCACCTCGTTCAACTCCGAATGCTCGTTGTTCCGGGGGGTCGACTGCTCCGAGGCCGACTGCGGGAAGGAAGCGTCCGCCGGAAAGCACATCGAGGGTCGCCATTTCCTTCGCAAGAATGACCGGATTCCGGCCAGGGAGAACCAATACTGACGTGCCGAGTTTCATTCGTCTCGTGCGCCCGGCGGCGATGGCGAGGGCAATCATCGGGTCAGGTGTCTCGGCTCCGATCCGTTCCGACATCCATAAAGAATCGAATCCAAGCGATTCACAGCGGTCGACAATTGAAGCGAAACGATCGGGAGTCGCTGCCCCAGACAGGGTTCCGAGGCCAATTCCGACACGGACTTTGATAGCGCTGGTCATGAGGCATCCTCGCACTTCATTGCACTCGCGCGCAGTACTGCACAAGCGACCGCTCTGCCAGGGCGCGGCCGCGTACAGTCATAGACCTTGAACGCCCCCCGTTCCTCCTTTGGTCGTTTTGTGCGACTTGGCACATCGGTTGCTGTGGCCCTTGCCGTTTTGTCGTTGTCGGCTTGCTCGGACTCAAAACCAATGCCATCAGCAACAACGGAGTCGACCGCGTCAACTGTGGCAAACGCATCGGGGCCGATCGAAGGCGGAACGCTCGATATAGCGGTTGCTGCTGTTCCGGCAAAGTGGGCTCCGAATAATGGGCAGTGGACCACTGATGAACTTCAAGCAGCGCGAGCGGTTTACGACCGGCTCATGGTCCGTGATGAAAACGATCAACCCGTTCCTGAACTTCTTGCCAAGGTGGCTCCGAATCCAAGTTTCACGGCGTGGACGCTAACGATTCGTCCTGGAATTTCATTTAGCGATGGAACTCCTCTGACTGCGGAAATTGTTGCGTTCAATTTGAAAGCCCAACAGGGCGATCGTTCGAACGCCGATCTGCTCGTTCCGATTTCTACGATCACAGTGACTGATCCACAAACTGTTTTGGTCACGATGTCGACAGCTTGGTCAACCTTTCCCGAGGTGCTTACGACGCGAATCGGAACTGTCGCCGCGCCATTGACCCTTTTAGGCTTCGATCCGCGCCCGATTGGCACTGGACCGTTTCTCTGGTCAGGTGTTGACGAAGCAGGTGTAACGATCCTGGTGAAGAACCCCACGTATTGGAAAAAGGGTTTACCTCATCTTGACGCTGTTCGATTGGTTCCCATCGCGGATGCTGCTGATCGGGTAACTGCTGCAATCGATGGAAAGGTTGGCATGGCTGCAGTTGATGAGCCGCGACAACTGGTTCGTCTCGAGAGTGTGCAGAATCGAGATTCCAAAATAACGATTCATGATGATCGCAACGCGGAACGCCCAAAGGTCAACATCGCCTTGGAGACGGGGAAAGCTCCATTCGATCGTTTGACTGCTCGCCGGGCAGTCGCGTATGCGACGGACCGGGCCGAGATTCTTTCGAAGGCGTTTGCCGGTCAAGGCACGATTTCCCGAGGAATAATGAGTGATACGTCGCCGTGGTTTGTCGACCACACCTCTCCTACGCGTGATTTGGATCGCGCAAAGAAGCAGGCGGAGGAGTACACGAAAGAGACTGGACTTCCGCTCACATTTCACTTGTCGGTTTCTCCCGGTACGACAATGGAGCGCGTTGCATCGCTCTGGCGTGGACAGCTTGAACAAGCAGGGATCGATCTAACAATCGATCTTGTAGAGCAGCCGACGCTTTCGCTTGCCGCTGCAATCGGCGAGTTCCAAGCCATTTTGCAGGTGGGGTTCGACTCGCCTCACCCGGATTTCTACGAGCCACTCTTTTACGGCATACCTGCGGAACAAACGGCGATCAGTAGTAATTCCACGCGGTATATCAACCCACTGGTCACGAAAGCGTTTACCGATGCGCGATCGACTGCCGATGTGACTCGACAGGTAGATGATTACGGCACCATCCAAGAACAGATCGCAATCGATCTGCCGTATCTGTTTCTCGTGCAGGTCCGTGAAGTGATGGTGACATCGCCGAAACTACGTGACGTCACCAGTTGGTCAACGGGCTCAGGCGCCGATGGTCTTGGTCAAGACGACGCGACCGTGTCGCTTGCCCAGTTGTGGATCGCTCGCTGAACGAGAGTGGGTTCGGAGTCAGATCGGAGTACCGGCAAACGGTGAAGGGTCACCGCTGACGGGAATTTCGGGCACTGTCCAGTCCATGCGAGCCGAAAGGTTTGCTGCGACAGTTGCCCACTCATGTGGGTTCCATCCCTGTGCCGATGCTTCAACCTGATGGGCCTGATTGATGTGCACAAAGGCGGGGAGAGTCTCGAGGCCAAATGCCTTGGCCGCAGCCCGGTCGGGATCAACGAAGACCAAGATCTCTGAAGCCAGCGGTCCGACGTAGTCGCGGACCTCGGATTCGCTCGCAGTCACCAGAAGAGCGATGCGAACGTCGGCCTCGGAATAATCACGAAGAATCCGAAGAGCGGTCTTCAGGATCCAGGAACTTTCGTTGGTGAACGGGTCCAGGACCACGATCGCCAGATGGAAGTTGGTGGTCCATTCCGAGATCGGACGGCTTTCGCCAGTGAGGGGATTGAGTTCTACGGCAGCCTGCACATCGGTAGTCACAGCCTCAGAACGTAGCGCGAGTAGGTTCTTGTCAGTGAACACGGGCCACTGCCCGGCTCAGACCTCAGGAGACACCATGAACATCCTCGCTGCCGTGAATCCAACTGATGCGACCGGGTACCGAATTGTTCTGCTGATCCACATTCTCGCCGTGATCATCGGTTTTGCCCCGCTCTGGCTCACACCAGTCCTTGTTCGCCTTACGGCCAGCGGAGACAAAGCAGCGGCCGATGGACTCGAGGTTTCGATCCTTCGCTTTTCGCTCCCTGGTATTGGTCTTGCCGGGATCTTGGGCTTTGGTCTCGCGGCAATGAGCAAAGCCGATGGAGCCCCCGAGGCAATGTTCAAGATGTCGCAAACTTGGATTTCGATCGCGGCTGTGCTCTGGATCGTGCTGCTTGCGGTTCTGTTCTTTGTGGCTCGTCCAGCGATCAAGGCATTCCGCGACGGAAACGTTGCCGCACGCGGCCGGATCATGATGGCAACGGGAATTGGTCACCTCATCCTTGTGGTCATGCTCTATCTCATGATCTTTAAGCCCGGCTACACGGCCTGAATTTCGTTCGCATCTCGGTAGGGTGCGATTCTGATGCACCCGGTTGAACGACTTCGCTATGTGGCAAGAGCCACGGGGTATCCCCAGAGCGTCATAGTTTCCGAAACCGCGAGAGCTCTCGCCAGTTATGCCAACGATCCTCAGGGTCTCGTCACTGCGTGTCGACGCATGGTGCAGCGTCAGCCCGGATCTGCTCCATTGGTTTGGCTGTGTGCCCGCGTCCTTTGCGCTGGCGACCCTTATACCGAAATCCGCGCCGCTCTCGAGGAACTCGAAAATGATCGCACGTCGCTTGAATTAGCTCATTCGCTTCCAGACGAAGCAACCATCGTCGTCCTGGGCTGGCCCGAACTCATCGGAGCAGCGCTGCCCCGGCGGGGAGACATTGAAGTGTTGGTTGTCGATGTGCACCAGGAAGGCGGCGGTCTGGTGATGCAGCTCGTCGATGCCGATGTGAATGCCCTTGATGTTCCGCTGGCCGGACTCGGCGCTGCCGTTGCCGATGCCGACCTCGTCCTGCTTGAGGCGTCGGTGGTTGCACCGACCGAGTGGTTGGGAATTTCCGGATCCTTGGCTGCCGCTTCTGTTGCGAAAGCGAACGAGGTGCCGGTGTGGGCGGTGGCCGGCGTTGGGCGCTTCCTGCCCCAGCGAATGTGGGAGCCAGTGCGTGAACGAATTATCCCCGACGAACCATGGGATGCCGACGATGAGGTTGTTCCGTTGTCGATGATCGACAGAATCGTTGGGCCAACTGGTCCGCTTGCGGTGGTCGAAGCGTTGCGCCGTACCGATTGTCCGATCGCAACGGAATTGTTTAAAGGCGACGTCATCTAGGTCCCCGGTAGAGTTCGAGTCATGAGCGCGCCGATCACAGACTCGTCGATCGTTGACCGCTACCTCGAACTTGGGTTACGGATGGGCCGTCACATCGACGGCTTCGTCGACGCGTATTACGGACCAAAAGTGATTGCCGATCGAGTGGAAGCTGAACCTGTTCATGCTCCCGACTCTTTGGTAGCGAGCGCCGGACAACTTGTTGTTGATCTCGATGCCGGGGCAGACGACGGTGTTCTTAATGCGTCGCGCCGGCGATGGTTGCGAGCGCAAGCGACGGGGATGCATACCTCGGCGCGCAAGATGGCGGGGGAGCAGATCGCCTACGTCGACGAAGTCGAGTGGTGCTACGGCGTGCGCCCGACCTTTCGTGAGGAGGATCAGTTCGAAGCGGCCCACGCGCGGCTCGATGCAGTCCTTCCTGGATCGGGTCCGGTGCGTGAACGCATCATTGAGTGGCGCGAAGCGCAGGCAATTCCTGTCGATCGGCTCGAGGCAGTTCTCCGTTCGATTGCTGAAGATTTCCGCGAACGAACGCAACGGCAGTTTGGTTTGCCCGAGGGCGAGCACATCGCGTGGGAACTTGCATCGAATCAACCGTGGTCTGGTTTCAACTACTACGAGGGGAACCTGCAGAGTCGCGTCGCCATCAATATCGATCTGCCGGTATTGGCAACGAGTATCGGGCACTTGGTCGCGCACGAGGCCTATCCCGGTCACCACACCGAACATTCGCGAAAAGAATCTGGTCTCGTGCGATCGCGTGGATGGCAAGAAGAATCGATCTTCTGTGTCGGAACGCCGCAGTGTCTAATCGCAGAAGGGTTGGCTGACCTCGCACTGGAAATCATCGCTGGGGAAGTTCCCGACCTCCTCGTTGCCGAACATTTGCGCAGCAACGGAATCGACTTTGATCCGGAAATCGCACATGCGGTGCGAAGAGCGAGTGAATCGATGGACGCGGTGCGGGCGAATGCAGCATGGTTGCTTCATGAAGACGGAGTTCCAGTCGATGACGTCGTTGCCTACATCGAACGGTGGGCGCTCCTTCCTCACTCCCGAGCTTCAAAAGCGATTGAGTTTCTGACCTCGCCAACATGGCGGGCATACATCTCTTGTTATGTCGAAGGTTTGCCGCTCTGTCGAAACTGGGTCGCTGGGGACCCCGATCGCTTTGCAACGCTGTTAACCGAGCAAGTCGTTCCCGCCGATCTGGTTGATGCATGAAGCGCTCAGTCACTCTTCGCGGTGAAACATTCAACTTCGCCGATCTTCGCGAACTCATGGCGCGTGCGAATGAGCCCAAGGCCGGCGATCGTCTCGCAGGAATTGCTGCTAACTCTGAACGAGAACGAGTAGCCGCAAAGATGGCTCTGGCTGAAGTCCCGCTCAGTGCCTTTCTTGACGAACCGCTCCTCGAAGACGATGTAACGGGCCTTATCGTTGACTCCCTTGATCGTGAGGAGTTTGCAAAACTTCGATCACTAACGGTGGGAGAACTGCGAGAACTCGTCCTTTCCTCCAATTTCGCGGCGGAGTGGCAACGAGGTGTGAAGGGTGCCCTGACACCCGAAATCGTCGCAGCCACCGCCCGGATCATGAGTGCTCGCGATCTCATCTCTGCTGCGGCTCCACTCCGGTCCGTTACCCGATGCCGCAACACCATGGGTGAGCGTGGCGTACTTGGTGTGAGGGTTCAGCCCAATCACCCCACCGACGACATCGCTGGCGTTGTGCTCTCTGCGCTCGATGGATTGATGTTCGGCTGTGGCGATGCCGTGATTGGTGTGAATCCTGCTGGTGATGCAATCGAAAACGTCGTAGCGCTCGAACATGCGCTGCATGACCTCATCGGGGCAGTGGGTGCACCTACGCAGTCGTGTGTCCTCGCTCACTTCACGACACAACTCGCTGCTCTTGAACGCGGTGCTCCAGTAGACCTGCTCTTTCAAAGTATTGGTGGCACTGAAGCAACGAACGCTGGTTTCGGCGTGACGTTGCAGGGCCTGGCCGACGGTCGCGAAGCGGTGCTGGCCTCACACACAGCCCGCGACGGATTCATCGGCGACAACGTCATGTATTTCGAGACCGGCCAAGGCACCGCACTTTCCGTCGACGGTCACGGTGGCGTCGATCAGCTCACGTGCGAAGCGCGTGCGTATGGGGTTGCGCGCTCGTTTGATCCATTCCTCGTGAATTCCGTCGTGGGCTTCATTGGTCCGGAGTATCTGGCCGATGCAACGGAAATCATTCGCGCCGGGCTGGAGGACCACTTCATGGGCAAGTTGTTGGGGCTGCCGATGGGAATCGATATTTGCTACACGAATCACGTCGAGGCCAACCAAGACACCACCGACCAGTTACTCGTTCTGCTTGCGACTGCTGGCTGCAACTTCGTGATGGGCGTGCCCGGTTCCGACGACGTGATGCTCAACTATCAATCCACGAGCTATCACGATGCTGCCGGTGTTCGCGAACTTCTTGGAGCGCGTCCGGCCCCAGAGTTCTTGGCATGGCTTGAGCAAACAGGGATTTTCGCCGATGGACGGTTGGCGGAAGGTTCGGCGAACGGGCCTGAATCTCTGCAGGCGTTCGCTGATTCAGTCAAGGAACTGGGTCGATGAGCGCAGATCTACCTGACTCGCTTCGTGGAGCAGTTGAAGTTGGTAGCGATGTTTCCAATGTGACTCCTGCACGGTTACTCATCGGTCGCGCGGGAACTGCTTATCGGACATCTACGCAATTGCAGTTACGCGCCGATCATGCATTTGCGAAAGACGCGCTCAATGCAACGTTTTCGCTCGACGAGTCGCCAATGAAGGATCTGGCAGATCGCTTTGATCTGTTTGAGGTTGAGAGCGAGGCCACTTCGCGCGAAGAGTATTTGGCTCGACCAGACAAAGGTCGTCGATTGGCTGATGGTGTGGCCGAAACTCTTCGTGAGAACTGTCCGTCTGGTGTTGATCTGCAGGTCGTGATTGGTGACGGTCTCTCGCCACTCGCAGTGACCTCTCAAGTCCCATCACTGCTTGGACCGTTGCTTGACCATGCCGCAACTCGTGGGTGGTCTCTAGGTCGTCCGTTCGTTGTGCGCAATTGTCGAGTCGGAGCCATGAACGACATTGGCGAGGCCCTCGATGCTCAGAATGTGGTGCTGCTGATTGGCGAGCGGCCAGGGCTGGCCACGGCCGAAAGCCTGTCTGCCTATTTGGCCCATCGCCCTCGAACCGGCGATACCGATGCCCAACGAAACCTTGTTTCCAACATTCATTCGGGTGGGGTGGCGGCCGAGGATGCTGTCTGGCGGATCCTCGGATTGGTCGATGCCTTCATGATTCAGGGCCGTAGCGGGTTCACGGTAAAAGAGCCGGCACGGCCTACGTCGTTATCAGAGGTCTCAGGCCGATAGTTTCAAGGCATGCGAAATCCCAAGGACTTCTTTCGCCCACTTGCTGTGGGTGCCCCCGAACCGGTTCGTGAGATTCCGGTTAAGCCCGCCCGCATGATCCACTTCTTTCCACCTTCGAACGAGAAGATGGTCAGCAAACTTCCCCAGATCGTCCCAACAGTCGATGTGCTGCTTGGCAATCTCGAAGACGGAGTCCCTGCCGCCGACAAAGAGGCAGCGCGCGCTGGCCTTGTGCATGTGGGCAAGACCATCGACTTCGGCAAGACCCAGTTCTGGACCCGCGTGAATTCGCTCGATTCGCCGTGGGGTCTCGATGACATCGTGACTGCAGTTTCCGAAATCGGCGACAAGCTTGACGTCATCATGATTCCGAAGGTCGAAGGACCCGAGGACATTCACTACGTCGATCGACTTCTGGCACAACTTGAAGCCAAGGCGAAACTCGAGCGGCCGATTCTCGTGCACGCAATT
>CAIPQK010000189.1 GCA_903867185.1 uncultured Candidatus Nemicrothrix sp. | reverse complement strand
GAATGGAACGAGTCGTCGACATAAAGCGCGACTTGGCTCGGAAATGCCGAATAAGGGGGGATCTTGATGATGTCGCAATTCGGTGAGTCTTGATCGACGACGACGACAATTCCTGTTTGCAATTCCTTATACGCCTGCACGATGTCGCGTCGCGACAGGCCCGTACCTTCATAGACATCTCGCAGATTGGGCCCGCGTCGCTGTTCTGCCCAGAAGTCGAACACGAAGGCTCGCACCTGCAATGCCCGCTCGGACCATTCCATCGCATTAGGCACGTACTGGGCCATAGAGGCCTCCTGTAATTCAGTGCCTTTGGTAGGCATCCCCAGAAGAAACGGTAGTCGCGGTCCCCCTGCACGTGCCGAGAATCAACGGCTATGGCCAAGTCCTCGCTTGTCACCCCACATAGACGACAACGACCGCGAAGGCGAGGAGAGAGACCGCAGTCGAGATCACAAGCATCTTCCGGTCAAAACGCACCAATGTTGAGATCTCATTACCACGATCGTAATGCCAGATCACATAGGTGCTTTCGGCCAAGGTGAAGCCAACGAAAACAAACGCGATCAAGTACAGCCAATCGATCATTCCAACGAAGTCGACCAACGGGAGCTGTGCATCAGTTGTCCACTTCAACGCGACGAGTGTGAGCAACGCGCTCACGCCCAACGCAAAACGAATATCGGCACGGTCAGGGCCGATGAGAAACACCAACGCAGAGCAGAGCACCACGACAAGTAGTGGTATGAAGATCTTCAATGCGTATGGCAACCATGGTCGAGTCATGGGGATCGCAACAACGATTCGAGAGGCATTCCGCGTTCCTTGCCCCGTGACTCCGAGCTCGGGATACTCGACAGAGACAGCCACAAGAGTTGGTTGACCCACCCGATATCCCGGTACCGAAAGGTTCGGTGCCTTAGTCACCCCGGAGTCATCAGCCATGAAATGCATGTGAGTCGCTGTCTCAGTTTTATCTTCCATGACTATTGGGAACGACAGATGGTCAAAGGGATATTGCTCGATTGTAAAATTTGTCGAGAACGTCGCCTGAACGTGCTCACGTTGATAGAACGAACCGTCAGCGAGAACGACAGGCTCCTTCGTGGCCACTTCAATGATCGCGGCCCACCATTCCGCCTGATTGATGAAGTCGACCGACTCCACCGGTCGGAAATCGGGGTTTGTCCATCGGAACCACAATTGAAAATCAACCGTGTAGAGATGATTTTCCATGTCGATTTGTTGAATGGCGTAGATGTAGACACCGACATAGACGTCGTTTGAGACTGTTGCCGAACTTTGGACAACAGGTGTCGCTGCAGTCGCGTCGGCACTCGAAACATCTCCGCCCATCGCGAGTCCACCGAGAGAAACAACGAGCACGACTGCCGCGAGCAGGACTCGCACCAACCGGTGCCTCTTTCGCTGAGGAATCTCAAAAACCGGACGACCGTTTCCGGTCCCGTCCAAACACTCGCTCGTGGTCGCCATTACCGGTCGACATCCCGACTCGGGTCATCAGCCGCAAGATGTGGCAGAACCCTTCACGACCATAGTTCGCTGCAAGTGACTTTCACCGAGAAAGAAGAGAGGCCCCCGCAGACGACCTTCTCCGCAATTGATTCTGTTGACCAGTCCTTATTTCTGCATGCCCCCTGAAACTGAAATCTCATCGCCAGTGACATACGAAGAGGCATCACTGGCGAGATACAGCACAGGACCAACGATTTCATCGGCGTCAGCAACACGCTTCATGAGCGTTCCATTAGCGATCATGTCAATGAAGCCTTCGCGAACTCGTTCGGCTCCGGCAACCATCTCGGTCATAAACGGGCCTGGACACAGTGCATTGACGCGAATATTCCATGGCGCCCATTCCTGAGCCATCGATTTCGTGAGATTGATCAGCCCCGCTTTGGATGAGCCATAAGCGCAAACATTTGATCCTCCGGAATACGCCGCCATCGTCACGATGTTCACAATGGAGCCGCCACCGTTGTCGCGCATAAACGGCGCAACCTGCTGTGCCATGCGCAGTGGTCCTTCGAGATTGACGTTGAACATCTTGCGCCAGTACTCAATCGACATATCTGAAACTGTCGTAGGAGCCGGATTGATACCGGCGTTGTTCACGAGAACATCAATCTTTCCGAAACGGGCAATAACCGCTTCGACGAACGAAGGGATTCCTTCCCAGTCGCCCACATGACACGCGAGTCCGAGCGTCTCTTGCCCTGTTGATGCTGCAACCTCAGCGGCAACTTCATCGCAGAGGTCCTGTTTGCGAGAACTGATGACGACCTTCGCTCCTGATTCGGCGAGCCCCTGCACCATCGCGCGACCGATTCCCTTTGTGGAACCAGTGACGATCGCAACTTTGCCGGTCAGGTCGAACAGATCTTTCGTTCCCATAATCAAAACACCTTCCGCTCGCCGATGACATTCGACTCTTCAGTGTCGAGCACCGTATGCAACGCAGAAAATCGAAGTACCCCACCTTCAAGGCGGACCGTTCCCGTGACAAGCGCGGTCGAAAGATCCGAAGGAGAACCACTGATGATTTGCGAGACGCGAATGTACGAACGGAAGTCAGCGTCGTCACCGCGGTTCGCGCTGATGTGAACGTTCTCGCCACCATGACGAAGCGGGTGAGGGCTTCCCTTGCGGTGTTCGGTCTGCCACGCCAATACTGCTGCTTTTCCATGCACATCGGCGTTGACGAACTCCTCATAGTTCGTCTTGCCGGTATCAGTTCGGCACGTGAAGTGCGCGTCGTCAGTGAACATGTCGGCCCATTCGTCATAGATAGCGTTGTCGTAGGCAAACCACCAGTGGGAAACCAGTTCGTGGACATCGGCGGGCTGAATCATCGGCTTCTTCTCTCTTCAACGGTGGAACTTCGGAGCTATGGACATGCTGCAGATCAATCGCCGGAGCATTCCCCCGCCAGCGATTCAGGAGTATCGATAAGATACCATCGTTATATTCTGAATGTCTTAGAAGAAGAGCTCTGCTCTCATAAGGGGAAGCCTCCGCAATGACGATCACAAACGAAGATCTCGCGAAAGCCCTTCAACCTGTCGCTCCGCCCCGCGTCATCGAAGACGTCTATACCGACGACCAGCACGAGCGCATCATGGGTGTACTCAAACGTCAAGGTCCATGGCCCACGATTACCGCCCACCACTTCGACACCGTCGAGGAACTTGTCGCGACGACTTCAGGGCCGATGCGCGAAGGCGAAGGCCCCAAGTTGACCCTCGACGACATCGCAACTGGCCACTTCCGCGGCTACTTGGCCAAAGGGTCTACGTGTTTCTATCCCGAGCTTGAAGATTGTTTCTATAACGAGAAATTTCTTGATCTCGCTCGCGACTACTGGGGCGCCGCCTATGCAAAGCCCACACACATGCTCTTCAATTTCTGCGGCGCACATCACAGTGGACTTAACCCTCACCTCGACGCCGTTCAGTTCCGCGGTATTCGCCTCGAGAACTCTCCGGTCTGGCTCGCCAACATCATGGGAAAATCAGGGCTCTTCCAAGATCACATCGTGAAGATGGCCCAAGTCATCGCCTGGTGGTACCGGGGTGAAAACGGAACGTTTACCTACTGGCCCGATGGCCCATTCGGTCAACCCAAGGTTCTTGAACACCCACTGTGGGGTAAAGGCGTAGTCGTGCAGAACGAAGTGATGTTCCATCGCGGTGATCCTGTTGGCCGACCCGAAGATCGCGACATCCCAGGGCTCAAGCACCGTTCAATGATCGGATACGACGTCGATCGAGATGACTGGGCAATCACAACCGATGACGAAGTCATCCGTCGTTATCAACCCGAAGAAACGCGCCTGCTAGTTCATTGGAGCGCCGAGTTGTACTCCGATATGGAAGAACTCGAAAAGTCACTCGATCATTCCGACGACCTCACCACCGACGTGATTTTTGACCGCCTTATCGCCGATATGAAAAACCGCGGCGTCAAGGTCGATCAGCCGTCGGATCCGATGCACGACTCGGACTTCATCCGATCGCTCATCGCGACGTACACAATTGCGCCAACAACAGATTGGATTCCGAAACCCGCGGCCTGAGGTCGCGCACGGAAATACTGCCAATGACCACGAAACACGCCACTCTTCGAAAACGTCCTGCGACCAAACGAAACCAACTTCCCGTTCGGCCTTCAGCCAAAGCAGTGGCCACTCGCGCTGCGCTCATCGAGTTAGCCGCCGAAATGTTCGCGACAAATGGGTACCTCCAAACCTCGATTCGAGATATCGCACGCGAAGCTTCGCTGACCACGGGCGCCATCTACGGTCATTTCCGCAATAAGGCAGAGTTGCTTGCCGAAGCAATCAGTTCACGCACAGAAACCGATCTTGAAAGCATTCCGGAGACCAGTGATCAACAGCCACAACACGTCGACGTCTTGAAACGTGCCGCATTTCGGTTCGCTGAGCGGCGACAACTTCGTT
>CAIPQK010000188.1 GCA_903867185.1 uncultured Candidatus Nemicrothrix sp. | reverse complement strand
TCTCCTCGATACTTTCGTCCGCGTCAGTTGGCATCCACGTCACCGAGGACCACCTGCTGTGATCGCCTTACCGCAACTCTCCCGCACCATCACTCCGTCGATCCCGCCAACAAGGAGATGAATCCTGACGGGTCAGCCCTCAATCCGCCAGCGAAATGACCCGAACAGAATGAATTAAGTGGAACCTTGTAGATCTATGCAGGCCACTACTTAGAGCCATCGGCGTCTGCGAAAGAACCAGACTTGGAACACCGTCACGAGAGCGATGAGGGCAATCGCAAAGCCATAGCCACCCGGCCAGTGGAGTTCCGGCATGGATTCAAAATTCATCCCATAGAGACCGACGATGAACGTTGGCATCAACATGATGGAAGCGATTGCTCCCATGAATCGGCCAGAGATCACTTCATCCGCGTTGCTGAGATGGGTAATGGTGTCGAAGACAAACTGCAGTTGTTCCAGTTGCTCATCGTGGAGAACACGAAGCCTCCGCGATCGAAACTGCGTATCACGCAGGTGAATCTCGGTAACTTCATTGAAGACTTCCCTCAGGGTCCCATCGGGCAGCCCCCGATGAAGATCCAGTTGATCGTCCACAATCGCCTGCAGTATCCGATCCAGCTCATCAACCACGGTTCCCAAACTGGCAACTTCATGTCGGATTGTCGTTGCCCGTTTGCGAATTACTGGGACTTCATCTTTCATGGCTCTGTTCAAATGCCGCTCATTCACTGACGACAATTTTTCGACGCATTCATCAATGTTCAGACCAGTGATTGTCAAAGCATTTTCAAGTTCGCTGACCGTGACAGTGAGAAGTCGACCCAAAAGGACCCCGCAGGTCTCACTTTCCTCGACACATTCCCGGGCCTTTTCAATGCGGCGACGATATTCATCAATAATCTGATAGTCAGCGGTTTCACTACTTTGGCCCTCCGGTAATCGAAGAACCGTCCAGCATTCGGTAAATGTGCTCACGATCATCAACTCGGCAAAATCCGGGATCCCATCGTCGACTGACGTTGGAAGATAGAGGTGGCCAAAGAGGTACTCGCCGAAGTGCGATTCAAGACGAGGAAACGCGTGCGACGGATCAGTTCGCCTTCGCTCGAAATGCTTTCGAACTATCTCGTGCGGCGATCGACCTAACGCCTGTGAAATCGAAACGAGTAGTTCAGTCGCTTCGTCATCTGTTGGTGAATCCAAATGGACCCAAGTAATCGCCACAGCAAACTCCCGCCGCTCTCAATCTCTGTCGCCGAAGTATTGACGACACGCGACTGCCGCCGAGCGATAAAAGCAGCCAAAAAATCTCTTCTCCTTTGAATAAGTGGCAACACGTAGTAGCCCCGGAATTCTCTTTCGCAGCCATTTGTCTAAGCCAAGCCAACTGAGGAAGGACCAAATCGTTATTGATCACGCCACACGCAGCCTCTACGTTTCAACAGCGCGCTGAACACGGGTGGAGCGTTGGCGAATAGAGAGAAGACACCATGTCGGCTGGCGACTCTGCCACCTCAAACGTGACGGCAATCCGGGCATTCGCCATCCGGCTCGTCCTCGTCGCCGGCGTTGCCTTCGCAATTATTGGTCTTGGTGTTCCACGCGCACTCGGACTCTTACTTATAGGTGTCGTAACCGTCATAAC
>CAIPQK010000187.1 GCA_903867185.1 uncultured Candidatus Nemicrothrix sp. | reverse complement strand
GCGGCCTCGTCGAGTTGCACTGGCCCATAGTTCTCTGCGCGCACAGTGCCGGCTCCGGCGAGGATGACATCGGGCATCTCGCGCAATGCATGGAACATCGCTCGATCGGCGGGGCTGCCGAGCGCTCCTGAGCGACCTTCGATCTCGATGGCCCCGTCGATGCTTGCCACCATGTTGACTGCGACCCAGGGTCGGTTCGATGGGGAAGGGCGGAGCTCGTCGGCAACGAGCTCGATTGGGTTCACATCGTTGATGACTGTGGGCAGCAACTGGTGCATAGCGCCACGATAGGGGGACGTGGGGGCGACTGGTCTCTGACGCTGTGGATAACGGTGGATAACTCTGGAGTAATCCACCGGCTATCCACCACAAATACACAGGGTTATTCCCCTTCCAACCCACAGGCATGAGTCGTACGGTTCACCTGGGTGCAGTGCTGCGGCGCGAGCGACGGACGGTGGTGTGACGTTCTGTGCGTTCTCGGTTGGCAGGACGGCTCCTAGGGCGTGGGTCCGCGTGACCTGCTCTACCTGGCGCTCGTGTCGCGGCGCACCCAACCACTCGAATTCCCACGTCACGAACGATTCTTGGCAATCGTTGACACGGGTGGAATTACTCTGCTGTAATTCCACGACATCTTGTGGCCCGGATGGTGAGGGGGCCGAAACAACCACAACATCTTGTGGTGGGCAGGAATTGGGACCCCAAAAGGGCCTGAAACCGGCACCGAGACCACGACAAGACCCAAAATTCCACTCCCGACAGTCCCTCTTCTCCGAAGAAAACTGCGGGGAACCGGAGCTTTGGTGTGGTGGATTCCCCTCAGCAGTCCAACCGAGTTACACGATTTGGTGGCCACCCCCGAGGCAACCGCTTCCGCAGCACCCGTAGCACCGCTGCACCCCGTCCCTTACTCGCCACCACCACAACTCATCGATCACCCACGCGGAGGACTTCTCATGGCCCTGGCACCTGAACAGGCCGGCATCGGCATCCGTCGGCACTACACAAGCGTCGACACTCATCCCTACGACCAGGTCGAGTGGGAACGTCGTGACGCCCGCATCTCGAACTGGAAGACCGGCGAGGTTGCCTTCGAGCAGCTCGGCGTCGAGTTTCCTCTCGGTTGGTCGCTGAATGCCACCAACATCGTCTCCCAGAAGTACTTCCGCGGCACCCCCGACACCGATGAGCGCGAATGGTCGCTCAAGCAGGTTGCCGATCGTGTTGCCGACACCATCACCGACTGGGGAATTCGCGATGGCTACTTCGTCACCGACGAAGAGGCCGAAGCATTCCGTGCCGAGCTCAAGTTCATCATCATCACCCAGCGCGCTGCGTTCAACTCGCCGGTGTGGTTCAACATCGGCGTCGAAGGCGTGCCGCAGCAGGCTTCGGCCTGCTTCATCTTGTCGGTTGACGACAAGATGGACTCCATCCTCAACTGGTACGTCGAGGAAGGCACGATCTTCAAGGGCGGCTCGGGCGCAGGTATCAACCTGTCTCGCATTCGTTCTTCCAAAGAACTGCTCAAGGGCGGCGGTACCGCATCTGGTCCCGTGAGTTTCATGCGTGGTGCCGATGCATCTGCTGGCACCATCAAGTCAGGTGGCAAGACCCGTCGCGCCGCCAAGATGGTCATCCTCAATGTCGATCATCCCGACATCGAAGAGTTCATCTGGTGCAAGTCCCGTGAAGAGAAAAAGGCTCGTGCCCTTCGCGACGCCGGCTTCGACATGGATCTCGATGGCATCGACATCACCTCGATCCAGTACCAGAACGCCAATAACTCGGTTCGCGTCACCGACGAGTTCATGCAGGCCGTGGTTGACGACACCGATTGGCACCTGCGTGCCGTGCACGGTGGCGAAATCGTCAAGACCATTCGTGCTCGCGACCTCATGCGTCAGATTTCTCAGGCCACTTGGGAATGCGCCGATCCCGGCATGCAGTTCGACACCACAATCAACCACTGGCACACCGCGAGCAATACCGGTCGCATCAATGGTTCGAACCCGTGCTCGGAATACATGCACATCGATAATTCTGCATGCAACCTCGCCAGCATCAACCTTCTCCGCTACCTCGGCGAAGACGGCGTGTTCGACATCGAGGCCTACAAGCACACGATCGAAATCATGTTCACCGCCCAGGAAATCCTCGTCGGTAACGCCGATTACCCGACCGTTCCGATTGGCGACAACTCCCGCAAGTTCCGCCAGCTCGGTCTTGGCTACGCCAACCTCGGCGCTCTACTGATGGCCCTTGGCCTTCCGTACGACTCCGACGAAGGGCGTGCCCTTGCCGGAGCGATCACCTCACTCATGACCGGTCACGCGTATGCCACTTCGGCTCGCACCGCGTCTCGTATGGGTCCGTTCGCTGGGTTTGCCGAAAACGCCGAGCACATGCTTCGCGTTCTTGGTCAGCACCGTGCCGCAGCGGCCAGCATCGACGAGGAACTTGTTCCTCCGGCATTGCTGTCGGCGGCACAGCAGTCATGGGACACCGCATGTGAACTCGCTGCTGAAGTTGGCGTGCGTAACTCACAAGCTTCGGTACTCGCCCCGACCGGCACCATTGGCCTCATGATGGACTGCGACACCACTGGTGTTGAGCCCGACCTTGGTCTAGTCAAGATGAAGAAGCTTGTTGGCGGCGGCACCATGTCGATCGTCAACCAGACGATTCCTCGTGCGCTCACCAAGCTCGGTTACACCGATGCGCAGATGGACGAAATCGTTGCCTACATCAACGAGAACATGTCGATCCTCGGCGCACCGCACATCAAGGCCGAGCACATTCCGGTGTTTGCCTGCTCGATGGGCGACAACATCATCCATTACACCGGCCACATCCGCATGATGGGTGCTGTGCAGCCGTTCATCTCCGGCGCTATCTCCAAGACCGTCAACATGCCTGAAGATGTTTCGGTTGAAGAGGTCGAGAAGATTCACATCGAGGCCTGGCAGCTCGGTATCAAGGCTGTCGCGATTTACCGTGACAACTGCAAGGTTGCTCAGCCGTTGTCGGCATCGAAGAAAGATGTTGAAGGCGCCGATGATCCGGTTGCTGGTGCGGTCGAAGTCATCGAGCGTGTCGTCGAGAAGATCGTCTACCAGCCGATCCGTCAGAAGCTTCCTCGCACACGCGTGTCGCGCACCTTCGAGTTCCGCGTCGCCGATTGCAAGGGCTTCGTCACTGTTGGCCAGTACGAAGACGGTCGCCCAGGTGAAATCTTCGTCCGTGTGTCAAAGCAGGGTTCCACCCTCGCCGGCATCATGGACGCCTTCGCCATCTCGGTATCGCACGGCCTTCAGTACGGCGTGCCCTTGCGCTCCTTCATCGAAGCGTTCACGGGCATGCGATTCGAACCAGCCGGCATGACCGACGATCCAGACATTCGCATCGCCAATTCGCTCATGGATTATCTCTTCCGCCGTATGGCGATCGAGTATCTCTCACCTGAGGAACGTGCGGAACTCAACATCCTCACCACCTCAGAGCGCATGCAGCCGACGCTTCCTGGTGTCGACGAAGGTATCGAAACCCGTCAGGGTTCGGAAATGCCCATCGATCCTCCGTCCATCGAATCAGTGTCAACACTTCTCACCGACACACAAACCACGTTGGTTCGTGAAGTGAAGACAACCAATCACGATGCACCGATGTGCATGCAGTGCGGTGTCACCATGCAGCGTGCTGGCTCCTGCCACGCATGCCCGTCATGCGGCACCACCAGCGGTTGCAGCTGATTTTCGCAAACGCATCACGCAGTCTGAATGGTGGCCCGGGCTTCGGCTCGGGCCACCATTGCGTTCATGGTGCTGGAATTTTGTAGGGGAACAAGTACTGCTCCCAAAATGACGTCACGCAGGATTGATTGCTTGCGCGAACGTCATGAACACCCACGGCTTAGGGCCCTTGGTGTATTCGCTGTGAACGAATTCGAGTTCGAAGCCAGCGGCCTTGACGAGTTCGACGGGGTCGCGAGTGAGGTGGCAGCCATCGGCCAGACGCTTTTCAAGCGGATCAAGGCGGCGCTGCCACGTCTGCGTCTTCGTGTCGGGAGCGAGGCCATGTTCGAGGAAATGGAACTTTCCACCGGGTTTGAGAACACGGCGGAGTTCGGCGAGTGCTTGTTCAACGCCAGGGATAGTGCAGAGCGTGAAGGTGCACAACGCACCGTCGCAAGAGTTGTCTTCAAGAGCGATCGTTTCACCGCGTAGGCCGGCGTACTGAATGGGAATGGGTGAGGCAGCAATTCGTGGGACTGCGATCTTGCGGGCGGTTAATGCCGGCTCGACGGCGTAGACGAGTTCGATCTCTGGCGGATAGCTCGCGATGTTGAGGCCTGAACCAAATCCGATTTCCAACACTGTGCCTGAAAGTCCGGCGGCCACGGCGTCGCGCCCCTCTTGCATGGCGGGTGTGCCGAGTGCCTTGTCGATAAAGCGGGGAACGATGTGTGTGCTGTAGAAACCCATTTCGGTGACCGTAGCGGTTGAGAGCGTCGCGATTGTGTCCGCCCTATGGTGACCACATGACACGAGGGGGAGCAATGCAACTTTGGACCGATGAAATCGAGGCCATGAGGCCCGAAGCACGAGCGGTTGTCGACGCGGGGATGGCGCTAGTAGCCGAAGCGTTTGCCAGCGACGGTGAACTGCCGAAGGATCTGCTCGGTCAGGTTCAGCAAATGCGACGCACATTTGAACGCACGTTTGCGCCGCTACCTGAAGCAATTGTTCGCGATATTGCCGGTGTCTCATGTCGCACGTTTCTTCCTGACGGCCCGGCCTCGGCGGTCTACGTGCACTTCCACGGGGGCGGAATGGTTATCGGTGCACCGGAAATGGGCGATACCGGCAATTTGGATCTGAGTCGCCGATTCGGAATGGCAGTGGTCTCTGTTGGCTATCGCAAAGCCCCAGAGCATCCATTTCCTGCCGGTCCCGATGATGGGATCGCGGTGGTGAAATGGGTGATCGAAAACGGACTGGCGGAGTACGGCTCGAATCGCATCATCGTTGGTGGGGAATCTGCGGGCGGGTACATGGCAGCGGCGGTCGCGTTGCGCATGCGCGACGAACTCAATGCATCCGACAACCTCATTGGCGCCAACCTGGTGTTTGGGGTGCACGACTGGGGGCGTTCGCCGAGTCAGCGCGGTTTACGCGTCCTTGATGCTCCCGACATGCTCACGCCAGAAGGTATGGCAATGTTCGGCGATTGCTATCTGCCCGGCATGAGTATTGAGGAGCGACGCTCGCCGAATGTGTCGCCGTTGTTTGCTGACTTGCAAAACTTGTGTCCTGCATTCATGAGCGTAGGAACGGCAGACCACTTACTCGATGACACCTTGATGTTGGCTCCTCGTTGGGCTGCCGCGGGCAACGACGTCGAACTGTTTGTCGCTCCCGAGATGCCCCACGGATTCCAAGCATTTCCTTGCGGAATTACGTCTGCGTGGGCGGCTGCTCTCTTCGATTGGTTCGCTCGTCTACTTGCGTCCTGACGCGACATTGCCCGCCCCGAAGGGCGGGCAATGAATGCGATCAGAAATTGTCAGATCAGTTGGACATGCAACCATTCGTGTAAATCGTCGCCGGGATTTTTCCTTGCTGGCAAACAACGCCGCGGTCCTGACTTACCCAGACGCCGTTTCGCGACGCAAGCACATCGGTCACGGAAATTGCAGGAGCGCCACTTGACGCCGGCGGGGTGAGCGTTGCCCATGCGTAGGCCCAGCCAGAGTCACAGCCGAAGCCACCGACCGTGACCGTCGTACCTGAAGTCATGGTCGCATCAAGGCCAGATGTGATGGCTGCATTGGTGCAAGCAGCCGCTGATCCGGTCGGTCCAACCGGCGCAGGTGCTGGTGCCGGCTTCACGCAGACCTGCTTCTTGGCTTGTGCATCGGCGGAAAGAGCCGCTTTGGTGTTAGGTCCGTAGGTGCCATCGACCGTGAGGCCGGCACCTTGCTGGAACGCCTTCAATGTGGCGATCGTCATCGGTCCGATGATGCCGTCATTTGTGCCGACGTCGCACCCAACAGCGTCGAGCCATTCCTGCATCTGCACGATGTCGGCCTTCGACAATGTGTTGACAGGCTTCACGCCCGAGGTGGTGGGAGCGGAAGTCGTCGAGGTCGTGCTCGACTTTTTATCGCTGCTGCATCCGGCGATACCGGCGACGAGAGCGATGGAAAGGATGGTCACGCCGATGATTCGGCGCGCAGAGTGAGAAGTCATGAGTCCTCCGGGGGTTTGGGGTAAATGCTTCGGAGAACGGTAGTAACCGGGCGACTCGAAGCCGTGGACCCTCTCGATGTGTCACGCTCTCAGCAGACAGAGAAGGGGGCATGGAGTGTCTGGACCATTAGAGGGTGTGAAAGTCGTCGAACTTGGTATGTGGGTCGCGGGCCCTGCATGCGCGGGGATTCTGGCTGACTGGGGTGCTGACGTCATCAAACTTGAGCCACCAGGCGGCGGTGATCCCGCGCGCACCTACCAGGCACTCTTCGGAACGATGATGCCGGACAATCCGGTCTTCGAAATGGACAATCGTTCGAAGAAGTCTGTTGCTGTCGATCTTCGAACCCCTGAAGGTCAAGCGCTCGCTCATGAACTCCTTGCCGATGCCGATGTCTTCGTCACAAACCTTCGACGTGCAGCTTTGGAACGGTGGGGGCTTGGTCCTGATGAGGTGATGGAACGCAATCCGCGGCTCGTTTACCAACTCATCACCGGCTACGGGATGGAAGGTCCCGATGCGGGGCGCCCGGCCTATGACATCGGCGGATTCTGGGCGCGTTCTGGAGTTGCATCGTTACTGCGCACTCCCGATGGCCCGCTTCCGTTTCAACGCGGCGGCATGGGCGATCATCCGACTGGCAGTTCTGCTTCGGCAGCAGTTTGTGCCGCGCTCTTTAGTCGCGAGCGCACCGGCAAAGGTCAATTGGTTTCAACCTCGCTCGTTCGTCAAGGCGTCTACACGATCGGTTTCGATCTTTCGATCACACTCGGTTGGGGCGACCACATCGGCATTGGTGCACGCGAAACCATGGGTAATCCATCCATGAACAACTACACGTGTGGCGACGGAAAGATGATTTGGCTCATCGGTCAAGAAGCCCTTCGACATTGGCCGCCACTGTGTCGAGTTGTCGGTCATCCTGAATGGCTGGAAGACGGACCGTACGCGACGCCACTTGGTCGTCGTGACAATGCGCGTGAACTCATTGCCGAACTCGACGCGATCTTCGCAACAAAGTCTCGAGATGAATGGGCAGTCATTTTTGATACTGAGCCCGACATGTTCTGGGCGCCGGTCAATGAGATCGATGATGTTCTTATCGATGAACAAATCCATGCTGCCGGTGCCTTTATCGAAGTTCCGGAAGCGAATGGATCGGCGATGCGAATTGCCAGTCCATCGGATTTCTACGGAACCCCATGGCAAGCTCGTTCCGGAGCTCCAGAACTCGGGCAACACACTCGTGAAGTCTTGGCCGAGATGGGACGATCGGAAGCGGAAATCGATGCATTGTTCGAAGCGGGCACGGTGGCATGAGCGTCACCGGATATGACATCCGGTTACGGCCGGCCCAGCCGACGACACCAGCGGCTGATGCATTCACGATTCATCGTTCCGATATTGGAAACGGTCTTGAACTCGCTTATGTCCGTGAAGGTGTCGGCGGATACCCGCTCCTTCTGATCCACGGCTATCCGGAAACGAAGCGCATTTGGTGGCGCAATATCGAACCGCTTGTTGCCGCTGGTTTTGAGGTCATCGTTCCCGACCTTCGCGGCCACGGCGATTCAGATCTCTCCGAACCCGATACCTACGATCTCGTCACCTACAGCCGCGATCTGTATGCGCTCGTGCATGACGTTCTTGGTCATGAACACGTTGGCGTGATTGGTGGAGACGTCGGCGGAGTTGTTGCTGTCGACATGGTGCATCGATTCGAAGGTTTTGTTGACGCACTGTGTTTTTTCGACACCGTGCCGCCAATGGTGATCGACGCGTACGTTGCTGCCGGAATCGATATCGGTTCGATCAAAGCAATCGCCGATGGCCCCACTGGCGATTACCGCCGTCGCCAAGGTGGTGAGCCCGATGTGTTGGCCGCAGAATTGAATTCACCGGCATTGCGTCGAGCGTGGGTTGCTGCGATGTACGGCCCCCGTTTGTGGGCCTCGCCAGGTGCCTTCAGCGATCCCGACATTGATTTCATGACCGAGCCTTGGGCCGATGAAGCTCGACTTCGAGCGGGTTGGGCGGTGTACCAACTTGGATACGGCCGCGCCGCCGAGGAGTTTCCGATCCTTGACCGCACGGTCGATGTGCCGACACTTCTTTTTTACGGTGCCGACGATCAAGTCGTGGGGCCCGACTTCATCCATTGCTGCGAAGTCGCGTTTACAAACCGCGTTGGTCCACTGGTGCTTGCTGGGGCCGGACATTTCTTGCAGTGGGAGCGGGCAGATATTTTCAATCCGACGGTGTCGATGTTCTTTCACTCAACTGCATCGAAGGTGTGATCATGGCTTCGTCAGAAACACTCGACCCACAAACGCCAATAGTTATTAGCGCTGCGGAAGTTGTGCATCGCGATGGGCCTGGGTTTGTGGTGACGTCTGCAACCGACCTCATGATCGAAGCTGTTCAAACAGCGTTGGAATCGACTGGTGCGGCAGAGTCGTTGGGTGCATTGACAGGAGCAGTCTTCGTTCCGCACGGAACCTGGTCGGAAAGCGATCCCGGTCGAGCGATCGCTGCCGCCGTTGGTGCACCGAACGCCCGAAGTGTCAGAAGCGAACTCGGGGTTTTGCAGCAATCGTTACTTGCCAGAGCAGCGACTGATGTTCGTTCAGGACTTGTTGACGTTGCCATTGTCGTTGGCGGAGAAAATCGCTGGTCCGGCGTAATCGCTGGAAAATCTGGAAGCACCGTTCCCGACGCGCCGGTAGTTGCCTGTTCATCAGAACCCGATGAAGTCATCGCTCCGAAGGAAATGGTGATTTCGCAGATCGAGATCGAGCGCAACCTCACGACAGCTGCGCATCAATACGCAATTATCGAATCTGCGTTGCGTCATCACCTTGGTCGCTCAAACCGGGCCCATCAGCGCGAACTTGGAGATCTTTGGGCACGGTTCGCTGAGATCGCCGCGCACGCACCCGCGGGCTGGGATGCGCGGGCAATGAATTCGGAAGAAATTGCGTTTGAATCCGAATCGAATCGGATGATTGCAGCGCCTTATCCCAAATGGCTCATCTCGCAGTGGAATGTCGATCAGGCTGCGGCGCTGATCTTCACGACGGCAGGTACGGCAAGTCGCCTCGGTCTCGACGAATCAACGTGGGTGTTTCCGCTGGCGATGGTCGAGTCGAACGCAGTAATTCCGCTCCCCGAACGCGCTGATGTCCATCGCTGGCCGGCATCGCAGCTAGTAGCCAAGACTGCGCTTGAGGCAACGGGACTCACGATCGACGAGATCGGTCCCGTCGATCTCTATAGCTGTTTCCCTTCCGCAGTAGAAGTGCAAGCTCGAGAAATCGGATTCTCAATTGATCGTGACCTCACCCTTACTGGCGGTATGACCTTTGGTGGCGGACCGTTCAACAACTATGCGCTGCAAGGCGCAGCCGCGATGGTGCGTCGCCTGCAGCACTCGCCCGATGCAACGTTTGGCCTGACAAGCGCAGTGAGCGGGTTGCTCACCAAACCTGCGGTGACGGTGTGGTCAAACCGTGAACCCCGGGTCCCATTTGTTTCGCTCGATGTCAGTGAAGAGGCGGAACGAGCAACAGCTCGGAGGTCAGTGAATCCCGACCTAAGCGGTGCCGGGGTAGTTGTCGGCGCCACGGTTATTCCCAGTCGCGATGGCCAGCTCACAACAGTGGCTCTGGTTGAGATCGACGAGGTCCGCACGGTCGCTCAGAGTCATGATCTTGGGGTCGGCCATACGTTCATGGATTCGGACCCGGTCGGCCTCTCGGTCATCATTGGTGATCCCGGGGAATTCACGCTGGCCTAGACCTCGCGGGCCTTGAGTGCGACGTCCTGGTTGTGATCGTGACAAACTGACGATCCGTCAGATTCCCGGCGAGTGCCGGGCGACGCCCAGGAGGCCCCCATGGAAATCCCCCGCATTATCTCGGTCGATGATCATGTCGTAGAGCCCCCCGATCTGTGGTCGTCGCGCCTTCCTGAGAAGTACCGCGAACGAGGTCCACGTGTCCTTCGCAAGAAGGTGAAGATGGGGATCATCGGGGGAGTCTTTTCCTTCGAAGTCAGTGAAGACGATGGCGTCGATTGCGACGTTTGGTACTACGACGATCTCGTCTACCCGTTCACTCGCCTTTCAGCCGCCGTCGGCGCTGAGGTTGTACAGAACGAGCCGTGCACGTTCGACGACATCCTTCCGGGTTGTTATGACCAAACCGCGCGCCTTGCCGATATGGACGCCAACCATGTCGAGGCATCGATTTGTTTCCCGAATATCCTTCCGCGATTTTGTGGCCAGACATTTTTGGAACGCGAAGATAAAGAACTCGCGATGGCGTGCATCACCGTTTACAACGACTGGATGATCGACGAATGGTGCGCAGGTGCTGGTTATGGCCGACTCATTCCAATGACGATTGTTCCTCTCTGGGACGTTGAACTAGCGGTAAAGGAAATTCATCGTTGTGCCGCGAAGGGCAGCCACAGCATCACCTTCAGTGAAAGTCCTGTTCCGCTCGGCTTGCCTTCGGTTCATTCGGGCTATTGGGATCCAATGTTCGCGGCGTGCGTCGAGACCGACACTGTCGTCAACATGCACATCGGTTCATCATCAAAGATGCCTTCGACTGCTCCCGACGCACCATTCATCATCTCTTCGGTATTGACCTTCCAAAACGCGATGGGTTCGGTTCTCGACTACGTCTTTGGTGGTGTTTTCGAACGGTTCCCCGAACTGCGCGTTGCGTACTCGGAAGGACAAGCCGGATGGCTTCCTTACATCCTTGAGCGCGCTGACAAATTGTGGGAAGAGCGTCTTCTCGACACAACAGGATTTGGTTCGAACCTGAGTGTCCCGCCCTCGACCTACATGAAGCAGAACGTTTGGTACTGCGTGTTTGACGACGAAACGGCAATGGCGAATCGTGACGTCATTGGTATCGATCGACTCACATTCGAAGTTGACTACCCACATGCTGACTCGACGTTCCCCCATACCAAAGAGGTTGCGGAACGTATGGCGGCGAAGGCCGGTTTTAACGATTTTGAGGCGCATCGCTTCTTCCGTGGAAACGCTATTGAGCTCTACAAGCTCGACAAGTACTACGGCATTACGAAATAGCGATTGATGGCTGATCTACAGAGTGGACCCGGCCTGCTTGCGGGTCGGGTTGCGCTCGTTTCCGGCGCTGGCCCCGGCCTCGGCCGGGTCGCAGCGATCGAACTTGCGCGTCACGGTGCCGATATTTCTCTCGGCGCTCGTAACTCCGAAACGCTTGCTGCGGTCGCCGCAGAGATCGAGGCGATGGGTCGGCGTGTGACGTGGCGCCCGACCGACATCACGTCGGCGGACGACTGCCGAGCGCTTGTGGATCAGACGGTGACTGAGCTTGGTCGCCTCGACACGTTGGTGAACAACGCCTTCCTGGGGGGTAGCGGCAATCTGTTCGCTGACACGTTTACCTCGGACGAAGACGATATTTGGCATCGATCGATGGAGACGAATCTGTTTGGTTCGCTCAACATGACGAGAGCGGCGATCGAACCCATGAAGGATCAGGGCGAAGGCAGCATCGTGATGGTCGGAACGATGGCGGTGCGTGAGGTGAAGCCGAGTCAGGGGCCGTATGCGATTTCCAAAGCCGCTCTGCTGCAGGCAACTCGAACGCTCTCGACCGAGCTCGGACGTGACGGAATCAGGGTCAACATGGTGCTGCCCGGATATATCCGTGGCGCTGCTGTCGACGGTTGGATTCACCGTCAGGCCGAGGAGCGGGGAGTGTCGGTGGAGGACGTCGAGGCTGATCTCGCCTCGACCACTGCGCTTGGTTCGATCCCCACCGAAGGGGAAATCTCGGGAACGATCGTGTGGTTGGCGAGTGATCTCGCCCGTCCGGTGACCGGCCAGGCCATTGACGTCAATGCCGGTCAGTGGATGTAGTTCGGCCTGAACGCCGCTACTAGCCTGCGATTCTCTTTACGCCATTCACTGAGGGGGAAGCAATGTCAGACAAACGACTGCTCGATCGTGTTGCAGTAATTACCGGCGGGGGCGACGGGATCGGTCGCGGTATCGCTCGGCGCTTTGCTCAAGAAGGTGCCCGAGTAGTTATCGCCGAGATCAACGGCGAAACCGGGCCGACAGTGGCTCAAGAACTTCAAGACGATTTCGGTGTCGAAGCGTTCTTCCTTCAGACAGATGCAACCAAAGAAGAAGACAACCGTCGCATGGTGCAAGAAGCTGTTGCACGCTGGGGCACCGTCGACATTCTTGTGAATAACGCATGGGGCGGCGATCAGGCCGGACTTCAGCGTGTCGACAAGATGCCCGATGACGCGATGGACCACGCGTGGCACATGAATGTCATGGGTCCGTTGTGGGCGATGAAAGAGTCATTCCCTCACATGCGTGCGCAAGGCAAAGGCCGCATCATCAACATTTGTTCGCTCAACGGCGTAAATGCGCACATGGGAAGCGTTCATTACAACTCGACAAAAGAAGCGCTGCGTTCGATTACTCGTACTGCTGCTCGTGAATGGGCAGGCTTTGGTATCACCGCAAATGTGATTTGTCCTGGAGCAAAAACCACGGCATTTCGAATGTTCGAACAGATGGCGCCGCAGGTTGCCGCAGAATCGGAAGCGGCAAACCCAATGGGGCATCTGGGCGATCCTGAAACGGAAATCGCTCCGGTTGCATTCTTCCTTGCCAGCGATGACTCCTCGTACATCACCGGCAATACGTTGTTCGCCGATGGCGGTAGCCACATCAATGGCGCTGTGTGGGTTCCTGACCTCAGCGACTGACCTAGCCCTCTTTTTCCTGATCGACGCAGGCGCGTCTCGAAAGGTGCAACATGAAAATCGGACTTGTATGGGGTTACTGGCCCGCTCAACCTCCTAAGGATTTCGTTGAGATCACTCAGGAAGCTGAAAAGGTTGGTTTTAATTCGGTATGGACTGCGGAATCTTGGGGTTCAGATGCATTCACGCCACTTACGTGGCTTGCCGCACACACCTCAACGATAAAGCTGGGAACCGGGGTCGTGCAGTTGTCGGCCCGCACGCCAGTGGCCACGGCGATGGCGGCGATGACGCTTGATCACCTTTCGAATGGCCGTGTCATCCTTGGTCTTGGCGTGTCTGGTCCTCAGGTCGTCGAAGGCTGGTACGGGCGTCCTTCAAATAAGCCGCTGGCGCGTACTCGTGAATACATCGACATCGTTCGCAAAGCGTTGCTTCGTGAAGGACCGCTTGAGAACGACGGCGAGTTTTATCCGATGCCCTACCGTGGCGAAGGTTCAGTTGGGCTTGGCAAACCGCTGAAGATCATGACGCACCCGCTGCGTTCCGAGATCCCGATCTATCTCGGGGCAGAAGGGCCAAAGAACGTCACCCAAACGGCTGAGATTGCTGATGGTTGGCTTCCGCTCTACTACTCGCCCTTCCGTCAGGACGTCTACGCCGATCAACTCGCTGCGGCCAAAGAAGGCTTTGGCATTAGTTCGCTCGTTACCTTCAACGTGACTGACGATGTTGCGACAGGCCTTTGGCCAGTCAAGGCCACACTCGGCTTCTACATCGGCGGCATGGGGGCCAAGGGCCAGAACTACCACACGAAACTCATGGCTCGTATGGGATTCGAAGAAGAGGCGTACAAGATCCAAGACCTGTTCTTCGCAGGCAAGCGCGAAGAAGCGATCGCTGCTGTTCCTGATGACTTCGCCGATGAGATCTCCCTCGTTGGCCCCGCGTCGCGCATCAAGGAACGACTTGAGCACTGGCGCAACTCGCCTATTACGGAACTTCTGATTTCGGCACGGAACCCCGAGGCGCTTCGTCAGGCCGCGGAACTCGTGAACGGTTGAATCTGAGTTTTTCAGCGCGTATCTGTAGTTAGTTTTCCCTTCACCACCATTACTTGGAGTCTTGATGTCCTCGTACAACCTCGGCGATCTAATCGAACTCGTCGCTGCTGCAAACCCTGATCGTCTCGCCATTGTCGGTGGCGGCACTCGTTACACCTTTGGTGACTTCGATAAACGAACGAATCAGGTAGCGCAGATGTTGATGGGGTTGGGTTGTGAACCTGGCTCGAAGATCGCTGTGTATTCGTGGAACCGAGTTGAGTGGGCCGAGTTGTTCTTCGGGTCATTCAAGGCGCGAGTGGTTCCGATCAACGTGAACTATCGCTATGTTGCTCACGAACTCGAGTACCTGTTCGATAACTCAGATAGCGAAGTCGTTATCTTCGAGCGGGGATTCGCACCGGTCATCGATGAAATACGTTCGAAGCTCACAAAAGTTCGCGCGTTTGTTGTGATGGAAGACGGTTCCGACCACCCCACTCCATGGGCGCAGTCATATGACGAACTTGTGAACGCGCAATCCGACGCGGCCTTCACGAATGGGCGAACCGGCGACGACCTGTACTTCCTTTACACCGGCGGAACTACCGGAATGCCCAAGGGCGTGATGTGGCGCCACGAAGACATCTTCTTCGCGGCGCTCAGCAGCGCACTCGGCGCTCGAATCACTTCGCCTGAAGAAATCGGTGAGCGTTCGCTGCCGGCAGATTTTGCTCTGCCGAGTCTCATCATCGCCCCGCTCATGCATGGTGCCGCGCAGTGGGGCATGTGCAACATGT
>CAIPQK010000186.1 GCA_903867185.1 uncultured Candidatus Nemicrothrix sp. | reverse complement strand
GGCCGTTACTGCATCAACGGTGAGTGAATGATCAAGAGCGGCCAGTTGATCATCGAGCTCGGCGAACGATGCGACCAGAGTCAGTTGTCGGCGCGCCACAGAACCAACTGCGTAACCAGTGAGATACCAGCCAAGGTGTTTGCGCATCATCAACATGGCGCGGCGTTCGCCGACTGATTCAGCGAGCAAGCGAGCGTGTTCTGCTGCGATCACTGCGACTTCGCCCAGTGGCGGTTCGGGCCGAACTGGGCGGTCGGCAAACACGTCGGCAAGTTGACCGAAGAACCAGGGGCGACCCAAACAGGCGCGACCAACAACCACTCCAGCGCAACCAGTTTGTTCCATCATCAACAACGCATCTTGAGCAGTCCAGATATCACCGTTGCCAAGAATAGGAACCTCCGGAACGGCTTCGACGAGCGCGGTGATTGCATCCCAATGAGCGCGACCGGAATAACGCTGAGCGGCCGTGCGGGAATGAAGAGCTACTGCTTTCGCTCCGCTATCGGCGGCGATGCGACCGGCTTCGAGATAGGTGAGGCGTTCATCGTCGAGACCCATGCGCATCTTGACTGTGACAGGCACCCTGCCATCTGAGGCAGCGTCGGCGGCATCAACCGCAGCCGAGATGATCGCGGCCAGCAAGCGCGGCCGAGTGGGCACCGCGGCGCCGCCACCATGGCGCATGACCTTGGGGGCGGGGCAGCCGAAATTGAAATCGAGATGATCGACCCGACCTTCGCCGATCAGTCGACGCACTGCTTCGGCGACGACCTCCGGGTCGGTGCCATAGAGCTGGAGCGACCGGGGAGATTCATCGGGAGCGAATGAGGCCAACTGCCAACTTTTCTCGCCCCCTTCGAGCAGGCCGCGAGCGTTCACCATCTCGCTCACGTACAGACCGGCGCCGTAGCGGCGGCACAGGCGACGGAAGGCGCTGTTGGTGACACCGGCCATCGGTGCAAGCACGACGGGCGGGTCGACCGTCAGGGGGCCGATGGTGAGAGAGCGCTGCACGAACCGTCACGCTAGCGAGGCCCGGTAGGGTCACCTCTATGACTGCGCAGGTGCTTGACGGGGAACTCGTAGCCGCCGGGATCAAGGCTGATCTGGCCGGTCGGGTCCAGGCCCTCATCGAACGGGGTATCACCCCGGGTTTGGGCACGGTTTTGGTGGGCGACGATGGCCCTTCGTCCAACTACGTCTCCATGAAGCACCGCGACTGTGAGTCCCTCGGCATCACCTCGCACCATGCCCATTTGCCCTCCGATGCCACTCAGCAGGACGTTCTCGACGTCATTGCTCGCTTCAATGCCGATCCGGCCGTCGATGCCTATCTCATGCAATACCCGTTCCCAAAGCATCTCGATTTCGAAGGTGCGCTGCTCGAGGTCGACCCCGCAAAAGATGTCGATGGCCTTCATCCGGTCAACCTTGGTCATCTCGTGCAGGGTGTCGATGGTCCGTTGCCGTGCACACCGGCGGGCATCCAAGCATTGCTGGCTCATTACGGCGTGCAGATCGAAGGACGTCACGTGGTCATCGTTGGTCGCGGTCTCACCATTGGCCGACCGCTTGCCAACTTGCTCACGCTCAAGCGACCAAACGCGAATGCTGCGGTCACGGTCGTGCACACCGGTGTTGCCGACTTGGGCGCGTACACGCGCGAAGCCGACATCATCGTTGCTGCTGCTGGTTCACCAGGGCTCATTACGTCCGACATGGTGAAGCCCGGCGCCGCTGTTGTTGCAGCAGGCGTGTCGTTCGAAGGAAAGAAACTCGTTTCCGATGTGGCCGACGAGGTTGCTGAAGTTGCCGGTTGGCTGTCACCGCGCATCGGTGGTGTTGGCCCGATGACTCGCGCCATGTTGTTGGTTAATACCGTTGAGGCTGCCGAACGTCGTGTGGGGCAGGGCTAACCATGACCCACATCTCAGATCTCCTTGCCGCGGGCCGCACCTGTTCGTTTGAGTTCTTCCCACCGAAGACCGATGACGCGGCGCGTGCGCTTGAGCAAACCATCGCTGAACTCGCGCCACTTGATCCGTCATTTGTTTCGGTGACCTACGGGGCCGGCGGTTCCACTCGTGAGCGCACTCGCGACGTGGTGATCAACATCGAACGCAATCTCGGCATCACTGCGATGGCGCATCTCACCTGTGTTGGTCACACCCGCGCGCAGCTCGATTCATTGCTCGATGAATACAAAGCCGCCGGTGTGTCCAACATCCTTGCGCTTGCTGGCGATCCGATTCTCGACGACAACGGCGACGTTACCGAAAGCGACTTTGAGTACGCCATGGAACTCGTGGAACTCATTAAGGAGAAGGGCGACTTTTCGATTGGCGTTGCCGCCCATCCTGAAGGGCACCCTCGTTCGGAAGATCTCTATTCCGATCGCCGCCGCTTGGCCGACAAATTGAACGTGGCCGATTTCGCGATCACGCAGTTCTTCTTTGAGGCCGAGCCCTACCTGCGCCTCGTTGAGGGACTTTCCGCATTCGGCTGCACTAAGCCAGTGTTGCCGGGCATCATGCCTGTCACCAACGCCGCCCAGGTCGTGCGTTTCGCACAACTTGCTGGGGCAGAGTTTCCGCCGCACCTTGCCGCTCGATTCGATGCCATTGCCAAAGATGGAGATGCGGTTCGTGCGCTCGGTGTGGAGTTGGCCAGCGAACTGTGTCAGCGCTTGCTCGATGAAGGCGCGCCGGGCTTGCACTTCTACACACTGAATCGTTCGACAGCTACTCGCGAAATCGCAGCAAATCTCGGTCTCGGCGACGCTTCGCCCGCTGGCGCGTAAGTCCTCATGGCCTCGGGCGTTCCCGGACTTTTCCGTCGCGGTGCGCGACTCCTGACGAGATACGTCAAAGCGCATCCGATCCCGTTCATCATTTCGATCTTCGGTGCCGCGATCTATGCCGGCGCTGCGGTCGGGACCACGATCATTCTTGGACGCATTACTAACAACGTGATCGTTCCGACCTTTGAAACAGGTCGACCCACCGCCAAGGCAGTCTGGATGAGCGGTCTTGCGCTGCTGCTCGTGGGACTCTTGCGTGCATCAACAATCATCCTTCGCCGCTACTTTGCTGCGCTGCTTACGTTTCGTACACAGCGAGACTGGCGCAGGCGCCTTGCACATACCTATCTCTCGGTGCCATTGAAATATCACCGTGAAACGCCAACCGGTGAACTCTTGGCTCATGCTGATGCCGACATCGTGGCGTCAAGCGAAGTCATCAACCCACTGCCGTTCAGCATTGGTGTTGTCACTTTGGTGGTCTTTGCGATCATCAGTTTGGCAACGGTTGACTGGTTCCTCATGTTGGTTGCAGTGGTTCTGTTTCCGCTTTTGGCGATCATCAATCGCATGTACACCACCCGAGCGGAAAAGCCGCTCGGTGAAGTCCAAGAACGCGTTGGCCAAGTCAGTCGAATCGCTCACGAATCATTCGACGGCGTTCTCGTTGTGAAGACGCTTGGCCGTGAAGACGAGGAAGTCGATCGTCTCGAAGTTGCGGCTGACCAATTGCGAGCATCACGGGTTGGTCTCGGTCGCATTCGTGCAGTGTTCGAACCGATGATCGAAGCATTGCCGAACCTCGGAATCATTGCGTTGCTGCTTATCGGTTCATGGCAGGTATCGATCGGCCGCCTCAACACCGGCGACATCGTGCAAGCCGCGGCGTTGTTCGGACTGCTCGCCTTCCCTATGCGAGTGTTCGGGTACTTCTTGCAGGAGCTTCCTCGAGCAGTGGTCGTGAGCGCGCGCCTCGACAAGGTTGTTGCTGCGCCGCATGAACCAGGTTCGGCCACAGACTCTCCGCCTGCGGTTGCTGATGGCCCGCTCTCGGTGTCGTTCGAAGACGTGTCATTCCGTTATGGCGACGACCCGCCGGTTCTCGACGGACTCAACCTCAACATCGCTGCCGGATCAATTGTGGCGCTCGTTGGCGTAACTGGTTCGGGCAAGTCCACCTTGTGTGAGCTAATTCCGCGCCTCGTCGACCCCGATAGTGGCGCCGTGTCGCTCGATGGCGTCGATATTCGACAGTTCGACCCCATCGCCGTGCGATCTGAAGTCGCATTGGTGTTTCAAGAGACGTTCCTCTTTGCCGATTCCGTTCGCGAAAACGTCACGCTTGGTGATCCGATTTCCGAGGATGAACTTGAGCGGGCAGGGTCGATTGCACACGCGAGCGGATTCGTTCATCGTCTTCCTGACGGTTGGGACACCGTGGTGGGAGAGCGGGGTG
>CAIPQK010000185.1 GCA_903867185.1 uncultured Candidatus Nemicrothrix sp. | reverse complement strand
GTGGTGGCGACGTAACTGACCGAGAACATCACCTGGGCGATGATGATGGTGACGAAACCGCGTGACCAGTTAACGGCCACGAACAACGTGAGAAGTGAAAAGCCGAGCGCAACTTCAGGCATCGTGAGCGGAAGTATGAGAATCGCGCCAATGACACCTTTCGCTCGAAACTTGTACTTCACCATGGCCATGGCCAAAAGAGTCCCGAGTAGGGTCGCTATGACCGTGACAACGATGGCGATCTTGAGACTGAAAATCAGCGCGTCGGTGAGTTCGGGATATTTGAAGGGATCGGCCCAACCGGCGAGGGAGAATTTGTTCCAGACGTAGTTGTATTTCCCGGTCGGCTCGTTGAATGAATAGATGACCGTGATGAGGATGGGCGTGAAGAGGAAGAGCAGTCCAAGCGCAGCCCAGATCCATAACGAAACTCGACCTATCGCACGAAGCCAGTTTGGTGTGTTCATGCGATTTCTTCAGTGCCAAGAAGACGGGCATAAATGATGACGCCGATAAGGATGATGGCCATCAACATGAACGAAAGCGCGGAAAGTTCAGGTCGGAAAAATTCCTTGCCAAAGTTTTTTTCGATGATGTTGCCGATCATGACGGTTCGTTCTGAGCCGAGCAGCTCGGAATTTACAAAGTCACCAGCAGCAGGAATGAAGGTCAGCAAGGTGCCGGCGAATAATCCGGGCAGCGAAAGCGGCAACGTGACCTTGCGAAAGGCTCGAGCGGGCGAGGAATAGAGGTCGGCTGCCGCGTCGAGAAGTCGACGATCCATCTTTTCAAGACTCACGTAGATGGGCAGGATCATGAACGGTAGGAAGTTGTAGGTAAGTGCAGCGATCACCGCGAACGGTGAACCGAGCACACCTTGGTTTTCGTTGAGAATCCCCAGTGAATGAAGAATGCCGACGACAGGACCACCATCGAACATCAAGATTTTCCATGACAATGTGCGCACGAGGTACGTGACGAAGAACGGCAACACGACAAGTGCAAGTAGAAAGTTTTTGTACTTCCCGCCCTTGGTGGCGATCACATAGGCAAGTGGGTAGCCGATGATGATTGCAGCGATCGTCGAGATTGCTGCGTAGACGAATGTGCGGATGATCACCGTGGAGTTGTCGGAAATTACCGTCGAATAATTCGAAAGTCCGCCGTCTTGAAGTGAAAGCCGCCCAAGGCTGAACAGCGGAATGACGAAGAAGACCAGCAGCCAGAGACCGCCCGGCGCGATGAGGAGCCAAGGGGTGAACCACCGCCGTGCCGGAACGCCGGTGTCGTCCCCGCCGCGATCACGGCGAGGGCGACGAAAGCGCGACGGCGCAGCGGCAGTGGTCATCGAGCGGTGTTACTGCTCGGTGGCTGCAACGAAGGCGCGTGAAACCTCTTCGGTTGCGTCGGGGCTGATGACATCGAACTCGTACAGCGGCGGTGTTGCCGGCGGCACGATGAATGGGCTGGTCTGAGCGGCAGCGCTCATGTACTGAGTTGCTCCCGTAACCGGCGGGATGTAATTGATGCTTTCGTACAACGGTCCGGCAATAGCGGGGTCGTACACGTAGTTGAGGAGCTTGTTCGCGCCCTCAGGATTTTTTGCGCCTACGGGGATCATGGCGTTGTCAACCCACAACATGCCGCCCTGACTTGGGATGACCCATTCGAGGCCGGGGTTATCGGCCTGCAACTGTGCAACATCGCCTGACCATGCAACGGCGATCCATGTATCGCCAAGCGCAAGGTCTTCGGTGTAGCTGTTGCCGGTGACTTTTTTGAACTGGCCGGCGTCGCGTGCTTTACCGATCTTGTCGACAGCAGCAAGCATCTGCGGAACGGTGCCAGTGCTCGGGTTGTTGCCCATGCCAAGCATGGTCAGGCCAACGGTGTCGCGTAGTTCGTCGAGGATGGTGACCTTGCCCTTGAACTTTGGATCAAAGATCGCGTTGACGTCGGTGATTTTTCCGCCAACTTTGTCGGGCCAATAGGCCAGACCAGTTTGACCAACCGCCCACGGAATCGACTTGGCACGTCCTGGATCCCATGAAGGATTGGCGAGACGTGAGATCACGTTCTTCTTATTTGGGAACGCTGCGCCGTCGAACGGCTGGACCAAGCCAGCGCCGATGTAGGCCGCGGCGTTCCACGACGTGAGCACGATGAGGTCGGCCCCGATGCCGTCGCCCTTTTCCAGCGTTGCTTGGTACTTGGTATTGAACGACTCGTTGCCATCGATGCTGTTCCGGTAATTGACTTTGATGCCGGTTGAATCGGTGAATCCCTTGAGCGTTGCCGAGGTGCTGGGCTCATCGTTTTCGATGTAGAGCGGCCAGTTGAGAACGGTGATGCCACCGTTACTGCTGCCACCACTGCTGCTTGAACCGGAGCTGCACGCGGCGAGCAATGTCGGGCCAACAGCGAGGCCGCCGAGGGCGAGGCCGCCCATGCCGAGGAAACGTCGACGAGACGTTCGGTGTTGGGCCATCGCCTCAAGGATTTTTGGGTCGATTGGGTTGCTCATGGTCGGTCCTCCTGGTGTTGCGTTTGATTAGCCCTCGACGACGATGTCATCGAGAGTGCGGGGTTGATTCGGCGCGTCGGGTAAGACGCACGCGGCGGTTGGTGCCCACGATGCCCACACACGGTCGCCGGGGCGAAGAAGCGGAAGGTCGGCATCGGGTTCGATATTGGCAATGATCGGCGAACCATCGGGTGCGCTCAGTGCCAGCCGAACGACTGGTCCTTGGAACGTGAGGTCAGTAACGGTGGCGTTTACTGATTGCAGGCCACCGCTGGGCGGGTTCATCGAAATTGAGATGCGCTCTGGGCGCACCATGAGCGTGACTGGAGTGCCAGCGCGAACAGAATCAGCAACGCAAGCGCCACTGAGCTTCGAGCCACCGAGCGCGGTGACTGTCGCGGAAGTAGCCGAACGATCTGTCACGGTTGCAGACCAAAGATTTGCTTGCCCAATGAATCCGGCAACAAAGACAGTTTCGGGATTGTCATAAATCTGAGTGGGAGTGCCGATTTGTTCGACACGTCCGTCAGACATGACAGCAATGCGGTCGCTCATTGTGAGCGCCTCTTCTTGATCGTGGGTGACGTAGACGAACGTGATGCCGACCTCACGCTGAATGCGTTTCAGTTCGAACTGCATCGCATGGCGAAGTTTGAGATCGAGTGCGCCGAGGGGCTCGTCGAGAAGAAGCGCCTTTGGAAGGTTCACTAACGCCCGAGCAAGTGCGACACGTTGCTGCTGACCACCGGAAAGCTGCGCAGGTCGACGACTGGCAAATTCGGTGAGGCGAACAACCTCAAGGATTTCGCTTACGCGCTTTTTGGTCGTTGCCTTGTCGACATTTTTCGCTTGTGGGCCGAACGACACGTTGTCGAAAACGTTCATGTGGGGGAACAACGCGTACTGCTGGAAGACGGTATTCACATCACGCTTGTTCGGTGGAACCTTCGAGACATCGACGCCATCGAGTCGAATGGCACCAGATGTGGGTTGTTCGAAACCGGCGATCATCCGCAGGGTTGTGGTCTTGCCACAACCGGATGGACCGAGCATTGAGAAGAACTCGCCTTGCCCGATTGAGAAATGGGCATCGTCGACCGCGACGAAATCGCCGAATCGTTTCACGACATGATCGATCTCGATGACTGGAGCGGAAAGGTCGACTCCAGTCGGAGACGTCATAGCAATTGAGTTCTCTGTCAGCTCTCACCCCT
>CAIPQK010000184.1 GCA_903867185.1 uncultured Candidatus Nemicrothrix sp. | reverse complement strand
CCCATCGACATTGACGCCCATTACCCATTTCCAATCGGCCATCGTGCGTTCCCACATGAGGCCGCCACTGAATACGCCAGCGTTATTGCAAAGAAGATTGACCTGCCCAAACTCCGCGAAGGCCGCATCGGCGAGACGCATGACATCGTCTTCGACCGACACGTCGGTTCTCACACCAATCGCTTGTGCGCCGATCTGACCAAGAGCAGCAACGGTGTCATCCAGGCGCGGTTGTTCGATGTCGGCAGCAACAACGCGCATTCCTGATTGCGCTGCTTTCTCAGCGAGCGCCCGCCCGATACCACTTCCGGCACCAGTAATTACCGCGACCATTCCCGCTTCGATTTTCATTTATTCCTACTTGTCCAGATTGAGCTTGAAGACGCGCAAAGCGTTTTCACGCAAGAACTTCGGCCATACGTTGTCATTGAACGGAACGTTGGGCATGTCGGAGAACTGACGCTCGAGCGAAAGGCCAGCAGGAAAATATCCGCAATACATGATCTTGTCGCTACCGCGTGTGTTCGCGTACTTGATGATGTCCTTGGGGTAATGCTTCGGAGCAAATGCGCTTGTCATGTAATGAAGTCCCGGCCATTTGAGCATGAGCTTCACTGCGAGTTCTGTCCACGGCTCGCCACCATGCATCATCACCATGGTCAGGTCGGGGAAGTCGTAGAGAACTTCATCGAATTGTTCGACATGCTGCGGCCAACTTGGCATGCGCGGTCCAACGATTCCGCCGTTGATGCAAATCGGAATGTCGAGTTCACAACACGTGGCATAGATCGGATACATCTTCTTGTCGCCCACGCCAACCTGGGGAACCATTCCGCTAGGAAATGTCATAGCGGCGACGATGTTGTTTTCGGCTTTGAGGCGCTTCAGGTTGCGGACCGTTTCCATTCCCTTGTTGGGATCGGCCTGTGCACACAGATGAAAGCGACCGGGGTGCTCGGCCTTGGCTCGAATCGAGTGTTCATTCACACCAGTCATGCACTGTTCGATATTGAACGCGTCCATCTTTTCGACGATCCACGCAACAACATCAGTATCGGGTGACACAACATCGGGGACGTCTTTGAACATGTATTGCGCCGGGAATTCCATTTCCTTCAGCGACTCGTTGTCCTTCAGGTTGGCTTTGAAGAAGTCGTATGCGGACTTCTTCTCTTCGATGCTCGTGAACGGGAATCCCATACCGAGATCCACGATGCCGATATCTGTCGGCATAGCCATGATTTGTCCCCCTGCTGCATTGCGCCGATCCGATAATCGGGCAGTGGGACGAGTGTAGGACCACTGGAAGTTCCACTTCACCTTGCGATCGGCTTCGACCTAGCGTTTCGGTGTGAGCCCGGCCGACCTCGATCCAATCCTGTCGCTCATCATTGCGGCGCAAGCGATAAAGGGTTCCACCGTGGTCGTTGGGCTCACTGGCGGAGTGGCTGTCGGGAAGAGCACGTTCAGCAACTCGCTTGCCACGCTCCTGTCTGAAGACACCGGCCTCGACGTCGCAGCTATCACCAGCGACGGATTTCTTTACCCCAATGCCGTCCTTGCCGATCAGGGCCTGACCGACCGCAAAGGGTTCCCCGAGAGTTATGACGTTGCAGCGATTGCCGCGTTTCTTGCCGAAGTCAGAGCTGGCAAGCCATCGTCGGTTCCGGTCTATGACCACCACATCTACGACATCATCGATGATCACATCGAAGTCGCGGCTCTCGATGTGTTGATCTTCGAAGGGGTGAATGCCCTGCAGTTCCACGATGAGTTCGACGTGAGTATCTACTTGGATGCCGACGAACCGATCATGCGCGAGTGGTTCATTCAGCGCACGATCAAATTTCGAGACGCAGCTCGCATCGAGTACTCCCCATTCTTCGATCCATGGATCAACGTCCCCGACGAGCTCTTTCTTGAGATGGCGAACGGCGCTTGGGACCTCGTGAATCTTCCCAACCTTGTTGACAACATCGAACCCAACCGACCGCTGGCTCACGCAGTGATTGAGTGGGAGGCTGATCACACAATCCGTTCGATCACCATCCGGGAATCATCATGAGCGAAATTGATCTGATCCAACTCGCCACCCCCGGTTTCTTCGCGGCCATGGGACTTGAGAAAATCGCGCTCGATCGACAAGCGGCAGCGGGCAACGAAACGGCAATCGGATTTGAGAAACGCGACTCCATTGCCAGCCTTGTCATGGGAACCGCCAGCCTCTATGTGCCACTTGCGCTCAACGCGCTGCTTGCACCTGTTGCGCCCGGCAAGGGTAAGTACCGAAAAGTTCTCGCGGGAACAGCCGTTGGTGCTGCTGCGCTCACAACTGTCGCCGATGCACTCGCTCGACGAGAAGACGATTCGAAAGTCACTCGCTTCGCTAAACGCATACGACCCTCTGCCGGAGTTGCTGCAGTTGCCGCCGGAGTGGTCACGGGTTCGACAACATGGGCTGCACGATCATCGGCAAAACGTTTATGGAACGCCGGAGGTTCGAAGCGCGACCTCGGCACCGGAATCGCAGTGACTGCTGGGGCACTCCTCGCCTGGGATTTTATTTACTACTGGAACCATCGCATCCAGCACGAAAGCCGCTGGTTGTGGGCCATTCATGTCGTTCATCACTCAAGCGAGCATTACAACCTCACCACTGCGCTTCGTCAGCCAGTTGCCGATGTGTTCGGAATGTTTGTTCCCTATGGACTGATGGCTTGGTGTGGATTCCGGCCCCGAGTTATCGAAAACGCACGCGCGATCAACCTGATCTACCAATTCTGGATTCACACCGAAGCCATCGATCGATTGGGCGCAGCTGAAAATATTCTCAACACCCCTTCACACCACCGTGTTCATCACGGCGTGCAACAGGAATACCTGGACAAAAACCACGGGGGCATCCTCATTATCTGGGATCGACTCTTTGGCACCTTCCAACGCGAAGGCGAACGTGTTCGCTACGGGCTCACCAAAAACATCAACACGTTCAATCCGCTTCGTATTGCCACCCATGAATACGCCGACATCGCACGTGATGTTGCGAAGTCAACATCGTGGCGAGAGCGCTTGAGTTATGTCTTCGCTCATCCCGGATGGGGAAAGAAGCGTCAAACAACCGACGGCGAGCCCCTCACGCTTGCGTCCTGACAATCGACCGCTGACGTCGACTATGCCGATGGGTTCGGCGATGGGTTCGAAGGGCGATTACGAGACAGAAACGCACCTGCATCGGCCAGAATCAATTGACCCGTGATGCAACGAGCAAGATCGCTCACCAGAAATACCGAAAGACGTCCGAGTTCGTCGAACTCTGTCGGGCGTTGTAGTGGGGTTGCAGCAACAAGAGCATCAAAGTGTTGTTCGTCAAAGACATCGCGGACTGTTTCGGTAAGCGTGGTGCCCGGCGCAAT
>CAIPQK010000183.1 GCA_903867185.1 uncultured Candidatus Nemicrothrix sp. | reverse complement strand
CCGAAGCACTTCATGATCCTCGGGTTGATGCGCTTGAAACTGCGGCGCTCCTAGTTGGCGCTCCAACTCCTTCGGCCGCGCTCGACGAATTGTGTATCCACGGTGTTCGGACCGTTGGCGCTCATTGGGGAGTTGTTCTCGAACTCTCAAGCGGTTCCATAACTTCCGAAGTCGGTGAGTGTCCGCCGGCTGCGTGGATTGCAGCATTTGTCGTCGGAAGTCAGTCCTCGGCTCGCGTCTCTGATGGAGATTCGGGCCCCTCAGACGTGGTGTGGGCTCCGTTGCCTGCGGCGGGACGCGCTCTTGTGATGGGCCGGAACGGAGAGTCGTTCCGGGCTCGCGACCGGAGGCAGGCGGCCGCACTGGCTCGGATCGTCGACCCGAGGTTTCGGGAATTGATGGACGCGTCGCGTCACCGCCACCCTTCGGTGAAGGGTTGACGTCTTAGTTCTCAGGTGTGAACGTCGCCCAACCTCGCGAACGTTCGACGGCCCGCAACCATTGTTGGTGCGCGGTATTGACATGTGAACGGTCAGCACGCGGCTCAATGGCCACATCAGTCGACCAGTTCTCGCTGATGTGCTCGAGCGAGTCCCAAACTCCTTCAGCAAGTCCGGCGAGATACGCGGCACCGAGGGCAGTGGTTTCCTGAACGGCGGGACGATGCACGGGAACACCCAACTGATCGGCTTGAAGCTGAAGGACGAAGTCGCTGGCCGCCCCGCCGTCGGCTCGGAGCGAAGTGAGCGTAAGGCCCCCTGATGTTGTCATCGCATCGACGACATCTCGGGTCTGTAGTGCAATCGATTCGAGCATGGCACGTGCGAGATGGGCTGAGGTTGTGCCCCGCGTGATTCCGAGGATTGTTCCCCGAGCGTAGGGATCCCACCAGGGGCTTCCGAGGCCGGTGAACGCGGGGACAATGACAACCCCGTCGCTGCTTTCGACTGACGATGCAAGAGTCGTGACGTCATTCGAGTCCTCGATGACCTGCAAACCGTCGCGCAGCCATTGGACACCCGAACCCGTCACGAAGATCGCGCCTTCGTAGGCATAGGTAAGTTGCGGCATACCCGTTGCGTCGGGCAGTGACCATGCAACGGTGGTGAGAAGCCCGTCGACGGGCCTCGGGCATGTCGATCCCATGTTCATGAGAACGAAACTTCCGGTGCCGTAGGTGTTCTTAGCCATTCCTGGTTCGAAACAGGCTTGCCCAAATAAGGCGGCTTGCTGGTCACCAGCGATACCGCTTATGGGAATTCCCGTGCCGAGAGGACATGAATCGGAAGTGAGTGCAACTCGGCCGCTTGAGGCAACGACTTCGGGAAGCACATGCATCGGTATGCCAAAAAGGTCGCACAGTTCTTCAGACCACTGACCGCTTCGAATATCGAACAGCATGGTTCTGCTGGCGTTGGTGGCATCGGTGATGTGGGTCGAACCATTGGTGAGTTGCCACACCAACCAAGAATCGATTGTTCCGAATGCGACGGAATGATCAGGACTAACGGCACCTTCGGTGAAGATCCAGTGAGCCTTTGTGGCAGAGAAATATGGATCGAGTACGAGCCCAGTGGTCGATCGCACCAGTGGCAGCACGCCATCGGATTCCAGTTGTGCGCAGAAATCAGCAGTGCGGCGGTCCTGCCACACGATGGCGCGGTGAAGGGGGCGACCGGTTGTGCGATCCCACACCACGACAGTTTCTCGCTGGTTCGTAATGCCAATCGCCGCGACGGTTTGTTCAAGGGTCTGAAGAGCGCTGCCGAGATCACTGAGCACAGAGTGAATGGCCGACCAAATCTCTTCGGCATCGTGTTCTACCCAGCCGGGTTGGGGGAAGTACTGGTTGAATTCTTGATACGACGAGGTGAGGTGCGCTCCGCTGTGGTCAAAGGCGATGGCCCGAACGCCAGTGGTTCCGGCATCGATGGCGACGACAACGCTCATGAGGGTGTCAGTTCGGGGCAGACTGCGAGCATGAGCATTGATTTCAGTCTGTCACCCGAACTCGAAGCGATCCGAGAGAAGGTCCGAACCTTTATCGCCGAGGTTGTTACCCCGACCGAACAGCGCCTTGAAGCCTCAGGAATCGCAGAGACAGATCGGCGCGCGTATGTCGCGGAACTTATTGAGCTACGGCGCCAAGCGCAGGAGTTGGGGCTCTGGCTCCCACACATGCCGGTTGAATGGGGCGGTATGGGGCTGGGCCATGTCCAGCTTGCGATGGTGCAGGCGGAGGCGGCTCGCACGCGGCTTGGCCCATGGGTGCTCAATTGTCAGGCGCCCGATGAAGGCAATATGCACACATTGTTGCATTGGGGAACCGATGAGCAGAAAGAAAAGTATCTACGCCCGCTTTGTGAAGGACGTGTGTGGTCCTGCTTTGCGATGACAGAACCCGAAGTTGCTGGTTCTGATCCCACTCTCATTCGTACGCATGCTGAACAGGACGGAGAGGAATGGGTGATCAATGGTCATAAGTGGTTTATTTCGAACGCCCATCGAGCCAGCTTCGCGATTCTCGTTGCGCGGACTGAAGACGATCCCGATCTTCCGCAGGCTGCCAATACGGCATTCATCGTTGATATTCCTTCCGAAGGTTGGACCGAAGTGCGTCAGATCGAAACGATGCACGGCGCGACTGGCCATTCAGAGATTCTGATCGAGGATCTTCGCGTTGCTGATTCGCAGATGTTGGGAGGACGGGGACAAGGCCATCGTCTCGGTCAATATCGCCTTGGACCAGCGCGCCTTGCTCATTGCATGCGCTGGATCGCTCAAGCTGAAGTCGCGCTCGACATGATGGTGGCGCGTTCGCTTGATCGGTATTCCCACGGCTCAATACTTGCGGAGAAGCAAGGCATCCAGTGGCTGATCGCCGATTCAGCGATGGAGCTCTACCAGTGCAAACTCATGGTGCTGCACGCTGCATACAAGATCGATCGCGGCGATGACTTCACCGCCGAGGTATCGATGGCAAAGCACTTCGTTGCAAATTCGCTCAACCGCATCATCGATCGCGCTATCCAGGTACACGGTGCGCTTGGCTACTCGACCGATACGCCTCTCGCACACATGTATCAACAAGCTCGCTGGGCGCGGTTTGCCGATGGTGCCGATGAAATCCACCAGATGCGAATCGCGCAGCGGACAATTGCCGCTTGGCGTGATCATGGAAGTACCCGCACGGCAACTGGCGATCTTCCGATCTAGTCCGAACCTCCGGCTTAAGGGGTGGAAGCGACAGTTGTCGTTGTCTGTTCCTGATTCAGTGGTTGCGGTTGATCTTCCGATGGGATGCCGCAAGATAGAACGATCGACGAAACGCCCACGAGGATTGCGGTTGTGGCGACAAGTCGGCGGATTGATTCGGTCATAGCTCGGCATCCTCGTTCTCGTCGGGAGGTGGCGGGTCAACGAGTGGAAGTTCGACCACGAATCGGGCACCGTGGTCGCCGTCACGTCGATCCTCTACCCATACGCGCCCACCGTGGAGGCGAACGTGTTCATCGATCAATGCGAGGCCGAGCCCAACGCCAGTGTCGTTAGAACGGTTACCGCCCTCACTTCCGCGAGAGAATCGATCGAAGACGATGTCGCGCTCATCTTCAGGTACGCCGTTGCCGTTGTCTTCAACGCTGATGTGAATTCGGTCGTCGGTTCGTTCAATGGTGACTGATGTTGCTCCACCGGCATAGCGATCGGCATTGTCAAGGAGGTTGGCGATCACCCTGCCAAACCTTCGTTTATCAACTCGAACGATG
>CAIPQK010000182.1 GCA_903867185.1 uncultured Candidatus Nemicrothrix sp. | reverse complement strand
GCCAAAGCTCTTGATGTCACCGGAGCGAGTCTTACGAGAGACCGCAAGGACGACAGCGAAGGCGCCAAGGTTCATGCCGGCGTAGATGAGCAGGTACACAACGATGGACCGAAGCGCTTCGCTGCCAGTCCCAAGCGTGGCTCCAGCAACCGCAAGCGGAGCAAGGATGTATCCGGCCTGAGCGATGCCCGAGTAGGCCAGCATGCGCACCACATTGGTCTGACGAAGGGCGATGAGATTTCCCACAGTCATGGAAAGCGCGGCAAGCGCCCACATGAGCGGTTCCCAAACGTCGTGGCGGCCGTAGAACCCGATGAAGAGAACATTCAAGATGGCGACGAAGCCCGCCGCCTTTGAGGCAACGGCGAGGAACGAGGTGACCGGAGTGGGCGAACCTTCATAGGTGTCGGGTGCCCACTGGTGAAACGGCACGGCCGAAACTTTGAAGGCAAACCCAATCAGCACGAACACGATGCCCAGCGTGATGATCGGCTGTGAAGAAATATACGAACCGAGATCAGCCCCGATCACGACCAACAACGTCGAACCTGTGATTCCAAAAATCAGCGACATGCCGTAAAGCAAAATGGCCGAAGCAAAAACGCCCATCAAGTAGTACTTCAAACCTGCTTCATTGCTCTTCTGATCACGCTTCCGCCATGCCGCCAACATGTAGGCCGGTATGGAAACGAGTTCGAGCGCAATGAAGATGCTGATGAGATCACGGGCCGATGCCATGACCATCATGCCGAGGATGGATGAGAGGAGGAGGGTGTAGTACTCGCCCTCGTGATAGTCGCCTTCAGCGATGTAGTTCGTCGAAAGCAGAATCACGACGTACCCAGCAACGAGGAACAGCGCCTGCAGGATGAGCGCGTAGTTGTCGACGACAAATCCACCGCCGAACATCACGCGGTCTACTCCGTCGTAGGCAAGCGTTGCGATCGGAATCAGCGCGACGAGCAAACCAATACCGGCGACTGACGACGACGCCCACCGCGAGCGCTCGCCAGTGAACGCGTCGAGAACAATCAACACCACGATGGTCGCGGCCACGATGATTTCGGGCGCGAGGGCGTGGTAGTCGACGCTGGGTGCGTTCCAGGCGAAAGTCAGCAACTGGGCGAGCAACGGATCAGCCTCCGAGCCCGTTCACGATCGCAATTGTGCGCTCAACCGCACCATCGGTGACCTTGAAAATGATGTTGGGCATGAAGCCGAGCACAACGATGAGCACGAGAATTGGCGTCCAGGCCAACCACTCGGTGAACGTGACGTCGTGCAGGTGCGGATCGTCTTCGTATTCCTTCGTCGGCACGCCAAAGCCCACTCGCTGATACATCCACAGCAAGTACGAAGCTGCCAGCACGGTGCCGACCGCAGCGATCACCATGAGGACACGGAAGAACGCAACGTTCAGACCAAGGCCTGGGTTGTAGGCAGACAAGATCGCCGGGAACTCTCCCCAGAAGCCGGCCAAACCGGGAAGACCAAGCGACGCCATCACCGCGAAGCCGAGGATCCAACCCATATGCGGCATGGACTTCAGCATTCCGCCGAGGCGAGAAATATCGAGGGTGTGATAGCGGTCCTTCGTGGAACCAGCCACAAAGAAGAGCATGCCGGTGATGAGACCGTGGGCAACCATGCCAAAGATGGCGGCTTGGAAACCAAAGGTGGTCAGCGTGGCGATACCAAGCATTACAAAACCCATATGCGAAACCGATGAAAACGCAATCAGTCGTTTCATGTCGGTCTGCGCCAAACAACACAACGCTCCGTAGATGATGCCGATAACTGCGAGCAGGCCGATAAACGGTGCCCACTTTTCAGCAGCGCCCGGAAGGATCGGAATGGCAATGCGGATGAAGCCGTAAGTTCCGAGCTTCAGGAGCACTGCAGCAAGGATGACTGAGCCAACCGTTGGCGCTTGAGTGTGCGCGTCGGGCAACCACGTGTGGAAGGGGAACATCGGCACCTTGATGCCGAAGCCCATAAACATGCCACCGAAGATGAACAGCGCTGCGCCCGTCGAGATGCCTGTTGCCAATTCCGGCAGGATGCGCATGTCGAACGAATGCATGAGTTGTCCGCCGACCTCGATCGGATCAGACAGGAAATACAGCGCAAGGAAGGCGACGATCATGAGCGCCGAACCAAACAACGTGTAGAGGAAGAACTTGAGCGAGGCGTACTGACGCTTCTCGCCACCCCAGACGCCGATCATGAAGTACATCGGCAGGAGGACAACCTCGAAGAAGACGAAGAACAGGATGAGGTCCTGCGATACGAAGGTACCCAGCATCCCGGTTTCCAGAATGAGGATCAGGATGAGGAACGCTTTCGGGTTCTTCGGCTCCGGGAAGTGATTCCACGAATAGATGATGCACAGCGGCACGATCAGCAACGTGAGGGCGATCATCGGAAGCGAAATGCCGTCGATGCCCACGATGTACCGACTGTTAATGATCGGGATCCATGCCTTATCGATGACGAACTGCAAGCGACCGCTCGCGTCGTAGTCGAAGTTGGTCATGAGCAGGATTCCAATGAATCCGACCACGAGGCTTGCCGCGAGTGCGACGACCTTATGGAACTGCTCTTTGGCCTTAGGCACGACCAACATGGCGAGCGCTCCCACAAGGGGGAGGAACACCATCAGGCTGATACCCCAACTGTTCAGGAAATCTTTCATCGAATTGTCCTGGGCTCCTAGACGACGAACACGAGTACACCGGCGAGGACTACCGCACCGGCAAAGAGAATCGAGGCGTATTGCTGGACCTTGCCGGTCTGGATCTTCCGAAGCAGTTGACCTGCTCCTTCAGAACCCTGACCAGATCCGTTTACTGCACCATCGATGATGAGCTGATCGGCAAATACGTACACCACTGCGGCGATCTTCCGAGCGCCAAGACCGATGCCATTGATAATGCCATCGAGAATGTTTTGATTGAACCAATTTGCAGCACGAGCGAGCGGGCCCTTGGTGCTGCCGGCAACAACGCCGGTGTAGAGGTCATCGAGGTAGTACTTGTTCTCGAGGAACGTGTAGCCAGCCAAAGCGACCTTGTTACGTGAGGTCAAGCCATGCGGACCACGGTTCTTTTCGTAGTACTGGTAAGCAAGAAACAGACCGGATGCCGCAAGGATTGTCGACACCACAGCAAGCCACGGAGTGAACTCGGCATGTTGCAATGGCGGGAAGGCAAACGTCGGCTCAACAAAATGTTCGAACCTCGTTGTAACGCCACCCGGAAGATGAATTCCGAAAAAGTTGCCTGGGAAGTTTGTGAAACCGAAGAGAACCGCGCAGCCCGCAAGGATCATGAGCGGGACGGTGATGACCTTCGGTGATTCGTGTGGCTTGGCATGGCCGCGATAGTCGCCCCAGAACGTGAGCCAGTAGGCGCGTCCCATGTAGGCGGCGGTGAGCAGTGCGGTGATCAAACCAAAGATCAGCATGATCGTGTACGCGTTCTGCTGTCCGCTCGATGCCCCCGCGAGGATTTCGTCCTTCGACCAGAAACCAGCGAGCGGGAAGATGCCAGCAAGCGCAAGCGTGGCGATCAAGAACGTGGCATGTGTGATCGGCATTTTCTTTCGAAGTCCGCCCATCTCACGCATATCGAAGGTGTGGTGACACGCGTGACTCACCGAACCAGCGCCAAGGAACAAGCACGCCTTGAAAAATGCGTGCGTAAAGAGATGGAAGACGCCTGCGGTCCATGCACCAACACCGAGCGCCATGACCATGTAACCCAACTGCGAGATCGTTGAGTACGCCAGCACCTTTTTGAGGTCGGTCTGAACGAATGCCAACAACCCACCGATGATGGTGGTGAAACCACCGATAAACGCGACGTAGTGGAACGTGCTGCTTCCGATGGCCAAACCAGAGAAGAACACGCCATAGAGACGGGCGATCAAATACACACCAGCCACAACCATGGTGGCAGCATGGATAAGCGCCGACACTGGCGTGGGGCCAGCCATGGCGTCGGGCAACCATGTGTGCAGCGGGAACTGTCCTGACTTCGAGGTGACGCCGCCGAAGAGACACAGCGCGCCTACGAGAAGCAGCGTGGTGTTCGCACTGTGGGAAAGTGCGTACTCGTTGATATGAAGAACGTTGAAACTTGTTCCGCCTGCAGCAAAGAACGTGATGATGACGCCAAGGATGAGGCCGATATCGCCAACACGGTTCGTGAGGAACGCCTTGAGCGCAGCATCGGTGTTCTTCTTCTCCTCCCACCAATGGCCAATGAGACCAAACGAACACACGCCAACGAGTTCCCAGCCCACAAGCATTTGCAAGGTGTTCGAGCTGAGGACGTAGAAGAGCATCGACGCCGTGAACAATGAAAGGAATGCGTAGTAATGAGTGAAGCGCACGTCACCGTGCAGATATTCAGTTGAGTAAATGTGCACGAGCAACGAAATGATGCAAACCGTGATGAGCATCATGGCGGCTAGGCCGTCGACCAGCGTGCCCATTTCGAATTCCATGCCGCCGATTTGGAACCAGGTAACGGTGCGAACCACCGGAGGAACAGACTCGTGTTCGGCACCATGCTCCGAAGCCGAGGCTTCGGAGGTTGTGGCTTCGCTCATCGATGCGTGTGAATCGGTAGCAACGGTCTCGCCAGAATCGTGCGTTACGGCGTTGACTTCGCCGGCGATGTTCTCGCCGGTTTGCGGAGTGAGGCCATTGGCCTGAAGAACGTCGGCAGCTAACGCAGCCCCAGTGGGCGGATGATTCACGCGACTGATCCAGTTGCCAGCAACGATCACCGAAAGCAGGAGACAGATTGAAACCGCAGCGATACCGATTCCGGCGGTGGCACGGGTGCCCCAGCGCTTACCGAAGAAAAGGATCACGAGGAACGACGACGCCATGAGGGCGGGGATGATCCAAACCTTGTCGATCATGTTGAACACGCTGATCAGCCCTTCAGCATGTCGACATCATCGATGTCGATGCTCTGTCGGTTCCGGTAGATGAGAAGTACGAGTGCGAGGCCGACTCCGACCTCGGCCGCTGCGACGGCAATCACGAAGAGTGCGAACACCTGACCTGAGACATTGGTGTTGTCGGTGGCATTCCAATAGGCGCCGAACGCAACCAGGTTGATGTTCACAGCGTTGAGAATGAGTTCAATCGACATCAGAACAAGAACGCCGTTCTTGCGGGCAAGCACGCCGTACACGCCGATGCAGAAAAGAATGGCGGCAAGGAGGAGGAACTGGTTCAGAAACATCAGTCACGCCTCGCAAGCACGATGGCGCCGATCAGGGCTGCAAGCAGCAAAATCGACAGAACCTCGAATGGGAGCAAATAGGTAGAGAAGATCGAATCGCTCACCTGGGCGGTGCGCTGCACCATCAGGTTGCCGAACTCGGTGTCTTTGAAACCATCGATGAGTGAGTAGCCCATCAGACCGAGCAGCAGCACCGCGATACCGCCGCCTATGAACTTCGCTGACTTCTTGTTGTCGAGATCTTCGTCAGTGCCAGTCTTGGCTCGAGTGAGCATGATGCCGAACAGGAACAGCACGATGATCGCGCCCAAGTACACAAGCACCTGTGTAATGGCAACGAACTCTGAAGCCAGAAGGATGTACTGCGCTGCGGCGCCGGCCAGAACAAGAACAAGCCACAACGCGGCATGCATCAGGTTCTTACAGGTAACAACACGGAGCGCACCAACCACCATCAGTGCGGCGATGATGTAGAACGCAATGTTCTGAGCGACGAGAAGGGCGAACATCAGCGCGGCACCTTCTTGACCGTGGTTTCAGCGCCAGCTTCGTAGGGCTCAAATTCAGGAACGGTCTGCATCCACTGATCGAGACGAGTCTTGTCGTGAAGAAGATCGGCAATACGGATTTCGGAGTATTCGTGTTCCGGGCTCCAGAACAGCGCGTCGAACGGGCAGACCTCAACACAGATTCCGCAGTACATGCAGAGTGAGAAATCGATGTCGAAGCGGTCGAGTTCATTCTTCTGACGGGGCTTGCCACCTTCGCGGCGAGGCGGAGCAAGGTACTTATGTGCCTCGATGAAGATGCACCAATCGGGACATTCGCGCGCGCACAACATGCACGAGGTGCAGTTCTCTTCGTGCAGCGCAATGACTCCACGGGCACGCGGAGCGACTTCTTCACGCTCGTGCGGATAGCGCGTGGTTTGCGGACCGTCTTTGAGGGTTTTCACCATCTCGCCGAACGTGACGCCAAGACCCTTGATAAGGCCTGGAACCTTGGGCTTGGGAGGCATCAGAGCACCACCTTCAGCACAGCAGTGACCACAATGTTTACGAGGGCCAACGGGATAAGGACTTTCCAAGCGAGGCTCTGAAGTTGATCCTCACGGAAACGTGGGTAGGTGAAACGCACCCAGAAGATGATGAAGGAAACAATCATCACCTTCGCGAACAGAACCATCGGGCCGAGCACGTAATACCAATCGCTGGCGGTGGGAAGCCACGGGACGGCCCAACCGCCGAGGAACAACACTGCTGCGATCGCAGCAAAGGCAAAGGCAGTTGCGAATTCGGCCAAGAAGAAGATGAGGAAACGGAAACCGGTGTACTCAACCTGATAACCGGAAACGATTTCCGATTCAGCAACGGGCATATCGAACGGAGGCTGCGTGAGTTCGGCCTGCACCGCGGCGATGAAGATAAAGAAGCCAAGGAACTGGGTGAGGATGTACGGGAATCCGATGCCGCCCCAACCGAAGATTGAACCGTTGTTCTGAGCGAGAACAATGCCATTCAGGCTCATCGTGCCCGCTTGAATGACCACGCCGATGACGGCGAGCACCATTGGAAGTTCATACGCAATGAGCTGACCAGCAGCACGCAGCGCGCCCATAAGTGAGTACTTATTCGCCGATGACCACCCGGCCATGAGCACGCCAATGACCGATAACGACGCAATGGCCAGCACAAAGAACACGCCTACGTCGAGGTCGGCGACAACAAGATGCATTGATGCCGGCAACGCCACATAGAGAAGGAGCGTTGACATCAGCACGACGAGCGGAGCGACTTTGAATACCCAAAGATCGGCACCATTCGGCGCGATGTCTTCCTTCTGAAGGAACTTCACGCCGTCAGCAAGGAGCTGCAAGGTTCCGCGCGGGCCTGCTTCTTGCGGACCAAGACGACTCTGCATCCACGACATGATCTTGAACAAGAAAACCATGCCGAGAATCAGAGCAGTAGTAGGCACGACCGCGCTGATGACGAGGACCTTGATGAGGGTCGAAAGCCAATACGGCGGCGCGAACGAGGCGATGAGAAGCGTCATCGGTCGATGTCACCCAAAATGAAATAGAGGCTGCCGAGAATCGAGATGAGATCGGGAACATACGCTCCCCGGGCCACCCATGGCAGTACGGAAATGTTGTTGAACGATGCCGAACGGATCTTCACGCGGAAGGGAACGAGGTCGCCCTTCGACACGACGTAGTAACCCATTTCGCCGAGAGGATTCTCGGTCGCAACGTAGGCCTCTCCCGCAGGCACCTTGATGATGCGCGGAACTTTGGCCATAACCGGACCACTCGGGATGGTGTCGAGCAACTGCTTCACGATCTTTGCTGCTTCGCGAGTTTCCTGAAGACGGACCCAGGTGCGAGCAAAACAATCGCCGTCGGGATGTGTCCAGACTTTCCAGTCGGCCTTGTCGTAGACGAGTCCAGGAGGACAATTGTCACGACGAAGATCCCAATCGACTCCGGAGGCACGAAGGTTGGCGCCGGAGAGACCGTAGGAAAGCGCGATCTCGGCAGGAATGACGCCGATACCGCGGGTCCGGCCTTGGAAAATTTCGTTGCCGACGAGAAGGTCTTCCATCTCATCGCAGAAAGCGAGGAGTTTGTCCATCGCCGTATGTGACTCTTCGATCCAACCCTTGGGCAGATCGTCTTTCAGGCCACCGATGCGATCGAAGTTCGGGTGGAACCGACCACCGGTTGCAGATTCGATCTGGTTGAGAACCCATTCGCGATCACGGAATGCATAGAAACCAGCGGTCATGCCGCCAAGCTGCAAACCAAAGTCGCCAAGGAAGAGAGAGATATTTGCAACACGCGACATTTCGAAAAGGATTGTGCGGATCCACTGCGCACGAGGCGGCGCTTCAACATTCATCAACTTTTCTGCAGCGAGGATGAACGGAACCTCGTTGGCAAAACTGCCAAGCCAGTCGATGCGATTGATAAGCGCGTTGATCTGTGGGTAGGTACGAACCTCGGTGAGTTTTTCGTACCCACGATGCATGTAGCCACACATCGGTTCGGCAGAAATCACCTGCTCGCCATCGAGGCGAGCAATGATGCGGAGCGTTCCGTGAGTAGCGGGATGCTGCGGACCCATGTTGAGGGTCATTCCCTCGGTTTCGAAATCGAGGTTCACGCGGTTGTCGTTTGCTTCGGCAACGAGGGCAGCGACGGATTGCGGATCACTAACTGCGGTCATTCGCCCTCTCCTTCCTCATCGGCAACACCGGGCATCGGTTCAACATCAACGATGCCGGGCCACGGGCGTACCCGACGGGCCAGCAACGGAAAGTCCTTACGAAGTGGGTTGCCCACAAAGTCGGCAGGCAAGTACATGTTGATCATGTTTGGATGGCCATCGAACGAGAAGCCAAACATTTCGCGCGCCTCACGCTCGTGCCAGTTCGCACCGGCAAACACGTTCGACCAAGTGGGCGCGGTGAGATCGTCGTCGGGAAGATCACACTTGAAGGTGATGCCCATTCCTGCGCTGATTGAGTACAGACGAGCAAGAAGTTGGAAACGAGTGTCGCCGCCGGCATAGCCGTGGACCATTGCTTCAGGTTCCTTGGCCGGAGTGCCCGCAACAACGAGGTCTTCCTGTGCATCCATGTCGCGACCGAACGGTGAAGGAAGCCAATCGATGGCGGAAAGAAAATCGAAGAATTGGTAGCCCATTGACTTTGCGACCTCGGCCGCTTCGAGCCAATGGGCGCGATCCACACGAATCCAAAGATCATCGCCGACGCGAATATGTGATCCCACAACACCGTCACCGAGGCGCGATGTGAATTCAGCCAAAACGGCTTCTCGCGCATCGTCGGTTGCGGGCGCTGCCTCTTCGGGCGTTTCGGTGTCAGCTGACGACAATTGGCTCACCCTTCCAACGCGCGGCCATGTCCTCGTGAGCAATGCGTTCTTGAAGAAGGATGATTCCTTCAAGCAATGCTTCTGGACGTGGCGGGCAGCCAGGAACGTAAACGTCGACCGGAATCAACTGATCGACACCCTTGGTGACCGAGTAGCTATCCCAGTAAGGACCGCCGCAGTTGGCACACGAACCCATTGAGATGACGTACTTCGGGTCGGGCATCTGTTCATACAGACGCACAACAGCGGGCGCAAGTTTGTCGGTAACCGTGCCCGCGATCACAACAAGATCGGCTTGGCGAGGGCTCGCTGGGAATGGGATCACGCCAAGGCGCATGACGTCATAACGCGGAGAGGCGAATGCCGCACCCATTTCGATCGCGCAACACGCAAGACCCCATTGGTAGGCCCAGATCGAATACTTGCGGGAAATATTAAGGAGTTTGGCCAGCGGCTTTGGCAGCTTGCCACTTTCGACTAAGCCCATCGGAGCACCTTCTTCCGCCAGGCGTAGAGCAGACCAAGAGCCAAGATCGCCACAAAAAGGAGCATCTCGACCAAACCGAAGACGCCATAGGCCTCGAGTTGTGTGGCCCAAGGGAACATGAAGACTGCTTCAACATCGAACATCACGAAGAGAAGCGCGTAGATGTAATAGCGAATCTGGCTTTGCGACCAGCCCGTACCAACCGGGTCGACGCCTGATTCGTAGACCAGATACTTCTGCTCTTGAGGACGAGTGGGACGGAAGATCTTGCCGATACCGAGCAAACCGGCACCAAGACCAATACCAACGCCCGCGAAAATCACGACGGTGAGATATTGCCTGACGAAATCGGAGTACTCAGTCATCGTTCCCGGACACTACAGAAGGGCCGAACACGGCATGAAATCCTTGTCGCATAGAGAAAGCAGTTCAATCTTGTGTGATCAGCCACCGGCGGTGGTGGACCCTGTGGCGGAGGGACGCTCGTACTGAACCGCAGCCGGAGTGGCGGCGCGAGCGTTGTGAAGAAGCAGGTCTGGGAACAGACCGTAAACGACAGTAACAACGACACAGATTCCGATGGCCAGTCCGGCGGCAAATGGAACCCGGAGCCGATTTGAGCGAGGAACATCCTCTACGCCGTCATCGCCACCGGACATGAACATGGCGACGATGATCCGGAGATACAGGAATGCCGAAATGACGGCTGAAACCATGGCCACCAGCGCCAACGGCACTGCGTGAGCATCGGCGGCAGCGGTAATTGCCAGGAACTTGGCAAAGAAGCCAGCGGTGAATGGCACACCAGCCTGAGCTAAGAGCAGCAGGATGAATGAGCCCGCCAACCACGGATTCGAGCGAACGAGGCCCTGATAATCGGACAATTCGTGGTTTCCATCGCCTTTGCGTCCGACAATGGTGGCCACACCGAACGAGCCCGCCACCATGAAGGTGTACACGGCGACATAAAACGCTGCTGCGGTGATGCCGTTTCCGCTATTCGCCTGAATCGCCATGAGAATGAAACCGGCATGGCTGATCGAGGAATAGGCCAACATCCGCTTCACGTTGCTCTGAACGATCGCAAGCGCTGCGCCAAGGACCATCGACAGAATGGCCAAGACGTACATGATGGGTTTCCAGGTCGAGGCGTAATTCGAGAACGTCAGCATGAAGACCCGAACAAGGCCCGCAACTGCGGCAGCTTTCACGCCCGCAGCCATCCATGCAGTCGCTGGAGTCGGAGCGCCGTCATAAACATCGGGGCTCCATGCGTGGAACGGTACGGCGGAGATCTTGAATGCCAGACCAACGAGCACGAGCACGAGCCCGAGAAGCAGCAGCCCGTTGTGGATCGGGACAACCGTCGCCATGAACTCACGAATGTCGACAAAGTTTGTTGAACCAGTTGCTCCGTAAAGCATCGCAATGCCGTAGAGCAGGAAGGCAGAAGAGAACGCACCAAGAATGAAGTACTTGAGGCCTGATTCCTGAGACTGCACTCGACGCAGATTCATGCCCGCGAGCACATAGACGGCAATCGAGAGAGTTTCCAGACCAATGAACAGAACGATGAGATCGTTTGACATGGCCATGATGACGCCACCAACCGCAGACAGAAGCAGCAGGACGTAGAACTCCGGACCACTCATTGATTCGCGGCGAAGGAAATCGTCGGCAAGCAGCGCAGCAAGAACAACACCGATACACAGCACCACCGTGATGAACAGCGAGAAGCCGTCGATTCCAACCGCTCCCCCAGCCGTACTAAACGGCCCGGTATGTGCTTGGTCGAGGTTCCACCACATCAGTGAATTCCAACCCTGTACTCGCGCCCACATCGGTAGGGCGCTTATTGCTGCACCCACAGCGATCGCAACGGTGGTCCAGGTAAAGAGACCCTTTGGAGCGCGGCTCTTCAGGAACGAGGAGAACGTGAGCGTGAGAAGCGCTCCTACTAACAAGATCAGCAGCGGCAGAAGCGCGAGCCAATCAATGGAAGGTCCAGCGACATGAACATTCCCGGTATCGACTGTCGCTGACGTGACAGCAGCCTGAGCGAAGAGCGAAGCGATCATTTGTTCGCCTCCTGTCCGTTCGCTGCGACACCAAGGCCGTGTTCACCATTCATCGCGTGCGATGACTCGGTGATGTGGAGCAAATCGGCGCCGTTACGAGTGATTGGTTCATGGAAGCCTTGGACTTCAACTTCAAGTCGAGTGACGACTCGCTTCACCGACGGGGCGATGCGATCGAGGACCGGCTTCGGGTAGATACCAAGGAAGATGATGAGGCCAATGAGCGGGACCATCACAAGTTTCTCAGAGATCTTGAGATCTGGGAATGACTTGTTTGCTTCGTCTGGCTCGCCTTGGAACACGCGCTGGTAGGCCCAGAGCAGATACAACGCCGCGATGATGACGCCAGTCGCAGCAACGACGGCCCACCAACGATGAGCCATAAATGTGCCGAGAAGAATCAGGAACTCGCCAACGAATCCGTTGAGGCCAGGAACACCGATTGAGGAAAGCATCACGAGAGTGAAGATGCCGGCAAAGACCGGTGCCACCTTGCCGATGCCCTTGAGTTGAGAGATCTCGTAAGTGTGGCGACGGGTGTAGAGGAATCCGAGAAGGATGAACAGCGCACCAGTTGAGATGCCGTGGTTGATCATCTGCAGCACAGAACCTTCAATGCCTTCGACGTTCAGTGCGAACAGACCCATAAGCGCAAAGCCCATATGCGCGACCGATGAATACGCAATGAGGCGCTTGAGGTTGCGTTGCATTGCCGCGACGATGCCGCCATAGACCACACCAATCGTGGCCAAGGTCAACATCACTGGCGCAAACCACACCGTCGCTTCGGGGAACAGCTCAAGTCCGTAACGAAGGAAGCCGTAGGTGCCAAGTTTCAGAAGGATGCCGGCAAGATCGATTGAGCCTGCGGTGGGCGCTTCGGTGTGCGCATCGGGCAACCACGTATGGAATGGGAAGGATGGGACCTTCACTGCAAAGGCAATCGCCATACCCAAGAACAACCAGCGTCCGGTGCTCGTTGCCAAATTGTGAGTGGCAATGATCTTGGTGAAATCGAACGACACGCCGCCCTTATCGCCAGCTCCGGCAACGACCGCCAGAGTAACGATGGAAACCAGCATGAACGCTGAACCGAGCATTGTGTAAAGGAAGAATTTTGTTGCGGCGTACACCCGACGACCGTGGCCCCACTTGCCAATGAGCATGTAGAGCGGAACCAGGGTGACCTCGAACATCAAGAAGAAGAGGAAAAGGTCGAGCGAAAGGAACGCGCCCATACAGCCGGCCATGAGAAGGGTGAGCCACGCGTAGTAACCCTTCGGGCTGTGTTCTGGCTTCGCTGCAAATAGCGCGATCGGGAACAAGATGCCCGTGAGCACAACGAGGAACAACGAGATCCCGTCGACACCGAGGAAGAACTTGATGTCGAGCGACTGCACCCATGTCTGCTGAACGACGAACTGGAATCCGGCATCGCCGGTCTTGAACTCAACCAACAACGCAATACTGAGAACACCGGTGAGGAGTCCCGTGATGATTGCCATCTGTCGCGACAGTTCGGGACGCGACTTCGGCATGAGCGCAATAAGAACCGCCCCAATGAGCGGCACAAAGATCAGTGCCGGAAGAATTGGGAACGTGGCCGCGCCTTCAGAGGCGAACACGGCGGAAAGGATGGAAGCGCTCATCAGAAGCTCACCTGCGTCATTGCGAAGGCGACGAGGAGAACGGCACCAACGCCGATCATGAGTGCATACCAGCGCACATAACCGTTCTCAATGGAACGGAGTCGAGCGGCACCACCACGAGTAGCCCGACCAACACCATTAACGGCGCCATCGATAACCACCTTGTCGAACATCGCGATGAGTTCGAAACCTTTGCGGCCAGCGCCACCCATGAACTTCGTGATGCTCTGGTCGATGTACCACCCGTTGGCGAAGAACGGAAGTTCGATGCGTCGAGGATCAACCTTGTGTTTCAGATACACGAGGTAGGCAGCAATGATGCCCACGAGCGCGATCGTCGTTGACAGCAGTAGTTCAATCGTGAGCTGTACCCCGCCGAGCGAAAGATGTGCTTGGTTCTCGCCAATAACTGGTTCAAGCCAGCGATTGAGGAATTCAAGGTGCTCGGTGAATGGAAGGTTGAGGACTCCTGCGATTGCGGCGAAGAAGGCCAACACAATGAGCGGCACCAACATTGGCCACTTCGATTCGTGCGGATGCACAGCACCATGACCAGCATCGCCGTGAGCATCGTCATGGGCGTCACCGGGAGCACTGGCATCAGCGTCGACAGCATTGGTTGCGGTGTGAGCATTGAGGTTCGCGAGTTCTGCCTCGGCAGATTCTCCCCATCGGGCGTCACCATAGAAGACACGGAAGACAAGACGACTCATGTAGAACGCGGTGAGCAGCGCAGTGATCAGGCCAAAGATGTAAAGAATCACGCTCTTATGAAGGGCGTAGGCGAGGATGTCGTCCTTTGACCAGAAGCCCGAAAATGGCGGGACACCGGCAATGGCCAACCAGCCAACAATGAACGTGATTGCGGTCACGGGCATGATCTTGCGCAGGGCACCCATTCGACGCATGTCTTGTTCATCGTGCATGCCGTGAATGACCGAACCTGCGCCAAGGAACAACAGCGCCTTGAAGAAGGCGTGCGTGATCATGTGGAAGATCGCTGCGCTGTAGCCACCAACACCAACTGCCAAGAACATGTAGCCAAGCTGGCTGACGGTTGAATACGCGAGAACTTTCTTAATGTCCTGCTGCGCGAGAGCAATCGTTGCTGCGAGAAACGCAGTGGCACAACCAACGATGGCGATCATCCATGGGATCCATGAAGCCGATGCCGCGAGGATCGGGTTGACTCGAACCAGCAAGTAAACGCCGGCGGTCACCATGGTGGCCGCGTGAATAAGTGCGGACACGGGTGTCGGGCCAGCCATAGCGTCGGGCAGCCAGATGAACAACGGAATCTGTGCCGACTTACCAATGGCCCCGACGAACAGCATGAGGGCGATGAAGGTTGCAGTGGTCTGTGCCAACCCAGGTGCCATCGGAAGGAACTGGGTGTAGGTGACCGTGCCAAAGGCAAAGAAGGTCATGAAGATTGCGATCATGAAGCCCCAGTCACCAACACGATTGGTGATGAAGGCCTTCTTGCCGGCACTGGCGTTTTCTTCCTTCTCGAACCAGAAGGCAATGAGGAAGTAGGAGCACGCACCCACGCCTTCCCACCCGAGGAACGTGAGCACCATGTTGTTGCCCAGTACGAGCACGAGCATCGAGAACACAAACAAGTTCAGGTAGGTAAAGAAGCGCGGGAATCGGCTGTCGCCATGCATGTAGCCGATGGAGTAGAGGTGAATCAACGAAGCGATGCCGGTGATGAACAACGCCATTGTCATTGACAACGGATCAAGAAGGATGCCGATGTCGACATTGAAGTGACCGGCAGGAATCCACTGGAACAGGGAAAGTTCGTAGGTGTGTTCCGGCTCTCCCCAAAGCCCAGCGAACACAAGACAGGCGGTGACAAACGCGAGTGCAACAGCGCCGGTACCGATCCACCCGGAACGGGGTTCGCCAATGCGCTTGCCGAAAAACACCAACAGCAAGAACCCAGCTAAGGGAAGCGCAGGAATTAACCAGACCAGACCGACCATGTCCCTTATCCCCTCAGTGTCCGAAGGTCATCGGCGGTAGCGCCGGGACGACGTCGTGCCATCGCCACGATCAAGGCAAGGCCAATCACAACTTCAGCTGCAGCGACGACCATCACGAAGAACACGATGATCTGACCAGAGATGTCATTCAGCATCTTTCCGAACGTCACGAACGAAAGATTCACGGCGTTAAGCATGAGTTCGACGCACATGATCATGACGAGCGGATTGCGACGAATAAGCACGCCAACGCCACCGATCACAAAGAGGATCGCCGAAAGCATCAGGTACGCCAACGAAAGGTTTGAGCCCATCAGTGCGCTCCTTCCTCGGGAATGGCAGTGAGTGGTTCGTCGCCCATATCGATCATGGATTCGGGCTCCGGAATCGGTGCAAGATCATTCGGGCGTCGGGAAAGAACGACAGCGCCCACTACAGCAATCGTGAGAAGTCCCGCAGTGACTTCAAGCGGGAACACATAGGTCGTGAACAGCGCCGTACCGATTTGCGAGATGTTGGAGATCGTCGGCGAGATTGCACCGGTGACCGAATGCGAACCCGTCACGATGGCGTCCTTGCCAATGATGATGATCGCAAGAACCGCACCCAAGAAAAGAAGACCAATGAGGCCGGCAAGAAGACGCTGACCTACCAATGGCTCAGTTTCGAGGTCTTCTTCGCGATCAACGCCGAGCAACATCATGACGAACAGAATCAGAACGACGATTGCGCCCGTGTAAACGATGACCTGGACAACTGCGAGCAGTTGCGCACCGAGGTTGAGGAACAGCACTGCGATTCCGAACAGAGTGGCGATAAGGCTGAGCGCGGCGTGCACCGGATTACGCGACGACACAACTCCGAGACCACCAGCAAGCACAATCAGTGCGCTCACAATGAAGACGACGGTTTCCATGATCAGAGATCACCGCCCCTTTCATCGTCAGCGTGATCGTCGTGCCCGGGAGAGACATGTTCGGCGGTTCCTGGGGCGTGGTCCTCGTGCCCGTGGCCGTGCTCATCGATCATGTCAAGCGGCGTCGAGATCGAATCCTTGATCTCCTGCGCGGCTTCCGGAGCGCGAATGCCGTAACCAAGTTCGCCAGACCACCCGACAACACCCTCGAACTCAGCTGATCCGGACGGCGACGTGGCGCGCATCCAGGCTGACGTCGGAAGGTCTTCGCCTTCGCGCCAGTCTTCCCAAGGCATCTTCTGCGGCATTCCATCGTCGTCAACGACGAGTTCAGCTTTGGTATAGATCGCATCGGCCCGGTTCGTGAACGAGAACTCGAACATCTTGGTTTCGGTGATTGCTTCGGTCGGGCAGGCCTCGACACAGAGATCGCAATGAATGCAACGGAGATAATTGATCTCGTAGATGTACCCAAAGCGTTCACCCGGAGATACCGGATCGTCAATCGGGTTATCGGCGCCACGAACAAAAATGCACTTCGCAGGACAGACACCGGCGCAGAGTTCGCAGCCGATGCACTTTTCCATTCCGTCTTCATAACGATTGAGGACGTGACGCCCGTGCACACGGATCGGCTTTGGTGCCTTTTCCTTCGGGTACTGCGTCGTTACTCGCTGCTTGCGACCAATCTGGCG